>NZ_SOCA01000007.1 GCF_004364345.1 Prosthecobacter fusiformis | reverse complement strand
CTAAGCAGCTTGTGGGTCAGCTTGGTTGCTGGACTTATTTCCAGTCCATCAAGTCCCCGGCTAACGAGAAGTTCATCAGCGACTTCCAGGCATGGTTGGCAAAGAGCGACGTTCCTGGAATCGTGAAGGAAGGCCGTGTGACCTGCTCCCCGATGGTACTGAGCTATGTGGGTGTGTATCTGTGGAAAGCCGCTGTAGAGAAGGCAGGATCCTTCGAAGTGGACAAAGTGATCGCCGAACTGGAAAAGGGCATCAGCTTTGACGGCCCTGGCGGAACGGTGACGAGCCAGAAGAACCACCACGTGACCAAGAACGTCTTCATCGGTGAGACGAAGGCCGATGGTCAGTTCAAGATTTTGAAGTCGTATGACAACGTCTATGGCGAGCCCTTCCTGAAGGGTACGTTCAAGGCTAAGTGAGATTCGGATTAACTGTTGATTATCCATGAAAGGCGGTCCGTTAACAGCGGGCCGCCTTTTTCTTTAAACCCTGAGATGAGGAGAGTTCACGCGATGACTTGGCACTGAATGTGCGATGCCAAGGCTTATCTTCCGACCTGCATTTGATATGAATAAAGCCTGGTTCCACGGTATCTTTGTCGCTCTCATTTTCACGCTAGGGCTGGCACATGCGCAGGAGACTAAAAGCGCCCGCCAGATCATTGCTGAAGCTGTTGTGCTTACTGATGACAGCGATGCGCAAGTTGCGCTTGTCAACTCCTTGACAGGAATGGGTGATCCAGAAACGGAGCCCTTGCTGACACTGTGGAAAGAGGGTGGCATTTATTTGCTGCCTGGAGCGGACGGTGTGAAGATTCCTGTGACGCTGGCTGGCGATCCTGATGCTACAAAGAAGGAATCCGCAGTCCGTCTGGATAACAAGGAGCCCTATAAAGATGCAGCGGGTGCGGTTGTGCGAGTCGCCTCCAATACGGAGATCGCAGAAACGGATAGCAGCATCCGTCGCGCGATGAAGGCGGTCATTGATTTGTCCAAGCTGGCAGCACCTGATGCCAAGGACCGTCTGATGGCCATCTCTCAGCTCGGCATGGAAAGAGATCTGACTAAACTGCCGATTCTGGAAGGTCGCCTCAAGCTCGAGAAGGATGGTGCGGTGAAGCGTGCGATCCAAGAAGCCATTGCACTGACGCAACTGCGGAGTCCAGATGTGGCGGTGCGGCTGGCTGGTTGTAAGGCCTTGGAGGAAATTCATCCATTGAGCGCCAAGGATGCGTTGGAAGGCATCATTAAGGAGTCTGAGAAGGCGGGTGACAAGGAGCTGTTGTCTGCGGCCAAGAAGGCTCTGGCGGCCGTGGAGGGTCATCGCTCAACGGTAAACTTTTTTGGGACACTCTTTCGTGGGTTGTCTTCGGGATCTGTTCTGCTGGTGGTGGCTATCGGCCTGTCCATTACGTTTGGCCTGATGGGGGTGATTAACATGGCGCATGGAGAGCTGATCGTAGTGGGAGCCTATACCTCTTATGTGGTGCAATGTGTGTTTGCTGAAGGGCTGGCACTTTCACCCTTTGGGATCAAGATGACTCTACCGGGTATGAATACCACGGGCTGGGTGTATGAGATGTATTTCGTTATCGCACTGCCGATGGCTTTTATAATGGCGGCGCTTGTCGGGCTGGCGCTGGAGCGCGGAGTGATACGGTTCCTTTATCGCCGACCGCTGGAAAGCCTGCTGGCGACGTGGGGTGTATCGCTGGTTTTGCAGCAGCTTTTCCGGATGATCTTTGGGTCTAACAATGTGCAGGTCAACAGTCCTGCCTGGCTGAGCGATAACTGGACGGTCAATGACGTGGTCTTCGGTTGGAACCGGGTATTCGTGATTGGCTTTGCGGTGCTGATCGTGATCGGCACATGGCTGCTGCTGACGAAGACACCCCTGGGGCTACTCATCCGAGCGGTGATGCAGAACCGTAACATGGCGGCTTGTCTGGGTGTACGGACGGAGCGCGTGAACATGCTGACCTTTGGTTTTGGCAGCGGGCTGGCTGGCTTGGCTGGCGCTTTCCTTTCACAGATCGGCAACGTGGGGCCGAACCTGGGGCAGAGTTACATTGTGGATGCCTTCATGACTGTGGTGGTTGGAGGGGTGGGCAGCTTGATTGGCACGGTGGCCAGCGCACTTGGCATCGGGGTGGTGGACCAGTCTCTGCAGCAAATTTTGGGCAATCCGGTGTTGGGCAAAATCCTTGTCCTGGGGGCCATCATTCTCTTCCTGCAATGGCGTCCCGCCGGGCTATTTGCAACCAAGACCCGCAGCCTGGAATCCTGAGCGAACATTTCACGACCTACCTGTTTCATGACACACTCCCTGCTCGTTCGTCCCATTGCGAAAAAAGAATGGACCATCACGGCGGTCTTCGCCTTTTTCTTCATCGTGCTGATGCCGCTGATGAATTACGCTGGTTGGATCAGTGATTTCACGATCAACCTTTGGGGCAAATACCTCTGTTACGCCATGCTGGCGATCAGTGTGGATTTGCTCTGGGGGTATACTGGATTATTGAGTCTGGGCCAGGCGCTGTTTTTCTCGCTCGGAGGATACATGATGGGGATGTATCTGATGCGGATGATCGGGGACATGGGGCAGTATCACAAAGATATGCCGGACTTCCTGGTCTTCCTGGGCTGGGAGCAGTTGCCCACTTTTTGGAGGCCGTTTAGCAACTTCCCGTTTGCGATGGTGATGATGTTACTCATTCCTGGTATTGTCGCTTATGTATTCGGCTGGCTGGCCTTCCGTTCACGGGTTCGTGGGGTATACTTTTCGATCCTGACGCAGGCGCTGACCTATGGCGCATCTTTGATGTTCTTCCGCAATGACATGCTGATGGGTGGTAACAACGGATTCACCGATTTCCGTTTCATCTTGGGTTACGACATCCGCAGCCCGGAGACTAAGCGCGGTATGTTCATTGTCACGGCGGTGGTACTGTCCATGACGTATGTGGGGCTGCGCTGTCTGACCCGAAGCCGCTTCGGCCTGGTGCAACAGGCGGTGAGGGACAGTGAGAACCGGGTGCTCTTCAGCGGTTATTCATCGCCTAACTTCAAGTTGTTCATTTTTGTCCTCAGTGCGTTGATCGGCTCCATCGGTGGCGCTCTCTATGTGCCACAGGTGGGAATCATTAACCCGAGTGAAATGACGACGGAGAAGTCCTTGGAGGCGGTCGTCTGGACAGCGGTGGGGGGACGAGGAACATTGATCGGGCCTATCGTCGGTGCGGTGAGTGTGAATGCGCTCAAGAGCTGGGCAACGCGGGCTTACCCGGATATGTGGCTCATTATCCTCGGTGGCATGTTCATCATCGTGGTGCTGTTTTTGCCCAAGGGCATCGTGGGGGTCCCGGGCATGGTGCGGGACTGGTTGCAAAAAAGAAACCGGCATAAGGAGCCTGACGATGCCGTCATCACGAAACCCGAGGAGGAAGCCGTTTAATTCATCGTCATGGACCACCCTCTTATTCTCAACGCGGAAGGCGTGAACAAATCCTTCGCCGGTTTCAAGGCTATCACCGATCTCAATTTTTACCTCACTGAGGGAGAATTGAGGACCGTTATCGGCCCGAACGGAGCCGGGAAGACGACCTTCCTGGATCTCATCACGGGCCGGACGAAGCCGGATACTGGCACGATCACCTTTGGGGCTCTGACTGAACTGGTGCCACTGAGCGAGCATGAAATTGTGCGCCTGGGTATTGGCCGGAAGTTCCAGACGCCGACTGTTTATACGGACCACACCGTTTTTGAAAATCTGCTGCTGTCCCTGGAAGGTGTGCGTGGTGTTTGGCAGACGCTTTTCAGCAAGACGACGAGTACGGACATCGACCGGATCGACGAGATCCTGAAGATCATCAACCTGGGCACACGCCGCACGGATCTGGCGGGATCACTATCGCACGGCCAGAAGCAATGGCTGGAGATCGGCATGCTGCTGGCGCAAAATTCCAAGCTGCTGCTTATTGATGAGCCGGCTGCGGGTATGAGCGACAATGAGACGGCGCTGACCGGAGAGCTGCTGCTGAAACTCGCGGGCAAGCACAGCATCATCGTTATCGAGCACGACATGGTTTTTGTGAAACAGATCGCCACCGGTCGCAAGGTGACGGTACTGCACCAGGGCAGCGTGCTCTGTGAAGGCAGCGTGGATGCTGTGCAGAATGATCCGCGCGTGATCGAAGTGTATCTGGGACGCAAGAAAGCCGCTTAACGACATGCTCACACTCTCCTCCATCCAAGCCTCCATCGGCGGCAGCCGCATCCTGCGCGGCGTTGATCTTACTGTTCCTGACGGCCAACTTTGCTGTCTGATGGGCCGCAATGGCGTCGGCAAAACAAGTACGCTGCGCACCATCGTGGGCCTTTTCAAACCTGATGCTGGCAAGGTGATGCTGGCCGGGACAGACATCACCCGTATGGCTCCTGAAGAGCGCGCTCGCCTGGGCCTAGCCTATGTGCCACAGGGGCGGGATATATTCCCTTTTTTAACTGTCGAAGAGAATCTGATGCTGGGTGCTACGGCGCGGGGACTGAAGAACAAGGAAAAACTGGATCGTATCTTTACCCTGTTTCCCATCATCAAGGAATTTCTGCCACGCAAAGGCGGAATGTTGAGTGGTGGCCAGCAGCAACAGCTCGCCATTGCCCGAGCTCTGCTGACGGAGCCAAAGGTATTGATTCTGGATGAGCCAACGGAAGGTATTCAACCCAACGTGATCGACCAGATCGGCGATGCTTTGAAGATTCTTCGCTCGGAGGATAAGATGAGCATTCTGCTGGTCGAGCAGTATTTGGACTTCTGCCGTGAACTGGCGGATGTGTTTTACATCATGGATCGTGGCACAGTGGTTGCTGAAGGTGGGGTGAAAGATCTCACTGACGAAGTGGTGAAAAAACATCTCACTGTCTAATGGACTGCCAGATCTGCATCCTTTATGCCTGACCATTCAATGTTCTCTCCTCGCACGACAAAGCTCCGCCTGAGCGCCTGTCTGGCTGCACTTTCGGTGCTGCTGCTGACGGTGCTTCCGCTGCATGCCCATCATCTTCCACCTAGCATGGAGGATGTGGATGAGTTTGAAGACGGGGCTGCATTCATGGCCGGGCTGCGGCATCCCCTGCTGGGGATGGATCATTGGATGTTTGCCGTCGCCATCGGTGCTCTTGCTGTAGCCGCTGCGCGTGGTCAGTCTTCTCGTGGATGGATGGGGGCTCTGGTTGGGGGCGTGGCCATGGGGGGCGCGCTGGGGGCTGGGCAGGTGATTTTGCCAACGGTTGAATCCAGCCTGCTAGCGGTGATGGCGTTGCCTGTTTTACTTTTAGTGACGAGAGAGAAGATGCCTGCCCTGATGCAAATGGGGCTGGTGGCCATGGCTGCAGTCTGGCAGGGAAATGTGCACGGGCTGGCGTGGCCGATGGAATCTGTCGCCGGTGCCTATGTGGCAGGTATCGCCGTGACGACGCTGCTGCTGGCGCTCTCTGGTGCTGCGGTGGTGAAGGTTGCGAAAAGTGGTCTTGCCATGCACCGTTCTTCCACGATCCTCCCGTTCTGATCTGCTATGCATTTGTCTCCGCGCGAACAGGAAAAGTTGCTCATCGTTGTGGCTGCTGATGTGGCACGGCGTCGTCGTGACCGAGGGGTGAAGCTGAACTACCCAGAGTCCATCGCCCTCATTACGGCTGAGATTATGGAAGGTGCGCGCGATGGCCGTACAGTCTCTGAACTTATGAGCTACGGGGCGACGATCATCACGCGTGCCGAGGTGATGGAGGGCGTAGCTGAAATGATCCACGAAGTGCAAGTGGAGGCCACCTTTCCGGATGGAACGAAACTGGTGACCGTGCACAATCCTATTGTGTAGCTTTTAGCCACTGACGCCAGCTACCGTGGCTGGTGATGTCCTGGGCGGAGTCGGCAACAATGCCTTCGCAGACGAATCCACAGACTTGACTGCCATCGGCAAGCTGAACTTTCCCCAGACCCAGAGGCGCGCCGATGCCCTCCAGGAATGAGCCGACGGTGGACTGTGGGATTTCCCAGACTTCCATCTCAATGGCGGAGCCGCCCTCGCTAACACGTACCATGCCTGGGCGGTCCGGGATGCGACCGCTGCCAGGCAAGAGATAGAGCTGATAAAGAGGGGCGCTGTGGGTGCGCTGGACCAAGCGTGCAGAGCGTTCGCTCAACTGCCAATGCAGAGCCAGGCCTTCCATGTGGGCCCCACAGACGGCGATCTGCATCATCGGCACTTTCTTTTCCGCAGCGGGTATGACCGGCAGAGCCGCGCTGCTGCTGGGCGTGGTGGTTTTGCCGAGAGGCAGTTTGACCGCAGAGTGGAAGTGGCCAGCGCAGCCGAGCACCAGGGCATCCCCACAGGCGGGAGCATAGAAGGTGACGCCCCAAGGAAGGCCGGTGTCCAAAAAGCCCGCAGGCACGGCACACCCGCAGAGGTCCAGCAGGTTCATGAAATTGGTGTAGCGACCAAGGTTACTGTTGAGCTGGATCGGCTCGTCCTCGACCTCGGCCAGAGTATAGATGGTGCCGGTGGTCGGCATGAGGAGAACATCTGCCTGATTCCAAGTGGCCTCACTGATGCGTTTCAATTCAGCCAGGCGATATTGCGCCTTGAAAGCCTCAATGGCTGTTCCTTTGAGCCCGCCTTTGATAATGTTACGCGTGACAGGCAGGATGGACTCTGGATTTTCGGCAATGAGATCGCTGATGACGGCGGCACGCTCAGCCACCCACGGACCTTCATAGAGCAGGCGGGCGGCATTCAAGAAGGGAGAGATATCCGTCTCGACGATCTGCCAGCCCATATCCGCCACGGTTTTCACAGCCGATTCAAAAAGGCGTTTGGCAGACTCATTGCCAAAGAAATCAAGCTGGTCCATGGGCGGGACACCGATCCGCGGAGGCCAGGCAGGCTCGCGCAGCATGCAGCGTTTTCTGGCATAGGCATCGGCTTCATCAAAAGAGGCCGTGAGGTTATAAACCAGTGCGGCATCGGCTGCGGTGAGGGCAAAGATGGAGACACAATCCAGGGTGCGGCAGGCCGGGACCACACCGCTGCAACTCAGGACGCCGCGAGTGGGTTTCAGGCCGACGAGATTGTTGAAGGAAGCTGGCACGCGGCCTGAGCCTGCGGTATCAGTACCCAGGGCGAAGCTGCACAGACCCTTTGCCACAGCAACTGCGGAGCCGCTGCTGCTGCCGCCAGGGATGTAACGGGCATCGAAAGCATTTTGCGGGACGCCATAGGGCGAGCGGACGCCGACGAGGCCAGTGGCAAACTGATCGAGGTTGGTTTTCCCCATGGGAATGGCACCCGCTTCGATCAGGAGATTCACGACATAGGCGCTTTCCTGGGCTTCGTAGCTCCAGGCCGGGCAGGCAGCCGTGGTGGGGAGGCCCACGCAGTCAATATTGTCCTTGATGGCAAAAGGGATGCCGTAGAGCGGTTTGGTATCTGGGGACTCCCCCTCCAGGGCACGCAAATAGTGTTGCAAGTGTTGCAAGGAGGGACGGTTGATCCAGATGGACGGATCATCTTCCGCAGCCCGTGCCCAGACTTCGAGGATGGTTTTCTCAGGGGTGCGGCGGCCTTCGCGATAGGCTTTTAACAAGGTGGAGATCGAAAGATCTGGGGTCATGCAATAACGGTTAGGAGGGTTTGGCCGGGGGTGACGGACTGGCTGTCTTTCACATGCAACGCAGCCACTGTGCCAGACATGGTGCTGGTGACTGGGATCTCCATTTTCATCGCCTCGATGATGAGCAAGGCCTGGCCTTCTTCGATGCGGTCGCCAGCCTTGACGAGCATCTTCCACAGGCTGCCGCTTACTGGGCTGACGACGGCTTCCTGGCCATCGGGGATGATGACCTCAGCCTCGATGCTGCCATTGCCAGTTGCAGACTCCGTGACATCCAGTCCGGCGATGCGCCAGCGTTCACGCTCAGCGGCAAAGGCTTCGCGCTGCATGCGGCGGAAGTTTTCAATGTCGGTAGCTTCCGTCTCCAGGAAATCCAGATAATCACTCAGCTTGAAGCTGCTGGGTTCAATGCGGGGTGTGTAACGTCCTGCCGGGAAATCGCGCCGAAGCTCCATTAGCTCCTCCGCACTGACGAGGTAAAAGCGAACTTGGTCAAAGAAGCGGAGCAGCCAGGGTTTGCCCGCTTCGAAGACATCGGTCACACGATCTCGATTCCACATCTGGATGGTGCGGCCGACGAATTGATAGCCGCCGGGGCCCTCCATGCCGTAGATGCACATATAAGCTCCACCAATGCCGACAGCGTTTTCCGGGGTCCAGGTGCGTGCAGGATTATACTTGGTAGTCACCAAACGATGACGTGGATCCAACGGTGTGGCGACGGGTGCGCCCAGATACACATCGCCAAGCCCCAGGACGAGGTAGCTGGCATCAAAAACGATGCGCTGAACCTCAGCGATGCTTTCCAAGCCATTGATCCGGCGGATGAATTCGATATTGCTGGGGCACCAGGGTGCGTCAGGCCGGACTGACTGCATGTATTTATCAATGGCTAGCTGCGTCTGCGGATCATCCCAGGACAGAGGGAGATGGATGATGCGGGAGGGGACTTCCAGATGCTCTACATCATCCAATGATTCGATGAGGCTGGTGATGAGCTGCTCTGCCTGGGCCAGACGCAGGCTCTTGCCATCCACATGGATCTGCAAAGACCGGATGCCTGGGGTGAGATCAATGATGCCGGGATGGGCCAGATCTTGAAGTTTCAGATAGACGGCATGAACCCAGAAACGAAGAGCAATGTCCAGCACAAGAGGACCGAATTCGATGAGAAGGTGACGGTCACCTGTCGGACGGAAGACAATATCTGGGCGTACGTCGGTGGCGGGAATGTGGCGGCGGATGGCGCTGGCAGGAACGTGGTGCTGGGCACTCACAGGTGGGCTGCTGTGGCCTAACAGGGATTGCTCAATTTCGTCACTCAGAGATTCGGCTTCATCCAGAGTGATGGAGACAAAGGTGACGCGGTCTCCTGGTTTCAACTGCCCTATTTTCCACAGGTCAGCATGTGCCACGACGGCCGGGCAGACGAAGCCGCCGAGGCTGGGGCCGTCCGGTCCGAGGATGATGGGCATGTCACCGGTAAAATCAATGGAGCCAATGGCATAGGCATTGTCATGAATGTTGGAAGGGTGCAAGCCTGCCTCTCCGCCGTCCGTGCGTGCCCATTGGGGTTTGGGTCCAATGAGACGGACGCCTGTGCGGGCTGAGTTGTAATGCACTTCCCACTCGGTGCTGAAGAATGTTTCAATGTCCTGAGGGGTGAAGAAATCGGGCGCACCGTGAGGGCCGTAGATGACACGGATGGCCATTCTTCCCTGCGCGTCCGGCATGGCTTCCGGTAAGGCGAAAGGATGAACTGCCGCGAGAGAAACGGGAGCGGCAGTAAAAGTCGTTTTTCCCAAATGAAGCACGTCGCCGACGCGTAAGGCACGGCCTGCATGGCCACCGAAATTCCCCAACGTGAATGTGGAGCGGCTACCGAGGTAAAGAGGCACATCCAGCCCGCCCTGAACGGCCAAGTAGGCGCGGCAGCCTTGCGCCGTCACCCGGCCCAGTTTGAGCGTCTGGCCAGCATTGAGAGTGACAGGTTGCCAGAAAGGGATGGGGGTGCCGTCCACCTCGGCACTGAGGGCGGCGCCGGTGAGACAGATGGTGGTGGCTGCATTGAAACGGAGCGTCGGGCCGGCCAGGGTGATCTCCAGGCCGGCGATGCTTTCTTCATTGCCGACGAGACGATTGGCGATGCGCAAGGCCAGCGGATCCATGGCGCCCGAGGGAGGGACGCCGATCTCCCAGTAACCGATGCGGCCTGGAAAATCCTGCACGGTGGTCTGCACACCGGGAGCTAAAACATCAATGGTGGCAGGCTGGTAATGAAACTTCGTGGCCAAGGCACGGGTGGTGATGCAGCCTTCAGTAAAAAGCGGATCACGAATGACCTGGCGCAGATAGGCCAGGTTTGTTTCGATGCCGCTCAGGCGGGTGGCATCCAGCACCTGCTGCATTTTTATAACGGCCGCTGCGCGGTCGGGGGCGTGGACGATGATCTTCGTCAGCAAGGGATCGTAGTAGGGGGTGACTTCGGTGCCTGTGCTGATCCATCCATCACAGCGTGCATCCGCAGGGAGAGTCACCTCTGTCATACGTCCGCAACTCGGCTGGAAGTCCTTGTGGGGATCCTCCGCATAGACTCTCACCTGGATGGCGCTGCCACGGGGGGAAAAGACATAATCTGACAGACCGAAGTCTTCCCCTGAGGCTGTGCGAACCATCCACTCCACCAGATCCAGGCCGGTGACGGCTTCGGTGACGGTATGTTCCACCTGAAGGCGAGTGTTTACCTCCAGGAAATAAAACTCATGGGTATCCGTATCGTAAACAAACTCGACCGTGCCTGCGGAGCGATAGTTGACCGACTGGCCCAAACGCACGGCGCTGGACCACAAAGCCTGCCTTGTTTCATCCGAAAGGTTAGGCGCGGGGGTTTCTTCGATGATCTTTTGATTGCGCCTCTGGGTGGAGCAATCGCGTTCCCCCAGGGCAACGACGGTGCCTTTGCCATCACCGAAAATCTGCACTTCCACATGGCGTGCATTGAGGACTAATTTTTCCACAAACACACCGCCATCTCCAAAGCTGGATTTGCCCTGCCTGACCACGGATTCAAAGGCAGCGCGTAATGAGTCCTCGTCATCACAGCGTCTCATGCCGATGCCACCTCCGCCTGCTGTGCTCTTCAGCATCACAGGAAAGCCGATGCGTGCCGCCTCGCTGACGGCTTCCTCAGCATCCTTGAGGAGGTCGGATCCGGGGACAAGCGGGACATTGCAGGCCAGCGCGCGCTCACGGGCAGTATGCTTCAGCCCAAAGGCGCGCATTTGCTCCGGTGTCGGCCCCATGAACGACATGCCTGCTTTCTCGCAGGCTTCAGCAAAACCGGAGTTTTCACTCAGCAATCCATAACCAGGATGCACGGCATCGGCTCCAGAGAGGGCAGCCACTTCGAGCAACTTCGCCTGATTGATGTAGCTTTCAGCCACCGGTGCCGGGCCTAACAAATAGGATTCATCAGCCAATGAGACGTGGGGTGAGTCATGGTCCGCCTCTGAATAGACAGCTACTGACCGAAGGCCCATTTTTTTCAACGTGCGGATGATGCGGCAAGCGATCTCCCCACGATTGGCGATGAGGACTTTGGCTATGGGGCGGTGGTCAGTGGACATGGATGTTGGAAAGATGGCAGGCAAATGAGAGCCGCCGTGTGACTTCGGATTTTTCCGGGTTTGTCCGCGGGCTGCCTCGAGCGATACACACGGGATTCCCTGTTTAGTCCCAGATCAGCACCTGGACAGGTGTCGGGTTATAGGCGTTGCAGGGGTTGTTAAGTTGTGGGCAGTTTGAAATCAGGGCGATGACATCCATTTCAGCCCGCATCTCCACGTAATAACCGGGGCCGGAGACGCCATCGGCAAAGCGAAGCTGGCCGTCTGGGCTAACGGGGACATTCATGAAGAAGTTGATGTTGCAGGTGATGTCACGTTTGCCCAGGCCGTGGCTCCAGCATTGCACGCCGCGAATGAAGCTATCACGGCAGGCGTGCATGGGCTCCTTGTCAAAAGCGTAGCGCATGACATTACTTTCCCGTGAGCAGGCTCCGCCGAGGGTGTCATGGTTGCCGCACGTATCCGCCACGATGGTAAGCAGGGGATTTCCACGTGTGGACATCAGTCGCGTGCCGGTGGTCAGATAAAGGGCGGCCTGGTGGCGGATGGTATCGCTGGCGCTGTAGCGTTCCAGGGGATCGTGAGCATTGTAAAACAGGGTGTCTGCGGCTTGGTTTCCTTCCAGATCGACGATGCGCAAAGTCTGTCCACGTTTAACCTCATGCACCCAGTGGTCTCCGGCCAGGATGGTGTGATCATAGATGGCTGTGGCTGCGTTAAGGTCTGAGAAAGCGGGAATGAAAGTGCTCATTGGGCGAGAAGGTAAAAGTCCTCGGTATTGCGCCAGGCGCGGGCATTTTCAGGACGCACGGTAAAGCTGGGATCGTCTGCTGCTGGCGGGTCATTTCGAAACACTTCCAGCCTGACGGGACGGGGGTGGTAGGCAGGGTCTGGATCCAGCGGATGCGGGCAGGTATTGAGCACAACGAGGGTGTCCATTTCGAAACGCAGATCCACGTGGTCGCCAGCTTTTGAGTGGCCGCTGACGAAGCTCAGTCTGCCTGCTTCATCGGCGACGACTTTGCTGAACCAATTGAGGTTAGGCACGAGGTCGCGTTCGCCCAGGCCCCACTTGGATAGCTCGATCAAAAAACATTCGCGGGCATTGCGATGGAAATCGTTGCGCGCTGTCTGAAACGTTTTATCTCCAAATTTCTGGCGGACGAGGGCGGCATCGCTGCCACCGCAGACGGTATCGTGCCAGCCAGTGGTGTCTTGGGTGATGGAAGCGAGAATGCGCCCCATGTCTGAGTGCAGGCAGTAAGGTGCACGGAGGTAGAAGATGTGCTGGCCTTTGAGGGTATCTGGCATGTTGTAACGCTCATGCCGCTCGCTGGCGTGATAAAGCAGCATGCCGATATTGGCACCGCCTTCGAGGTCGGTCAGGCGCAGGGTTTTATGCCTGCCAATGATGCGGGACCACATGCCAGCGCCGCTGAGATCGAGAGTGTAGATGGGATCGGTCATTCGGCTGGGGTTAGTCGGCGGACGGATTCTGTGATGCATCGTCAGGCTGAGTTTGAATCGGGGGCATGAGGGTGCGGCTGAGATTGAGGCGGCCTGCGAGCACGCCCTTGCAACTTAGAAGCTTATTGGCGATCTGGCGCAGGCGCTTGGCCGGGCCTTGCACTAGGATCACTTCCATGGTGTTGCTGTTTTCCAGGAGAACATGCAGGGAGCTGATGACCTGACGGATGTTGTCATGCTGGATGTCGGCGATCTCCTGTTTGAGACCTGGGCGTTTATGATCGTAAAAAAGGGTGATGGTTCCTGCCATCAGGCTGTTTCCTTTGAGGCTGTAATAGTCCGCAATGTGAAGGGAGAGGACCTCCGAGATGGCCTGAGAGCGGTTTTGAAACCCGCGCTCCTCCATAAGCTGCTCAAACTGCTGATACAGGGCATCGGGCAGTGAGATGGTCACTCTCTGCGCGAAGGTTTCAGCTTTGGGCGGTTTATCAGGCATGCTTTTACATAGCATTAAATTTTGTTAGCGTATGAGGAAAGATTAAAAAAGTATGAAGAAAGAAATTGGGGGTTCACATCTTGAATGTATCATTCCACATCATCGCCGACTGTGGTCATGCGCATCACTGGCAGCTTGTCGAACTGGGGTTTGGCATGGCTGTCTTCAGGATGGATGATCGTTTCGAGATGCTGCTTGGTGGCGAGGAATTCGGCTGAGCGAAGCTGCTCATGGTCACGAGGGCGGGGGACGGGAACTTCGACAATTTCACGCACGCGGCCTGGGCGCGGGTCCAGGACGAGGATGCGATCGGACAGGAAGATGGCTTCATCCAGGTCGTGGGTGATGAAAAAGATGGTGATGTCCACATTCTTCCAGATCTGTAGAAGATAGGCCTGCATCTGCTGACGAGTTTGAGGGTCAAGTGCGCCAAAGGGTTCATCCATGAGGAGGATGCGCGGTTCATTGGCCAGAGCGCGGGCGATGGCGGCGCGTTGTTTCATGCCGCCGCTGAGCTGGTGCGGGTAGGAATCTTCGAATTTGTCCAGGCCGACGAGGGCGAGCCACTGCCGTGCTTCGCCTTCATTGGTTAGGCCGCTTTTTCCCGCCATGCGCGGGCCAAACATGACGTTCTGTTTGACCGTAAGCCAGGGAAACAGGGTGTAGCTTTGGAAGACCATGCCACGATCTCTGCCTGGACCTGTGACCGGCTGGCCGTCCACCAGGACCTGTCCTTCGCTGGGTGTTTCCAGCCCGGCGAGAATGCGGATGAGGGTGGACTTTCCGCAGCCTGACTGGCCGAGTACGCACATGAATTCGCGCCTGTGAACCGTGAGGTTGATGTCCTTGAGAGCGACGACTTCTCCGGCTTTGGAATGGAAGCGCTTATATAGGCCGGATATCTGCAGGAGAGGCGGACGGGCCTTGATCCTGTCAAAGCGAGCTTTGACCTCCGGCGACTGGTCCTGATAGCTGAGAGTGGCGATCATGGGGCGAGGGAGGAAGGGGATGCTGCATGTTCAGCCTGGCCCGGGTATTTCTGTTTCATGCCTTTCATGAGGCGGGCGCTGATCTTGCCCATGAAGCCTTGCTTTGGCTGATCCACCCAAGGGAAAAAGAAGCGAGAGAGAAAGCCCAGGATTTGATCCATGCAAAAGCCCGAGAGACCGATGAGAAGGATGGCCGGATAGACGATATCAAACTGGAAACGGCGGCCGTGAGTGTCAATGACTTCGGCGAGGCCGCTCTTGAAACCTAGCAGCTCGGCAATCACAAGCCAGGTCCAGGCAGTGCCGAAGAGGAGGCGGAGATCGTTGTAAAGATTTGGAAGGATGCCTGGGACGACGACATTTAGCAAAAGCTGTCTCTGGTTGGCTCCCAGGGTCTGGGCAGCTTCGAGGAGGGAGCCATCCAGCCGCCGGGTGGTCTTGGCGATGGTGAGCACGGCGCAGGGCAGGGTGCCGAGAAAAACGAGCATGATCTTCGGCCCCAGGTCGAGCCCGAAGATGGCCATTAGAACCACCCCAAAAGCAGGTGCGGGCATGTAGCTGAAGAAGTTGGCGAAAGGCTCAATGAGCTTCGAGAAAAAATCAAAGGTGCCAGCGATGACCCCCAGTGGTACAGCGACGATGATGGCGAGCAGGAAGCCGAGAACGATGGTGCGCCAGGATTCTCCATAACGCTGCAGGAGTGTTTTGCGCTCAGCGCCTTGCTCGCTGCTTTCCGCACTCACGGGCCGGTCGGCCGTGATACCTTCCCAAAAGGAAGTGGCCACCACATCCGGTGGCACGAGGTAAACGGGACGCGAGACTTCTTCAGAAGATTCCGGCAGAAGTTTTAACAGGGATTCGGTGGGCCATACGGCACCTGATTTTTTGAGCATCTCGGCATTGGCTTCAATGATCTCTATGTTGTCGTCAGAAAGCTCCCGTCGGGTTGCCTTTAGTTCACCTGCTGCGAGTTTCAGCCAGACCTGGCGGATGGCTTCGTCATCCGTTTCCTGGCTTCGGGTGAGCCAGCCGTTGATCACCGCAGGTGAATGAAGCTGGCGCAGGATTTTTTTGTTCTGCCTCGCCGTTAAAGGGATCGGCTGGCCAGATTCGCGGGCTTTGAGGATCTCTTCATTGTCCTGCTGGATGGCCTGGGTAAATTTTCCCCAAGTGGTGGGATCCAGTCTGTCGCCGATGATATAGACACTTTGAAGTCGTGAACTCTCGGCGGAAAGGATGACTTGATGGGCCACTTTCCACCATGGCCCATAAGCAGCTATGCTCCAGATCAGCAGGGGCAGGATAAAAGAAAGGGCCATCAGCAAAGTGGCCCGTGACTGTTCCAGATCTTTCCGCACTCCAAACCAATGTCTGCCTGACGAAGTAGCCATGAGAAGGAGTGCGGATGAAGAGGTGCCGAAATTATTTGGCCAGCACTTCTTTAGTCAGTGTGGGATCCAGGTAGGCAGCGATGTCCAGGGGTTCCTTGTAAACACCGAACTTCACATTGAAGTCATCCACCACTTTGGTGGAGCCATAGATGGAGCCGAGGCCGTCCGCTTTTTCCCAGACCTTCAGTGCTGCGGCGGGAGAAAGAATCTTGGTGCCTTCGAGCAGTGGTTCATACTCGGCTGGCTTGACGCCGACACGCTCGGCCAGGATGGCGAGGGCTTCGTCCAGGTTTTTTTCGTCTTCCATGTAGGCGACGATGCGATACCAGACTTTCACCACTTTCAGCCATTCGGGACGGCGGGATTTCACACTGGCCATGTCGCAAAAGAGGCCGTCATAGATCAGGCCGGGAGCGTCTTTAGAGGAGAAGACCGGTTTGGATCCGGGCACCAGTTTCAGAGCTTGACCGGAATTGGGCTGCCAGGCGGCGATGGCATCCACCTCACCGGAGGCAAAGACCTGCGGGGTGTTGTTGGTGGGGGTGTTTTTGATGGTGATGTCACCTTCAGCCATGCCATTCATTTCCAAGCCTTTCAGTAGGAGCAGATGCTCCACGAAACCTTCCTCCAGAGCGACGGTTTTTCCCTTCATGGCTTTGAATGAATCGATGCCGGGCTTGGCCACGATCATGTCATTGCCGTTCGAAAAGTCGTTGAGGAGGATGGCGACGGAAGGTTTGCCTGTGGCACCTGTGACGAGGGCATCGCCATTGGTCACGCAAACCGCGTCCAGTTTGCCTGCGGCGTAGGCTTCCATGGATTTCACATAGTCCATCCACACAAATTCAGTCTCCACGCCCTCTTCTTTGAACCAGCCTTTTTTAATGCCAATTTCCCAGGCCACCCAGCCGGGCCAGTCCGAGTAACCAATTTTTAATGGCTCCGCCGAGAGGCTGGCCAAAGGCATGAGAAAGGGCAGGAGCAGGGCGAGAACTTTTCGTTTCATGGGGAAGGCGGAGGTGAGATGCGATTGCAGATCATTCAAAAGCACCCCTTATGCCAAGCCCTGCCCGGCATCCCCGCGCTTCATACGATTCACCCAGTGCTTTCACAACATTCCCGGCGTTTTATCGAAGGGCTTGCATGCTTCCTGCTTTGGGTCGGAAATTGAATGCTCATTCCCGGCGAAATCATCCATCCCCAAGGTGCTGGCGACCTTGAAGCCAATGTCGGCCTAGCCACGCTGAAACTGACTGTTGCGAATACGGGAGACCGTCCCGTGCAGGTCGGCAGCCACTTTCATTTCTATGAGGTGAATACCTCCCTGGACTTTGACCGGGCGGCTGCGCTCGGCTTTCGGCTAAACATCCCAGCGGGGACGGCGGTGCGCTTTGAGCCTGGTGATACACGCGAAGTGGAAGTGGTCGCCTTCGCCGGAAAACGCGAGGTCTATGGCCTCAACAATCTTGTCAACGGACCCCTGCCCGCATGAAGATCACCCGCAAACAACACGCCAGCATGTTCGGCCCCACTGTGGGCGACCAAGTGAGGCTGGCCGATACGGAACTTTTCATTGAGGTGGAGCGTGATCTCATCGCTGAAAAGGGTGGCTATGGAAATGAAGTGAAATTTGGCGGAGGCAAGGTGATCCGCGATGGCATGGCACAGTCATGTTTGGCGCTGGATGCCGATTGCCTGGATTTGGTCATCACGAATGCGACGATCATTGACGCCGTGCAGGGCATCATCAAGGCGGACATTGGCATCAAGTATGGCCGCATTGTCGGCATCGGCCATGCGGGGAATCCCCTGTTGCAGGACGGAATCGATATGGTCATCGGTGCAGGCACCGAAGTGATTGCGGGTGAAGGCTGCATCATCACGGCGGGCGGCATTGACACGCACATTCATTTCATCTGCCCCCAGCAGATCGACCATGCACTGGCCAGCGGTGTCACGACCATGATTGGCGGTGGAACAGGTCCCGCCCATGGTACGTATGCGACGACTTGTACTCCAGGCATTTGGAACATGCACCGCATGCTGGAAGCAGCGGATGAGTATCCGATGAATCTGGGCTTCCTTGGCAAGGGCAATTGCTCCACACCGGAGCCTCTGCGTGAGCAGGTGCTGGCCGGTGCCATCGGCCTGAAGCTGCATGAAGACTGGGGCACGACTCCGGCAGCCATTGATACCTGTCTGGGCGTGGCGGACGAACTGGATGTGCAGGTGGCCATCCATACGGATACTTTAAATGAAGCCGGATTCGTGGAGAGTACTCTGGCTGCTTTTAAGGGACGCACCATCCATACCTATCACTCTGAAGGAGCGGGTGGAGGGCATGCGCCGGATATCATCCGAGTCTGTGGTGAGGCGAATGTGCTGCCTTCCTCCACGAACCCGACGCGGCCCTTCACCGTCAATACTATTGATGAGCATCTGGACATGCTCATGGTCTGCCATCACCTGGATTCGAAGATTCCCGAAGATGTGGCTTTTGCCGAATCCCGCATCCGTCCGGAGACCATCGCGGCGGAAGATTTGTTGCATGACCTCGGGGCCATTTCCATGATGTCCAGTGACAGCCAGGCCATGGGACGGCTGGGAGAGGTGATCACCCGCACGTGGCAGACCGCGCACAAGATGAAGGTGCAATTTGGCAAGCTGGACGGGCCTGTGCACAATGCGGCGGATAATTACCGCGCTATGCGGTACGTGGCCAAATACACGATCAATCCGGCCATCACTCACGGCATCTCCCATGAAGTGGGTAGCATTGAGGTCGGAAAGCTGGCGGACCTTGTGGTGTGGAAACCGGCCTTCTTTGGTGTGAAGCCTGAAGTGGTACTGAAAGGTGGCATGATCGCCATGGCTAACATGGGCGATCCGAACGCCAGCATCCCCACGCCGCAGCCCATGCTGTATCGTCCCCAGTTTGCCGCCCATGGCCGGGCCAAATACAGTACCAGCGTGACATTCATCAGCCAGGCGGCGATGCAAAGCGGCGTGGTCAAAAACCTTGGCGTCAATAAACGCCTGAGCGCTGTGAAAACCTGCCGCACGGTGAGCAAACATGACATGCTGTGGAACAACTACCTGCCGAAGATCGAGGTGGATCCAGATAGCTACACCGTGAAAGCCGACGGCCGCGAACTGCGCTGCGAACCGGCCAGTGTGCTGCCGATGGCGCAACGGTACTTTTTGTTTTGAGGGCGAGGGGTAAGTATTTCCCCCGGCAGCAATTTGTTACGCGCTGAGTAATAAATTTGCCCGATCAGCCGGATCCGCACGCCCCATACATTTCTATGATCCTCATCACCCACATGCTCTCCGATTCCTCCTTGCGTCCGGTCGCGGAGCAGGTGGAGCTTTTGGTTGAGCGGCGGCTGTTTTTGAAAAGACGCTGGCGTGGGCTGGCGGCGGATGGGACGGAGTTTGGATTCGATCTCGCGGCACGCTTGAAACATGGTTGCGTGATCCATCAGACGAATGATCTGGACTATGTGGTGCGGCAGCAGGAAGAGACCGTCTATCAGGTGCGGCCAGGATCAGTGGATGAAGCCGCGCTGATGGGCTGGAAGATCGGAAATTTGCATCTGGGTGTGCAAGTGGTGGACGGGGTGATCCGCATCACTCATGATGTGGCCGTGCTGCAGCTCTTTGAACGCGAAGGCTGGGCCTATGAGGAAGTCAGTGTCGTCTTCAACCCTTTACGTGTCACCGCTCATGCTCCCTGAATGGCTGCCCTGGCTTTTGCAGGTGAATGACTCCCAGTTTCCCTCGGGAGCTTACGCGCATTCAATGGGACTGGAGGAGCTGGTGCAGCGGGGAGTGGTGAAAAAGCCAGACGATCTGGAGGTCTTCCTGCATCGCCAGATTCTCCCAGGGCTGCTGGCTTTTGAGCTGCCGTTTTTAGTCAGAGCCCATGCGCTGGCGGCTGCGGATGATCATGAGGGGCTGCGCATGATGGATGATGAGTTGGATGCCTGGAAACTGGCGGCTGAGCTAAGGCAGGCGAGTCGTCAGCTTGGCTCGCGCAGGTTGGCCCTGGTGCAAAAACTGGACACGGATCCATCCCTGGCTGCGTTTGCGCAGAGCGGTGCGCCCTGTCATCACCTCATCGCCTGTGCATTGGAGCTTCGCCGTCTGCCGGTGGCGGCGGCGGTGTGTGCTTTTTCCCTGCAAAGCATCAGTGGTTATGCCATCAGCGCGATGAAACTGCTGCGCCTGGGGCAGGAGCGCTGCCAGCTCATCATTCGCGGTGCGATGGTGGCCCTGGCACCCCAGTTGGAAGGAGTCATCTCTGCCACGCCGGAACGCATCGGCTGGTTTAATCCTCTTCTCGAAATCGCCTCCATGCGTCATGCGCGGGCGAACGAACGTCTATTCATTTCATGAGCAATTCCCGTCCTCTCCGTATCGGTATCGGCGGCCCTGTGGGCTCTGGTAAAACCATGTGTGTCCTGCGCCTCTGCGAGTGGCTGAAGGACGAATACTCCCTGGCCGTCATCACCAATGACATCTATACACGCGAGGATGCGGAGTTCCTCCTGCGCCAGAACATCCTGCCGGCTGACCGGGTGATGGGCGTGGAAACAGGTGGCTGCCCGCACACAGCTATCCGCGATGACATCAGCATGAACATGGCAGCGGTGATCGAACTGGAAAAGCGGCATCCGGATTTGCAACTGCTGCTGATTGAAAGCGGTGGTGACAATCTTTCGGCGACGTATTCGCCTGAACTGGCGGATGTTTTTATCTTCGTCATTGATGTGGCGGAAGGGGACAAAATCCCGCGCAAAGGCGGCCCTGCCATCCGCAACAGTGATCTCCTGCTCATCAATAAAATCGACCTGGCTCCTTATGTCGGCGCGGATCTGGATGTCATGGCGCGGGATTCCAAACTCATGCGTGGGGAGAAGCCCTTTATCTTTGCCGATATGAAGTCGGAAAAGGGGAAGGATGAACTCATCGGCTGGCTGAAACGGGACTATCTTTTCGTTTGAACGGCCACCTCTATCTCATTGGTTCGTGTTATGACTCCGGGCAGACGTATCTGCGCCAGAGATCGTTTCGTGCGCCCCTGCATCTGAGCAAGCCGCACGAGGATGCGGGAGCTTTGGTGGTGAACATTGTGAATCCCACGGCAGGCATCTTCGATGGCGATACCATCGAGCTGACGGCAGAGGCAGAGACCGGCGCTTCGCTTGTGCTCACCACACCAAGCGCGAGCCGGGTGTATCGCTCGCGCAGTGGTGGCCCGGCAAAGGTGCGGCAGACATTCAGGGTGCAGGAGGGCGGGTTTCTGGAGTTTTACCCAGAGCCGTTTATTCCCCAGGCAGGGGCGCGGTATCAGCAGCATACGGAACTGCACGTGGCCGCAGGCGGACAGCTTTTATACTTTGACTGGCTGACTCCGGGCCGAGTGGCCAGCGGGGAGGTGTTTCAGTATGCTGAGCTCAACTGGGATCTAGATGTGTGGTGCGCTGGCCGTCTGGCTGCGCGTGAGCGCTACCGGCTATCCCCGGATGACAGCAGCCTGGAGTCTCTGCGCAATGTGCATCCGCAGGGGCATTATCTGGGATGTTTTATCCTGGGGGTAAACGAACTGCCTCTTGAAGCGTTGGAGGCGCTGAACAGTCCGCAGGTTTATCTGGGGCATGGGCCGCTGAGCCAGGGCGGTTTTGCTATCAAGGCGCTCTGTCAGGACAGTCTCAGTGCGCGTCGTACCTTGCAGCAGTTACGGGTTATCCTGTATCAGGCCCTGGAAAAGCAGGTGCCAAGCCTAGGGCGTTACATGTGATTCATGATTCATCGTGCATGAGGCACGGTGAGGCCCAAAATCCCCTTGCGCCCCCGGCTCATCCACCGGAAGTCTGGCCTCTCCTTTTCCCAATCATGCAAAGCCTTTGGAACGATACAGAAGCCGCCACCTTTGGAACCGACTTGCTGGGCCAGCGCGTCTATACCAGCCGTCTGCTGGGGAGGAATCCTGCCCTGGTGTTGCATGGCGGTGGCAATACCTCCGTCAAAGTCACGGAGAAGGATTTCTTCGGAGATGATGTGGACCTCTGCTATGTGAAGGGCAGCGGATGGGATCTGGCCACCATTGAGCGTGAAGGTTTCTCCCCAGTGCGTCAGGATGCACTGATCAAGATGTCGAAACTGCCGACGATGAGCGATGCGGACATGGTGCTGCAGCAGCGGGCGGCGATGACGAACCCGAACGCGCCTGCGGCCAGTATTGAGGCCATCCTGCATGCGATCCTGCCTTTCCGCTTCGTGGATCATAGTCATGCGAATGCCATCTCTGCCCTCACCTGCAATGCGGAAGGCGAGGCACGGGTGAAAGAAGTTTTTGGTGACCGGGTGATCATCGTCCCTTACGTGATGCCGGGTTTCATCCTGGCCAAAACGGTGGCCGACCTCATCGCTGGACGTGACCTGCGGGCCGAGGGCATCCAGGGCATGGTTCTGCTGAAGCATGGTCTGTTCACCTTCGATGACGATGCTCGCAAGAGCTATGAACTGCACATCGAGATGGTCACGATGGCGGAAGAATACCTGGCTAAGAAGAGCGATGGTGCCGTGGCTGCAAGCCAAGTGGCGAATGAAGATCTTCTGGCCCTGGCCACCCTGCGGCAGGCGGTTTCCAAAGTGCGTGGTTTCCCCCAGATCGCACGGCTGAATGCGAGTGCTGAGGCTGCGGGTTATGCAGGGCTGGAACAAGTGGCTGACTTTGGTACACGGGGACCTTTGACCCCAGATCATAGCATCCGTACCAAACGCGCTCCGGCCTTCATTGGCGCGGACATCGCGGCTTCGGTGCAAAAGTTTGCTGAGGATTACAAGACCTACTTTGAGCGCAATGCCAGCGGTCACACCATGCTGGATGCCGCACCCCGGTTTGCCATCTGGCCTAACCAGGGAGTGGTCAGCTTTGGGGATACTTTGAAGGACGCGAACATCGTCTTCGACATCTCTGAATCCACCGCATCCACCGTGCAGCTTGCGGAGCGTGTCGGAGGCTGGGAGCCACTGCCTGAGAAGGACATTTTTGAAATCGAGTATTGGGAGCTGGAGCAGGCCAAATTACGCAAAGGGCCTGCCCGCAAGGTGCACCAGGGAAAGGTGGCCATCGTTACGGGTTGCGCGGCGGGCATTGGCTTCGCCATCGCTGAAAGCCTGGCGGAGCAAGGTGCCCAGGTCGTGGGACTGGACATTGACAAGGACATCCCGGAGATCATGAAAAAGATCGGCGGCATCGGCATTGTAGTGAACCTCACAGAAGACAAGCCTGTGCAGGATGCCATCGAGTTCGTGGTGCGCGAGTTCGGCGGCATTGACATCGTGGTGTCTAATGCCGGGATCTTCCCCAAGAATGAGCCGCTGGACACGATGCAGCAGAACGACTGGGACCGTACGATTTCCATCAACCTCACCAGCCACCAGAAGCTGATGAACAAAGTGATCCCGTTTGTGAAGCTGGGCTTGGATGCCAGCATCATCTTTGTGGGCAGCCGAAATTTCAAAGCTCCTGGCCCTGGTGCTTCCGCCTATTCCTGCAGCAAGGCCGCTCTGACCCAGCTCTGCCGCGTGGCTGCACTGGAGCTCGCGCCTAACCGGGTGCGTGTCAATATTGTGCATCCGGATGCCGTCTTTGACACCAAGCTGTGGACGCCAGAGGCTCTCCAGCGCAGTGCTGAGCGTTATGGCATGACGGTGGATGAATACAAGACGAAGAACCTGATGAAGGTGGAGATCAAGAGCAAGGACATCGGCAACATGGTGTCTGCGATGGCATCGCCATTATTCGCCAAAGTCACCGGTGCTCAGATCCCGGTCGATGGTGGTAATGACCGGGTGATTTAAAAAGGTTTGGTCGGCTGGCTGCGCGTCACTTTTAAACCGCCGCCAGCCGCTCCAGATCCATTTCACCCGCGCGTTTCAGTTCCTCCACAAACACGGCGAAGACTTTGTCGTTCCTCTGCCTTTCCAGCACCCCGGCGGAAATGTGGATGGGCTGGGGCTGTGGGGACATGGGTTTCAAAACGATTCGCTCCGGGATTAGGCAGGCGATGCGCTCCACCACGAGCGCGATGCCCATGCCGGCCTCCACGGCAGAGATGAGACTGGTCACGCCGTCACATTCGCTGGCGATGCGGGCATTGATGCGGTGCTCTTTGAACCAGCCACCGATGAAGGCCCAGTAGTCCGGGTAATCACGCTGGCTATACACCACGAGGCGCTGCTCGTTCAGGTCCTGTGGCGTGAGTGTCTTTTTGGCATGGAGCGGATGCTGGCGTGGCAGGGCCACCCGCCAGGTCTGCTGCTGCACCTTTGTCCAGATGATCTCCGGCATTTCCTTGAGCGGTTGCACGGTGACGATGACATCCAGCGTGCCTTTGACCAGGGCATCCATCATCTCCTGGTTGGTCATGTCAGAAAGCTCCACGCGGGCTTTCGGATGCACCTGGGAGAAGGCCTCCATGGCAGGGGAAAGGATGCCCGCGCTGAGGGAGGGAGAGTATCCCACGCGGATGGTCTGTGCCTTGGCTGTGGCGCGGACCCGGTTTTCCAGCGCATCGGCACGCTCCAGCAGAACCCGGCCCTCACGCAAAAGCAGCTCGCCCGCCGGAGTGAGGCTGAAGGAATGCGCACCACGCTCCAGCAGAGTGACCCCCAGTTCATCCTCCAGACCTTTGATCTGTCGGCTGAGCGCCGGCTGGGTAAGATGCAGCCGTGTCGCCGCACGGCTGATATTGCCATCTTCGGCAGCGGCGATGAAGGAGCGCAGGGGACGGAGTTCCATGGCTGCCAGCATACCCCTCCCGCAGTCTCAGGCAAACGGAGCCGCATTAGCATCATGGCGGCACATGAAGCAGTATCGTCTTGCTATGAAAACCAAACTTCGCAGATCGAATGAAAGAGGCCACGCTGACCACGGCTGGTTAAACAGTCATCACACTTTCAGTTTCGCCGATTACTATGACCCCTCCTACATGGGTTTCCGCAGTCTTCGTGTGATCAATCAGGACCGGGTGGCCCCTAACGGCGGTTTCCCCACGCACCCGCACCGGGACATGGAAATCTTTAGCTATGTGCTGGAAGGCACCCTGGCCCATAAGGACAGCCTGGGCAACGGCCGCGAGCTGAAGCCCGGCCAGGTGCAACTGATGAGCGCTGGCAAAGGTGTGCTGCATAGTGAGTTCAATCCGTCCCCCACGGAGACGGCCCACTTCCTGCAAATCTGGATCCAGCCGCAGGCCCGTGCGCTGGTGCCCAGCTACACCGAATGGCATCCAGATCCCGCTAAGGAGAAGGAAACCAAGGTGCTGGTCATCTCCCCCGATGGCCGGGACGATTCCGCCACCATCCATCAGGATGCGGATGTCTATCGTGTCCGCCTGGGCTCCTCCGCCAGTGTGGATCATGAGGTGAAGGCGGGCCGTGGTGTTTGGTTCCAGCTCATCAAAGGGCAGGCCACCATCAACGGACAGACCCTGCAACCTGGCGATGCTTTGAGCACCGAAGATGCAGGCACGCTGACCATCACCTCAGACGGCACGGATACGGAGGCGCTGCTCTTTGATCTTGGCTAAACATCCCATCGATCCATTCGATGCAAACACGAAAGCCCGGCCTCATCAGCCGGGCTTTTTTTGCACTTTGGAAGGAATGACAGGAGCGGCTCAGTGATCTGATACCGTAAAGACCGCTCTGGCCGAGAAGGTGGGGGCGGAGCGCTCGCCCACGACCTTGCCAGTAGGAGTGGTGACTTCGACCGTCAGCCCTTTCACACCGCGTTTCTTTGCCTGACGCAGGTCGGTTTCGGGGAAGGATTTGAAGACTTCTCCCTGGGCAAAGCTGAGGTTGCCATCATCCGTGAATTGAACCGGGCTGGCGACGGCGAGGATGATTTCCGTGCCGAAGGGGGAACCCATGCGAAAGCGGAAAGCAGCGCCAGGTTCAGGCAAAATAATCTCTTTGCCACCCCGGATGAAATTGTCGCTCTGGCCAGCATTAGGAAAGATTTGAGTGAGCTTTTTATCGGCACTGAAATGATAAAGGCGGACGAACACACCTTCCGTGCATTTGAGCTTCACGGTCATCAGGTCGCCTTTCACATAGTGGGGCTTGTCCGTGCTGATGGAGAGTTTGCCACCATCGCTCAAGACTACCTGGCCGACGTTTCCACCTGCCTTGGAGGCTCCGCTGGTGAACTCTGTGTAGGCGATGGGAGTGAAGTCTAACTGATGATAACGCAAGGCGTGGGCGATGGTGCGGAACTGATCCAGGAATCCGGCACGTGGAAACTCCATGCCTGCCTCCAGCTGCGCGGCGATGCTTTCCAGATCGGCATCACGGGTGTCTTTCAGTTTTTCAATGAAGGTGGGGTCTTCTTCACCAAATTCAGCCGCCAGGGTTTCCAGCCTGATATCGGCTTTGAAGCGCTTGTAGAGCCGCTCCACGGGATCGAGCGGCTGGTCATAGCCGGGGGTGGCGGCTTCCAGGGCCTTTTTGAACCGCTCCTCATCCTGCTTCACCACCTCATGCAGTTTTTCTTGAGGTGCGTAGAGGTCCTCCACGATCCTTTGCTCCGAACGGTCCAGTCCAGCTTTGAGGGCAATGACGCCCACCTCATCCCGGAACTGTTCCAAGGGCTTGTCCAGGGTATACTTCATGCCGGATTCATGGCAGGCCATGCAGGAGATGCCGTTGATGATGGCTCCATCCCGGCGTTTTTTATCCTGGACGATTTCAGTGGGTGCACGGTCCAGTTTCGCGCCTGCTGCCGTGCTGAGATAATAGGCCTGGAGTCCATTGCGGAGGTTCCAGATGATCTCGCCACCATCATGGGCAAATTCACGGTCTTTGTTAGGCGTCAGGCCTGCACCTACGGGGCCGAGTGGGCTGCGAAAAAGGTCATGCTGTCCATGCAGGTCCAGGGGGCTGAAGTCGTAGCTTTTCCAGTAGGCACCGGGATAGCGGCCCAGCTCGTGACGTTCGATCATCCGGTTGCCCTGGCTGACCCCGCTCAGGCGGAAGCCGGCGCGGATGGCGCGCTTGTTTTGCAGATTTCCCACCACATCAATGCCCAGCTCCTTTTCCAGGTCACGGTCATTGTCAGGCAGGCGCAGGAGCTGGTTGTATAAAGGCGGCTGTCCGGCAGCAAAAGTAAACCAGTCGGCACGAACCCAGGCCGAAGCGCTGTGCGTGGCATCGGCGATTTCAGTCTCCCGTCGGGCATCAAATCCACGCAGGGCATAGGGATAACCAGACACCACATGCTGCTCCCATTCCTGCTGCGTCCACCCGTAGTCGCGCAGGTCAAATCGGTAGATTGTTTTATCCTCATCCACCGCGGTGGGCACGCGGATCTGGCCTTCGTGGCTGAGGCTGTTGAGCAGCTTGCTGATGGCCGCGCGGTAAGTTTCCATCTGCTTCTCATCCTCCACAGGCTGGCCGCTGGCGTCACGGAGATTGGCCAGATTGGTCAGCGTTAAATAACGGGCAAAGGGCTGTGCGGATTCGGACAGTTTCATCACATCATCGGCGATCCTGCGCACTTCTTCCGTGACGGGGATAAACCGGCGCGGTGGGGCAGCGGCGACGGCAGGTTTTTCCTCCGCCGCAGGGGCTGGGGTTGCAGCCGGGGCATCCGCAGGCGCAGGAGTTGGCGCGCTGGTCGCAGGCGTACTGGCTGCGGGTGCAGTGCCTCCTGCCCATGCTTTCACCAGGGCGATTTCTTCGGCGGACAGCGGCGGTAAATAGGAGGCATCTCCGGGATTGCCTTTGCTCTTGGGCATCCGGCCTTTGGTACCGTCCGGTCTGGTGATTCGGTCCAGGATGCTTTTGATGCCGTCTTCGTTACCTTGCAGTTTCGTCAGGTTGATGCCGCCATGCAGCGGTGGCTCTTCATCGCCGTCACTGTGGCAGTCGGCACACTTTTGATCAAAAATCTGCAGGACTTTGGCCTCATCCGCCAGGACTGGAAACGCGATGAGGAGCAGGAGGGAATTGAGAAATCGTTTCATGGGTGGAGGTGGTAGTTGTCCAGAGACATCATGCCAATCGCGGAGCGTCTAACGGTGATTGAGAGAAAATGAAACTATCTTGAGCGTGATAAATTTTAGCTTAAGCATTACACCCTGCGAGCTTCTGAGCGACTTTTTTGCAATCAAAATTCAGTCTTGTCCGATTGGCTGAATCACTTATCTCCATGAAACACGTCCTCCTCCTTTCATTCACCCTTTCTTTGCTGCTGGCTTCTTTCGTCAACGCCAGCGATCAGGCTGTCATCTCTGCCGAGCAACTGGCAAAAAAATGGAAACGCACCAAGTCCCTGGCGACCCCTGTGGAGGAAACCCGCACAACCACGGTGAAGGTGACGAAGGGCCTCACGGTGGAGGTGCAAAAAGTGGAAGTGAAGGTGGATGCGGATACACAGGAACGTTTTCAAAATGTTCGGTTTGAACTGGGGAGTGACCAAATTCAGGATGGCAGATCCTTCCGGCAACTGGCCGAGATCGCGAAGGCAATGCAGATGGCGGGGACTGAAACGTTTTTGATTGAAGGGCATACCTGCGACCTTGGGCCGGATGCGGACAATAAAGACCTTTCTCAGCGGCGTGCAGAGGTGGTGGTGGCGGAATTGATCCGACTGGGCGTGCCCGCTTATCGCCTGCAGTTCCTTGGCTTTGGTGAGGAAAGGCCCGTGACCGCCAACCTGGATGAGAGCGAGCGTTCAGTGAACCGTCGTGTGGAAATCTACAGAAAGCTGTAGCAAGCCCGCTCTGTGCATTATTGTGTAATTTAATTTCGACCTACGATAACAAATGAAATTCAGACAAATGTCGATGCAGCCTTTCACTCTCCGTATTGTCCCAGGCCTTTTTCTGGCCGCACTGCTGTTAACCCAATGCCAGGTGCCAACGGGGGGCAGGGTACAGCCTAACTCACTTGCCGCCACCAAAGAGGCACCTTTTGTGAACAGTCTCGGCATGAAGTTTGTGCCTGTGCCGGGCACGCAGATTCTTATGTGCACGACGGAAACCACTGTCTCACAGTATCGGTTAAGCGGTGGATCCGTGCCACCACCTGAATTTCCACAGGATGGAAATCACCCGGTTGTTAATGTGGATTGGAATCAGTCAAAGGCATGGTGTGACTGGCTCTCGCAAAAAGAGGGCAGAAAATATCGTCTTCCCACCGAGTCCGAATGGAAGAAGGCCATTGGTTCGGCTAAGTATCCTTGGGGGAACTCGTGGCCGCCGCCAAATTATTCGGGAAATTACAGCGGGCAGGAATGGCGCAACTGCAGCGAGGACGATCTTCCAGTCTTTTATAAAATATGGAGTGGCGGGGTCAAAATGAGTCTTATCGGCGGCTTTAGCGACAATCATTTGTATACCGCCCCTGTCGGAAGCTATGCTGCCAACGGGCTGGGCATCCATGATTTAGGAGGTAATGTCTGGGAATGGACGATGCATTGGATCCCCGAGAGCTATGAATCGAGATACGGTGGATCGTTCACCGACTTTGACCGGGACTACATGACCAGCGCGGCTCGCAATGTGGCCGCCATTCATCGCACCACAAAGCAGGACGAGATCGGCTTTCGGTGCGTTTTAGTCCGCTGATGCCTTACCTTAATACCTATCCACAGACGTTTTCACATCCATCATGAGATATTCTATTGTGCGATTCGTTATCTTGTCCGCCTGCCTCTCTTTGTTTTCGAATTGCGCTAATACCCCGGGACCTGCTTCCGCTGAGACTTCGCTGCCGCCAGCTACCAAGGAGGCACCTTTCGTCAATAGTCTGGGAATGAAGTTTGTGCCCGTGCCTGGAACGAACATTCTGATGTGCACCACGGAGACAAATGTCACCCAATGTGGGGCGCTGGGGATTTATTCCGTACATTCTAGCCAGGGTGAACGGCCCGGCGCTGGCATAGAATGGGAGCAGGCCAAAGAATGGTGCGGTAAAATGTCACAGCGCGAGGGGCGTCGCTACCGGTTGCCGACACATGCGGAATGGGACATGGCTGTGGGGACGGGCAGACTCTATCCTTGGGGAGACGCATGGCCGCCACCGGACAACTTTGCCAACTACAATGGCCAGGAGATGAAAACGGCGATTGTTGTAGATGAAATTAAAGGCGAGCTACACGGAGTGAACGCTGCGACCACAATCAAGGAATACCGAGATCGACACCCATTTACCGCACCTTGTGGAAGTTATCCAGCAAATGAGCTTGGCATTCATGACCTAGCCGGAAATGTATGGGAATGGGTCAATGGCAGCCCCAGCTTACGCGGCGGAGGCTATATGCAGGATGCCACCGATCACACCGTTCTCACGTCGCTCTATCATCGGAACATTGTGCCTAACATTCCAGACGACACTTCGAATGCAGGGTTTCGTGTCGTGATTGAGCCCTAAAATGATTTGGAGGTGCAGTTACTAACCGGCAAAAATGCGCCAAAGGTTAAAACCTATACGGCGCGGTTCGAAGAGTCTGCGCGTCATGGACTATTGAACGCTTTAAATTTAGTTAAAGATAACAAACGTAAATGAGTCAAATGCGCCACATACCGTCCCCTATGTCCCTGATCCTATGCCTTTTTATGGCAACACTGCTGTTAACCCAATGCCAAGTGCCGACGGAGGCTGTGGTGCCGCTCAACCCCCTAGCGACCACCACCAAGGAGGCACCTTTCGTCAATAGTCTGGGAATGAAGTTTGTGCCCGTACCTGGAACGAACATCCTGATGTGCACCACGGAAACAAGCGTGCAACAGATGGAGGCGGGAGGATGGGTGCAAGACATGATTGAAAGCCCGATTTCGGGCAAGTTTCCAGGCGGAAGGGATGCGGTGAGCGGTATTGATCGTGCGACGGCCCATTTGTGGTGCGCCCGGCTCTCCCAACGCGAAGGGCGGCGCTATCGGATGCCTACCAACGCGGAGTGGGATGCGGCAACTGGCGTTTCTTCTCTTTATCCATGGGGCGCCACATGGCCTCCCCCAACCAACTTTGCAAACTACATGGGACAGGAGTCGAAGGTGAAAAGAGTGAGGGCCTATGTCAATGCGCAGGGTCTCGATTCTTTAAATGCGATCAAGGGGTTTCAAGATCCTCATTTTTTGAGGCGCCGGTGGGAAGTTATCCAGCCAATGCGCTCGGCATCCACGACTTGTTTGGCAATGTCTGGGAGTGGATGGAGGACACATCAGCCCTGCGTGGAGCCTCCTGGATCAATAGTGAGCGTTCAGAACTGGAAACTGCCCATCGTTGGGAAGTGTCTTCTAACTCCGTTGTGTTGACGGGGGGGTTCAGAATCGTGGTGGAATTGTGAGGGTTCTGGGTGGAGAGATGGAAGGTCAAGCTGCACTTCTTTATCGATTATGAACATGTACTGGAAGATTCACGTAACACTACTCGGCGCGATCTGCGCCTCTCTCACTCTGACCCAATGTCAGCAGCCTTCAGATGGCGGCAGGCTGTCTGAGGTAACCCGCGAGAATCCGCACATTAATTCTTTGGGCATGAAATTCGTGCCTATTCCTGGCACGCATATTTTGATGTGTACCACGGAGACCCGTGTGGCTGAGTTTCAGGCCGCTGGGTTCACCTATAATCCTCCTTGGTATCCGCAAGGAGGCAATCATCCAGCCGTGAATATTCAGTGGTCCGAAGCCAAGAACTGGTGCGCCTGGTTGAGCAAGAAGGAAGGGCGCACTTACCGGTTACCTACAGAGCAGGAGTGGAATGCCGCGACAGGACCCTTTAGCTATACTTGGGGAGACAACTGGCCTCCTGCCTACAAGGCGGGAAACTTTGCCGGGCAGGAGTGGCGCACGGCTCCTGCCGTGGATTTACAGCAGATGAAGGAATTATGGAAGTCGAAGGTAGGTGGACAGTGGAGTCTCATCAAAGACTACCATGACTACCAGCTTTACACGGCGGAGGTCTCCAGCGGGCAGGTTGACGGCCTGGGGCTTCATCATCTGAGCGGCAATGTGTGGGAGTGGTGTGAATCCCAGGTACTGAAGGGGGGATCTTGGGTCGACGGAGATCGCGAGGTGCTGAAGTCAAGATATGCGGCTAGTCGCCCGCTTTACGACTTCGACAACGGTTTCCGCTGCGTGTTGGTGAAGTGAGAGACACCTACCCTGAGAAATGAACGTTCAAGTGTGTTAGTTAGGCGCAAGTACGACACGGAAACCTGTAAAATAGGACCATCGATCGAATGGGATATACGTAGTATGACTTGCTGTTGTGAGTTCAGCGGTCAAAGCCGAATTCCAGGTGCCGCCGCGAATGGATGGAAACTTGCCTGGATGTCCGAAGGGGTGCTTGTTTGGGTTGTTGTCTCGGCCCCATTCCGAAACGTTACCGCCCAAGTCATGGATCCCCAGTCGGTTAGGAGGGTAACTTCCAACTGGAGCAGTGAAAATATGCCGGTCTGAAAAATTATTAATGAGCATGAAGCCCTTGTTCACCATTCCTCGCGATTTTAAAAGGGTTTGCCTATCTTGTTCGGAACAGTTGCGCAATTCTTGTCCGGCGAAGTTGCCTGTATTGGTGGGAGGTGGCCATGTATTTCCCCAAGGATAAGTTTCCACACCTGCTGCCTCAGTCCACTCACGATCGCTAGGAAGACGATATCGACGCCCTTCTCTTTTAGACAACCACTCACACCATGCTTTAGCCTGCTGCCAGTTCACACCAACTATCGGGTGATCGCCCGTTTGTGGAAATGGCGGAATCCCTGATGCAGTCATTTGGCTTGATCTATACTGCTCAACCGTTGTCTCCGTCGTGCACATCAAAATGTTGGTTCCAGGCACGGGCACAAATTTCATGCCGAGACTGTTCACAAAGGGTGCTTCTTTGGTGGCAGGAGGAAGGTCCTTGATTGTGCTGGCAGCAGGCGGCATTGCACATCCCACGAGCATGAACGAAGTCGCCCAGGTCGAGGCCGTCAAAAGTAGCCCGAGGGGCTTGAAGAATGGTATCATCATTTCTTAGAATGAACGATGCTAGACGTCTTTGAAAAAATCATCCACTGCAGGAATGGACTTGGGCGCAGGGGGGGGCGTAGGCATCTCCTTGGGCTTACTGACAGCCTTTTTTTGCATGGGCGGCGTGGGGCGGGACATTTCTTTGATCTTGGCAAGGTCGAGCTTTTCAAGTGTTGAGATGTCGAGACGGCCTGAAACCGGCAGTCCATGTTCATGCTGCCAGGCATTGAGCGCCTTTTGCGTGCCAGGGCCGCGGGCTCCGTCCGTCGCACCTGTATAGTGACCTAGCTTTTTGAGCTTCTCCTGAACTTGCTTCAGGATGAACATCTGGCTGTAACTGTTGTAGTCCGCATAGGGACTTGGAGCGAACAGGTCTGAGCGTTCAAAAAAGCCGCTCTCAGGGAGGTCCAGTGGCTTGAGCGGTGCGGGGGGCGCGTCTGCTGCGGAGGGGGTAGAGGGTGCCTGGGGCGGCGCTTCCGCCATCTGCAACTGAAGGCGTTTCAGCTCCGCGATCTCACGTTGCAGTTTTTCTAGCTCTGATGCGCCCGGAGCGGATGGCACCAGAATGCTGGAGGGCATTGCCACCGGCTGGATGGAAGATGCGAGCGTGAAACTGTTTGTCAGGCTGTGATTGGTCCAGCTCACCTGTTCCAGGCCGAGATTCGACTTCACGTCACGGAAGAAGAAGTCAATGTCCTTGGTGGCACATGTCGGAAAAACCTTGAGCATGGCGGCAGTGAAGGGGCTGTTCCTTGCGCCGTTGCCGTCCTCGGCCGTGGTGCCCGGACTGGTGGCAAATGCGAGGTAGAAGCCTGGGCCGTAGCCAGTGATCTCTCCCACGCTTTTGGTTTTAACACTCTTGCCGATTCCTGAGAGGGCGCTCTCAAGCTGTGCGGAGAACGGATTGTCACGGCAGCAATCCAGGATGATGATTTTGGTCTTCGCTCCGGCTTCTTCCAGGGCCACCATCACGCTGTCGCGAAGCAGCACACCACGTCCCTTGAGCATGGAAATACCAGTGAGTTTCGGTGTGTCGGTGGGCAGAATATAATTGTCTTCCCCGACCTGAACTCCGTGTCCAGAGTAGTAAAACACAGCGGCCTCGGCATTCCGGGCGGCCTGGGCAAATTTCTCAGTAGCACTTGTGATGACGTCGCGGCTGGCATCGGTGACCGCAGCTCCTGTAACAATCGTGTATCCGAGCCCGCTCAATGCAGTAGCAACATCCATGGCATCAGCAACAGGACTGCTGAGCTGCATGCGCTCTGGCAGCTCGCTGTATTGATTATTCCCAATGACCAGCGCCACCCGTTCAGCATTCACAGTCAACGTGAAAAAGAAGGCGGTCGACGCCAGTAAGAAAGAATATTTCATGACTAGCGTCGAGGATGCAACAGATATAGAAGATGGCAAGTTGACGCGCTGGAATTTTCCGTAAATGCTTGGAATACTGCTGAATTTTATTGCAAGTACAGGGTGCCTTTTTGCTCTCTATATATGGAGCGAAGCATGGATGTTTAACAAATGCCTCTTATGGCCAAAAGGAGCGTTTCAAAAACGATAGTTTAGCTTGATCTCAGGCCTGAATCCTGGCCCTTTCTTTCTATGAAAACGTGGTTCCTCCCCGTGCTGGCCCTTGGCCTGTCCTGCCTCTCTGTTCAGGCAGGGGACATCGTCGCCCTTTGTATTGGCAATGATGAGTATGTGAATCCGGAGGACCAATTGGATACCCCAGGGAATGATGCGCAGTTGATGCATGACACGCTGCGCCGTGTGCCAGGGGTACTGCCGGAGGACATCGTGCTGCTGAAGAATGCGCAGCGAAACCAGATGAGCCTGGCTCTGCGCCAGTTTCGCTCCCGCGCCGCATCCGCCAAGCTGGCACTGGTCTTTTACTCCGGTCACGGAGTGGAGGACACCCCGACGGGTTATGATCGTGCGGAGACTTTCCTACTGCCGGTGGATGCACACATCACCAGTGTGGATGACCTGCCGGATAGCGCCATTCCTCTGCGGGATGTGCTCAGTGCGCTGGAAGGCACACGCGGTGCTGCGCGTGCGGTGATCCTGGATTGCTGCCGTAGTGGTGCCCGGGCGGCAACAAAAGCTCTAGCTGGCTCCACGAAAAATCTGGGTGGGATTGATGAAGATGTGAAGCGCGCTCTCGGCAGCGCCATCCTGCCAGATGGCACGCTCATCGCCTTTGCGGCCAGCCCAGGACGCAAGGCAGCCGCCTTTCTGACGGAGGCCGATTCGAACAGCCCCTTCACTCTATTTTTGACGGATCAGATGCGCACGCAAGGCGGGGATCTTTTCTCCATTGTCAATGCTGCCAGCCGCACCACCAAGCAGCGCACAGAAATGCGCCAGGTGCCGCATGTGGAACTGCGGGGCGATGCCTCCATCATTACGGATTTTGTCATCCCCGCCTCCCAGCCCCTTGCTGGTCTGACAACCCCGCCCACCACTCCTCCCGCGAATGAAACGGATCAGGAACGCAAGGCTCGTGAGGAGGCGCAACGCCGGATCACCTTCGGCAAAATTCATACTGTGATGAATGCCGCATTCGCCAAAAAACCCACGCTGCCCAGGCTCTCGGATTTGCTGGCCACTGCGCCCGGATCCGCCTCCATTGAAAAGCCGTTCTTGAACACTTTGGGAATGAAGTTTGTGCCTGTGCTGACTTATCAAGGAGGTGAAAAAGTGCTCTTCAGCATCTGGGAAACGCGCCGCAAGGACTATGCCGCGTATAAAAACCGCGACGCCGGGGATACCTGGAAAAAGCTCCAGCTTGAGGATGATGAGAGCCTGCATCCAGCCTCCAGTGTGAGCTGGGAAGAAGCCGCCGCCTTTTGCGCCTGGCTGACCCAAGTGGAGCGCCAGGGCGGCTGCATCGGCCTTCAGGATGAATACCGCCTGCCCACAGATCTGGAGTGGAGTTATGCCGTAGGGATAGGCGATCAGGAAACGGCCACTGCTACCCCGGATGTGAAGGACAGTTTGCTGGATGGTGTTTATCCATGGGGTAAAAGCTTCCCGCCGCCTGCCAATACCGGGAACTATGCAGACATCAAAGCCAAGGCTAAGGAGAGTGGTTATGAATACCTGGAGGGTTACTCAGATGGATTCGCCACCACCTCTCCGGCAGGCAGCTATCCGCCGAATGCCTTGGGTTTATATGACCTCGGCGGCAATGTCTGGGAATGGTGCCAGGACTGGTATAACGCGGAAAAAAACACGCGCGTTCTTCGTGGTGGGAGCTGGTATGATGCCGCCCCGGTCTATCTGCGCTCCGCCTCCCGTTTCCCGGTGGACCCCACCTTTAGTCATGATTTCAATGGCTTCCGGTGCGTCTTGGTTGTGGCAAAGAAGTGATGGGTGCCTCGACGAATAACCGGTCGAATCCGAAGCGGGGTTTTGCTGAGTTAAAGCTGTGGACTACTTTGGCTCTGCCTCACGTGGTCAGCGCATGCGCACCACCAGCACGCGCCTGTCCTGCTGGAGCTGGGCCTCAGGGGCACTTTCAGGGAAACTGGCCACGTCTTCTCCCAGGCCGATGGCATTCAGGGTTTGGGCGGGCACGCCCTGGGCCTGTAGCAGTGCCAGGATGCGGGCGGCACGGCGCTCGCTAAGCTGTTGGTTAGCCGCAGCATCTCCCTCGGCACTCGTATGGCCCTGGATACTGAAGCTGGCCTTGGAACCGGCCGTGATCTCCTGCATCACCGCTGCCAGTTTACTGACATTGTTGCGGGAAACATCATCCAAGATCTGGTCGGAATTGACCACGAACAGGATGGGCAGGGGAACGAAGGTGTGCTCTTCCGTGGAGCCATCCGCACGATGCAGGACCTCCACACTCAGCCCCTTATCCGCCCGGCGCTCATGCGTGCGCTTCACCACCGGGGCGGAGCTCTTCACCGGATTGCGTGGAGGGCGGGCGGAAAGGCTTTTGCGGGCCAGTTCTTCATCCAGCGGAGCGGCCGTTTGAGCCTGGACCACGGTGAGGGGAAAGAGTGCCGTTAGCAGCAACAGGAAGGTGTACTTCATGGGGTCGGACCTTAGGTAGAGGAGTCGGTTTGGCAAGCTGGCAAGTGAGGCGGCGGCGTCACCGCCTCACTTGTCTGGAGTGACCTCTCAGGCCTGCACCTCCTGAGTATAGGTGCGCAGAGTGCCGTCCGTATACACATCCGCATAGGTCACCACTTTCACTTCATAGCTGTAGCGGCGGCCGCAGTGGTCCAGCGCCCAGCGGCATTCCGTGCGGCAGGCGATGACCTTGGTGTGGCTATACACCGGTTGGCACACCACCCTTTTCACCGGTGGCGTATAAGGGCGGCACTGACCCGCTTCTGCCCGGCTGGCAGCAAGATAACAAACAATGGCAATGATCAGAAGAGCGAAGTTTTTCATAAGGCGATGTGGTGTTTGTGTTTTGAGTTTGAGCAGCGCGTCCACGCTGCTTTCACACGGCCAATCGCCGGAGTGGCAAAGTTGATTGAGGAAATTCGGAAATAATTTCCGGCTCATCAAAAAGGTGTGGGTAAGTGAATACCGAAGGAAGACACTCTTGGTGAAATAGAGGGCATGCGAGACGAGCGGAGCAAAGTAGTCCAGAGCTTTAGCTCGCTAAAACCCCGCTCAAAATTTGACTCGCTATTCGTCGGTTTAGTATGCCCCATGGGCAAGCGAGATGGGATGAATTTCCGTTCATCGAGAAGGCTCTGTGAAGTCCTGGGAGCGGCTACCTTATAGGCCGGGAGTTTTCCCTGCCTCGGTGGCGTATTGTCCCGCCCTTGCAGGGCTTTTGGTTAGGTGGGGTTCGAGGCTCTGGAACCCAGGGCGGTGCTCGCTGAGGCTCGCTTGCCCTGGGCTTTGTTGTCTCGCCCCTTTGGGGCTGTGCACATTACCCCTCTCAATGCCTAACGATTAGTTCGACAACACCAGCACACAACGGAAGCCGGTGGAGTTGCCGCGAAATTCGGGAGGAAAGCTGTAGCGCCAGGAGGACTGAAGAATGGTATAGAAGGCATTTTCCCAGGAGCCGCCGCGCAGTACGCGGAGTTTTTGCTCGGCATCATGCCAGTCCAGGCACCACTCCACAACGTTGCCTCCTAGATCGTGGAGACCGAGGGTGTTGCTGGCAAATTTGCCGACCGGGGAGGTGGTTGCGTAGCCATCGTGATAATCTTTGATGCTTTTATCAACGGCAGTTTGTTTTTCCTTGGCCGCACTGTCCGCGTAATTGCCATTGTTGGCTGGCGGCGGGAAACCGGTGCCCCAGGGGTAAACGTCTTGCTTACCGGACTTTTGCCTTGGGGTCAGATCGGAGGTTTCTTGCGTGCCGATCCCGACGGCGTAGCTCCATTCCTGGTCACTCGGCAGGCGGTATTCATCCTTGGCCCCGATGCGCCCGGCGGCGCGCTCCCGGAGGGTCAGCCAGGAGCAGAAGGCCTTGGCATCCGTCCAGTTCACGCCGACCACGGGATGGTCGTCTTCGTGGCCGCAGGGGACTCCTTTTTCTTCCTGCGCCTCCCAGCTGCGGTCCACGCCGCTGACGCTGCGGGCATAGGCTGCATAGTCCTGCCGCCGGGTTTCCCAGATGCAGAAGAGCACTTTTTTACCGACTTCGTAACGCATCACAGGCACAAATTTCATGCCCAGCTCATTCACATATGGGAGCGCCTTGGTGGCGGAAAACGGAGGGTGGCCTTTGAAGAGGTTTGGTGCTGGCAAGGGGGGTAAGACCGGGGGCGTCATGCGGGCTAAAGGTGATGGTGTACCAGGAGGGGGCGTGGGGGCCGGGCTGCTGCGAAAGACGATCTGGCGGATGGCGCTGGCTGCACCGGTATAGCTGACATAGGGCACCTGACGGCGACCCGTTGCGGTCTCGGTATTTTCGGCGGCGGCTTCCACTAGGTCCCGAAGATTGCCGCTGCCGGTGGTGAATTGATCCGTCAGGAACTTGGTAAACGGGCTGTTTTCATCAGCCTCCGTCAGGAATGCGGCAGCCTTGCGCCCAGGGCCGGCAGCGAAGGCGATGAGGGTGGCATCCGGCACGACGGCCTTGCCCAGGGCGGATTTGACGCGCTCATCCAGATCTCCAAAATTCTTGGTGGAGCCTGTCAGCGCGGCGGTGGCCTTGGGCGCTCCGCTGCGGCAGCAATCCAGGATGACGGCGCGGGCAGTGACGGGTGCAGCCTTCAGCGCATCCAGGACAGTTTTCACCGGGACGGCACGGGAGTGCAGGTAATTCACATCCGGGATGGTGGCCTCGACAGGCAGCAGAAAAGTATCCTCGGTGGCATAACCATCCGGCTGGCCGTCCATGCCGTGACCGGAGTAAAAGACCAGCGCCAGCTTGGCCCCTTGGGCGCGGACTTTGAGGGCATTCAAAGCCAGCTCGATGTCTTCCTTGCTAGCATTGGTGAGCAACTTCACATCCGCTCCGCCGGGTAGGCGCTCCAGCGTCTGTTTCATGAGCTGGGCATCATTGATGGGAGTATCGAGCTGGTCTTCCTCCCGGACATAATCGTTGTTACCGATGCAAAGGGCCACAATATCCGCCGCCTGGAGGGCACTAAAGGAGAGCAGGCCGAGGAAGAGAAGAAGGGACTTCATAAGGCAGAAGTGGAAAGAAAAACCAGGCATCATCCATGTCAATCGCCGGACTGTGCACAGTGATTGAACAGAAAGACATGCGAGTGTTAAATCTGCCCATCATCGCAGCAGATGGGACAGTAGGCAGGGGGCATTTGGAGGTGGATGAAATGCGCAGATCAAATCATTTTTTTATAGCCCTACTCCCCAGACAGCACCAGCACACAACGGAAACCAACGTCGTCGCAACGATCCGCAGGCGCGCCGTTGCTACGGAAAGACGCCAGCAGATACTCGGGAAGGCCATCGAACCAGGAACCACCGCGCACCGAACGGTTCTCCCCCGACGGCTCATATTTGTCCTGGCACCACTCCCACACATTGCCTCCCAGGTCATGCACCCCATAGCGGTTGCTCTGATATTTTCCAACTGGGGCTGTGGTCGCATAACCGTCGTGGTAACCTTCAATATATCCATACCCTGTGTCTTTTTCCTTGGACACACTGTCAGCGTAATTGCCACTGTTCACTGGCGGCGGGAAGCCGGTGCCCCAGGGATAGACATCTTTCAGCTTGCCATTCTTCTCCTCTGGAGTCGCGGCGGCATCCTCCTTCTCACCGATCTCCACTGCATAGCTCCACTCGGCATCCATTGGCAGCCGGTATTCATCGTCGGCTCCAATTCTCCCTGCTGACCGCTCATGCCTCGTCAACCACTGGCAAAACGCCGTTGCATCCTCCCAGCTCACACTCACCACCGGGTGGTCATCGCCTTGCCCGACTGGCAGGCGGTTATACTCCTTGGCCTCCCATTCGGCGTTTACTCCGCTTCTGCTGCGGGCATAGGCTGCATAGTCCTGACGGCGTGTTTCCCACACGCTGAAGAGCACGTTCTTCCCGCCCGGTTCGTTCATCACCGGCACGAATTTCATCCCCAATTCATTGACATAGGGGCCTTCCCTCGTCGCTGTGGATGGGGTGATACCTTTTACTTCCGTAGGTTCTGATGTCGTGGGAGGAAGAGCGACGATATCCGCCGCCTGAGTGGGCAACATGAAGCCAAAGGCTGCGAGGAATGGGAGAAGCCTCATCTTACGGAGCAGGGGCAGGAGTGACGTGGAAGGTGACAGGGACACCCGCGTGGCGGCCTATGCTGGCCAGGCAGACGAGGACGCGGTAATCCTTGCCTTTTTCGAGTTGTTCTACAGCGACATCCGGGCCGGGTTTCAGATCTCCAAATCGTACGGGTGACTCGACATCTTTGGCCACGAAAAGCACGGGTGCGGTGAGGTGGTCCCCCTCCGCAGGCAGGATCCAGACATCGTATTTTTGTCCCGGTTTGTCCGCAGAATCCCAGGCGATGGTGGGCCGGACGCTCCGCGTTTCCGTCGTGGGGGTACGGAGTACAATTTGGGCAGTAGGCACTGCCGGTGGTCGCAACAGCCAGATGCCGGTGAGCAAGAGGGCCAGCACAGCAGCCATACGCAGCAGCGAATTGCGCCACATACCTGAGCTCACGCGCTGAGGTGCGCGTGTGGCCAGGGCCTGAGACCGTGTTTTTTCTAACTGATCCAAAACATGCGCAGGCAGGGCAGTGACGGGGGCGTCGTCATCCAGCCCTTGCGTGAGCTTGCTGATCAAAGCGGCTGCTGAAGCATCCTGCTGGCGGAGCTGCTCCAGCGGGATCTCGCCCAGGGCAGCACGGGCGATGTGGGTATCTGGATCGTGGGCATCTTTCATGGCTGGAGTCCTCCTGGCTGCTCGAGCTTTTCCAACCGGCTGCGCAGATAACGCAGTCCCTGGGCAAAGTGGCTGACCACGGTGTTGCGGTTCATCTGGCGGCGCTGCGCGATCTCGTCCGTCGAATAGCCATCCACGAAGCGGTCGCGTAAAAGATCCGGTTTGGGCGGGTCAAGCTCATCCACCAGGGCGAGGAGTTCGCTGAGGCTGGCCGCATCTGTCCTTGGGGGTGTGGGGATGTCCGGCACCGCCTCCATGGCATCCTCCCGGTTGCGGCCCTGCGCCCGAAAGAAATCGAGCACGCGAAGCCGTAAAATGTGTCTCATCATGCTCAGGCAATCGTCCCAGGTGGAGATTTGATTGAAGCTTTCGGATGAGGACTGCACAAGCCCTGTCACAAATTGCTGCATCGCCGTGGCGCATAGATCCTCGCGGTCATGCTCATGGGAATCCCCGGCCAACAGCCTGCGGGCCAGACGCTGAGCAGCCTCCCAAAGCAGCGGATAAGCCTGCGCCCAGGACCGGCGGCTGATCCCAGGGTCAGTCGAGCGGAGTGCCTGCACGGACGGCAGCTCACTTGGATCAAGGGGAAGGGAAGCCAATGACACTATCAGAAGAAACCCATGAAGAAGAGGCCGCGCAAGCAGTGAATATCACCCGTTTTTGACGAGGGCTGCTGGAGCCGCCTATGCTCTCCCCTTCAGACTGCTTTCGAGCATCATCATGCGGTCATTGAGGGGCGAAAAAGACAGCCTTCAGACAAAAAAGAAGCCCGGCTGGTGAGGCCGGGCTTTTTCTTGTAATCCGTTGAAAATGAAATGGTGGGCAGGGCTGGGTTCGAACCAGCGTAGGCGTAAGCCAGAAGATTTACAGTCTTCCCCCTTTAACCACTCGGGCACCTACCCATTCACTTTCGTGCGGGCGTGGAGTTAAGACTTCCTGACGATGTTTGCAAGAGAGTTTTGCGTTTTCATGACGGAAAAATTAACGGCGGGGTTTTTTGCGCACTTGGCGGGTGACCAGCGTGGGGTGAGTGCCGTGGAGAATCTTGAAACTGCGGGTTTCCGCGACGGTGCTCTGATGCTCAAAGGCCTCCTTCATGAGGTTCTCATAAGGGAGGTGTTTGTTCGCAACGAGCCAAAGGTGGCCACTGGTGCGCAGGGCCTGGGCGGCGACGGTGATGAATTTGAGGCCGAGCATGGCATTGGCCTCGCGCCCATCATGGAAGGGCGGGTTCATGACGATGGAGTCATAACAGGCATTGCCTACTCCCTGGGTGACATCTTTCCAGAGGATGCGTGGACGCACGGGCACGGGGATGAGTCCGGTGTTACGACGAGCACATTCCAGGGCGCGGGCATCGGCTTCATACATGTCCAGGCTGCGGATGTTAGGGCACTTGCGCAGAACGTGGTCGCTGAGGAAACCCCAGCTTGAGCCGAGATCGGCCACTGTCCCGCTGAGGGAGTGGGGCAGGTGCTCAATGAGCAGGGCGGAGCCTTCGTCGATTTGATCCCAGTTAAACAAGCCGGGCTGGGACCAGAAGCGGCCATCCAGGATGCGCTGCATGGCTCCGTTGGCCTTCCACTGGCTGAGGGTTTCGGTTTTCCAGGGGCCGGTCTTGGTGGTCCAAAAGACGCGGCTGTGGTTTTTGGACAGAGTGCGGACTTCGCCAGTCACTTCGGCGAGCTGCTGCTCCATGCGCTTGGCACCCCAGTCATTGTGCAGGGCGGTGACGAGCGTGCCGCCTTCGGCCAGGAGTTCGTGAGCCTGCGCGAAGTCAGACATGATGCTTTCCCGCTGGCGGTCGGGCAGCAGTAGGATGAGATCGTATTTCCCTTCGGCCTCACGAGTGTGGCGGATGCCCTGATTTTCCAGGCCGCTGGCGTGGGGCTTCCAGGTCTGCTCACAGGTGAGGCGGTCCTTTAGGGCTTCGAGGTCGGGATGAGCCTGGGCGCGGAGGAAAAGGATGCGCTGGGCGGTGGCCACGGGGATCTCAGGCTGAGTCTCCAGGGCGTAAAAAAGGGCAGTGAGGGCGTGCATAGGCGGGATGCCGGAAGGGAAATCACAGCAGACTTTTTCAGTCTGCGGGTCCGGCTAGGAATACAAAAAGGTGGTGAGCGGGCTGGTGGGATTGGCTTCTTCGTTTTTCTCTGCCAGCCCGATTTCATAAGCGGCGCGACCAGCTTCGACGGCGGCTTTAAAGGCGGTGGCCATGCGAGAGGGGTCGTTGGCGATGGCGATGGCGGTATTCACCAGCACGGCATCGGCACCGATCTCGAATGCCTCCGCTGCGTGGCTGGGGGCACCGATGCCGGCATCCACGACGACTGGGACTGTGGCCTGGGAGATAATGATCTCGATCTGCCGACGGGTGGTGATTCCCTGATGGGAGCCGATGGGGGAGCCTAGGGGCATGACCGTGGCGGTGCCCACGTCTTGAAGGCGACGGGCCAGGACCGGGTCTGCATTGATGTAAGGCAGGACGATGAAACCTTCTTTAACAAGGATTTCTGCTGCCTTCAGCGTCTCGATCGGGTCCGGCAGCAGGTAGCGCGGATCAGGATGGATCTCCAGTTTCACCCAGTTTGGCAATCCAGCTGCGACGGCCAGCCGCGCCAGGCGCACGGCCTCCTCCGCATTCATGGCACCGCTGGTATTTGGCAGCAGCAGGACTTCTTTAGGAATGAAATCGAGGATGTTTGCGAAGGGGTCACCTTGGCCAGAAAGATCCGCACGCCGCAGGGCCACGGTGACGATCTCCGTGCCGGAGGCGATGATGGCCTGGCGCATGAGTTCACCGGAGGCAAACTTTCCCGTGCCCATCATGAGGCGGGATTGAAAGGTGCGATCGGCGATGGTGAGGGGCTGGTTGAGCATGGGGCTGGGACAGGGGGTCAAAATCGGCTTTTTAAGAGGTCTTCGTTAAATTGGGGATCACGGCGGTTGTCTATGACGGCAGCAATGAGGGCGATACCTGCTTCGAGCCGGTAATAAACGCTGTAATATGGGAATCGGCCCAGCACAACATAACGGTAGATGCCCCGCTTTTGACGATGCAATCCGGCGGTCTGCCGCAAACTCAGCAAGCACTGTTTCAAAAAGGCATACACTTCAATGCCCAGGCCGGGCTCTTGTTCGTCGTAAAACTCAGCCGCTTCCTCCAGATCAGCCAGGGCAAGGGGCAGGATCAGGACTTGCGCGCCCATTTGATGTCTAAAGATGCCAAGGCTTCTTCCAAAGGAATGGCTTTTGTTTTGCCTTCATCTAACTGGTCCAGCCGGTCATGGACGATGCGCATTTCCCAGTCTGGGAAATCATCTGATTCCACCTCGCGGTGGAGCAGGCTGGCCACAACGACTTTGTCCTCTCTGCTGAGATGCGCGATGGCTGCCATCACGGCCTCAGCCGGAGGAGAAAGCGAGGGGCTGCTAGCGCTCATGGCGTTAATATCGTTCTAGGTGGCGAAAAATCAAGCCAGCAGCAGGCGCTGGAAGAGCTCCTCGCCATTGAGCTGGATGCCGATGTAGAAATCGCCGAATTCCCCATATTGCGTGGTCACTTCGTCCCAGCGCATTTCATACACGATGGTTTTGATCTGGAAAATGTCGTGGGCAAAGAGGGTGACGCCCCATTCGTGGCTGTCCAGGCCGGTGGAGCCGGTGATGAGCTGGCGCACCTTGCCGGAGAATTTGCGGCCGGTTTTGGCGTGGCCACCCATCAGCTCGCGGCGTTTTTCGTATTCCTGCGCATACCAGTTGGCACCCACATTGCGGCGCTTGCTCATCGGGTAAAAGCACATGACCTGCCAGTCCGGCATGTTGGGGTACAGGCGGTCATTGAAGTATTTGTCCATGTGGCCTTTCCATTCGGCCATGCGGGCGATGTGGGCTTCGGAGCCGATTTCCAGCCCTTCTGTGCTGGCGATGCGGGCGGAGGCGACTTCTTCTTTTTCGCTATATTCCGTCCATTCGGTCATGGAGAGGTAGCTGTAGGTGGCGTTGAGGACTTCGGGGCCGAAGGCCTGGCCGAGTTCTTTTTCGAAGCGGTTGGCATCCTGGAGGTCTGGCGTTAGCAGCATGATTCCCAGATCTGCTTTGGGGCTTACCATGCTGAAGGTCAGGAGCTGGGTCTTCGGATGCGCACGAATGGCGGCCACAGTGGTGGCGAAGCGCTCGTGGCGTTCTGCCTGCTCCTCAGGAGTCAGCGCGGCCCAGAAGCCGTGGTCGATGTGATAAAAGAGGTGCTGTACGATCCAGCCTTCCTGAGGGATGATGGGGGACATGGTTAAATTTGCGAATGGGTTGACGGGGGTGATCCGGGCGGTAAATGAAGATGCAGCAGGGTCACACCACATCTCTTCATACGCTGGAATGGCTCCTGCTCAATGGGCAGGCGCAGGGAAAAGCAAAAAGTGATTGAAACCCCTGCTGTGAGAATTATTTATCCCGCCGCTAAATCCAAGATCAGGAGACCTTCAACATGGCAGACGCAGAAAACAAATATCCTCAAAACACCTCAGGCGCATACTACGTGGACGATCAGTGCATCGACTGCGATCTGTGCCGCGAGACAGCGCCTGCTAACTTCAAACGTGACGACGATGGCGGTCACTCCTTTGTCTTCAAGCAGCCTGAGACTGACGAAGAGCGCGAGCTGGCTGAAGAAGCCCTGGCTGGCTGCCCCGTGGAGGCCATCGGCCGCGACGGCGAATAAGGTTTCTGCCGGACAAGTCCGATTATTTTTTGGAAAAGCACAGCCTCGATGGGGCTGTGCTTTTTTGCTTTGGCCCCTTGGGCACCATGTCTTTTAGAAGTGGTGTCTTTGATGCGCCTCCAGCCAGTCCATGAGCTGGGTCACCGGCGCACGTTGGCGGATTTTCTCCTGACAATGGCGCGCGGCGTTTAGAAAAGCGGCCTCGGTGAGCAGCCGATGAAGGGCAGCCTGGACACGTGCGGGCGTGAAGGTGCGGGGTGTGAGGCCCAGCCCGGCCCCCAGTTTCTCCAGACGGTAGGCATTATCCGGCTGGTCATGGGCCATGGCCATGATGAGCTGCGGCACTCCGGCAGCGAAACCCTGGGAAAGAGTGCCGATACCGCCATGGTACACGAAGGCGGCGGCATGCGGGATGAGGGTGGAAAAGGGGGCATATTCCACGGCCAGAATGCTGGCGGGGAGATTGGCTGGCAGTTGGCTCAAATCACGAGTGGCGAAGATGGCCCGTCTGCCTAAGGCCGTGACGGCGGCCAGGGCGACCTCAAAAAAGTGGCGGGCCTGGATATTGGCGCTGCCGGGGGTGAAGACGATGGGTTTATCTCCCGCAGCCAAGAATTGGAGTACTTCTGCGCTCAGTGGGCGCTCCTGGGCGATGTCCTCCAGCGGGAAATCCCATTGCAGGGTCTTGGCGGGCCAGTCCGGCTGTGGTCTGGACAGCCAGGCTGGGAAGAGGGCCAGTACGCCATCTGGGGAGTGGGCCCAGTCCCACCAGACGCTGCGGGGCGGCGGCACGCCGTGGTTGGCACAGGCGGCCTGGATCTGCGGGGCGGCGAAGCGATCCGCCGGATTTGGCAGGCGCACCAGCCATTTGCGAAACCACAACGGCAGCTTGCCCAGGTGTTGCATGCCTGGCAGCAGGATGGGAATCTCGTAGGCGCTGATCATCACGGCGGGCTGCACATGCACGGTGATGAGCGGGATCCCATGCTTTTCCCGGGCCAGACGGGCACCAAAAACGGTGCAGGGAGCGATGAGCAGATCCGGTTTTTGGCTCCCTTGGATGAGGGATTCGATGAGCGTCAGGATGCGTTCTGTGCTTTCGCCAGCGTATTCAAAGACCAATTTGGTGCCTTGATAGAGCTTCCACACACGTGGGTCGGCGATGAATTGCTGAAATTCCTCCGGGGTGCCCATTGGGATGACATCCAGTCCGGCTTTGCGGGCGATTTCCTCAAACACACAGGCCACGATCATCGTCACCTGATGGCCCTGCGCCTTGAGGTGACGGCCCAGCCAGAGAAAGGGGAAGACATCACCCGCACTGCCAAAGGGGAGGAGAACTGCATGCATGAGAATCGGACGGTTGGGTTGGGAAACCAGGTTCATGGGAATCGAATATCGACCTGCCTGTCACCCGGAAATCTCTGCCCAATAGTTCTGAAGAGTTAAAAATCGCGATTTACGTTTTGATAATTACTCAATTGGGATATAATTTCCATATTGAAAAGATGTCTCTAGATTTATCAGCTCGTTTAACACCTGCTTTGCGACTGCCTGAAGCCTTCCAAAAGGACCAGGCATGAGCGGCTGTCTATGCACTTCCCTGTTATGAAACGCCCCCTCCTTCATCGTCTTGTTCTTCCCCTGGCTGCGATGGCCGCCTGGGTGGCCATCCCACGAGCGGATGCCAGCACCATCTTTTGGGAGAGCGGTTTCGTCGATGGAGATTTCCTTCTTTACGATGCGGCTGGGCAGCCCCTGGGCGGAGAGTTTTCTTTTGAAATTGGCTCCTTTGACAACGGCTTCGTGCCGACGGCTGAAAACCTCAATGACTGGGCGGCCAACTGGAAAGTCTTTGACCGGGCCTTCGATGCGACCCCGAATGATCCCGATGATGGAGATCCGGATGGATGGAGCGCAGGCAATGGCTTTTTCACCCGCACGGTGGAGCATACTGCCGACGAAGGCTCCAGCTCACCCTATGCGGACCCGGCGGATACCTTTCAGCAAGGGGAAACCGTTTACCTGTGGGTGTATAACACCAAGGACCGCATCACGACAACGGAGTGGGCTTTGGTGACGGATGGAGACAATGTGGTGGAAGATGCGGACAACTGGGTGTTTCCAGATCCCGCAGATCCGGTCGATGTTTCTTATACCTGGCAGTTGGACGATGCGGATGTGGCTCTCCATGGCAGCCTAAATGGCACCACTGGCGGTGGCCAGGCCTATACTCTCCAGACCAGCCTGGTGCCTGTGCCTGAGCCTGGATCCTTCCTGCTAGTGGCGATGACCGGCCTGGGCGTGCTGCTGAGCCGCCGCCGCCCGCGCCATAGCGCGCCTGCCCATTGATCGAAAATTTCCGACCGCACATGAGTCAAAGCATCCGTTTCACAGATGACCGCCGCAGCCGTTTTGGACGGATGCGGCTTTCGTCTTGGATGGGGGTGCTGGCCTTCGGATTTATTATGTTGATGGCGGGTGAGATGGCGGCGCAGACATCTGATTTTGGTGACTACAACGGCTTCAGCAGTGCCAGCAGCACTCGCAATTCGAACTTGAGGATCGGCGCTACGGTCGATGCTGAATCATCTGCGCAGACAAATTCCACGGCTACGGGAGATGATAACAATGGCTCTGACGATGAAGATGGCGTGACCTTGCCTGTCAGTGTGCAGCGCGGCCAGACGGGTTCCATTCAAGTGGTGGTGACGAATACGCGCGGCAGCACGTCTTACCTGTATGCCTGGATCGATTGGAATAACAATGGATCACTCACGGATTCCGGTGAGCAGGTCGGGGCGCGGACGACAATCAGCAACGGCACGTCGAACTCCACTAAAACGATCAGCTTTACTGTTCCTCAAACCGCCACATTGGGCACTGTCGGGTTGCGTGTCCGCCTCACGTCCAGTTCCAGCACCACATCCACAGGCAGCTCTGGCTCTGGGGAGGTGGAGGATTACCTGATCAATGTGACGACGAATCTGAGCGTCGGCAATCTGGTCTGGAATGATGTCAACGACAACGGCCTCTTTGACTCTGGAGAAAGCGGCATCAACAACGTACTGATCGAGCTATGGTCACCTGGGGGGGATAATGCCATTGGCGGGTCAGGGAACAATGCGGATACGAAAGTCGCCACCACCACCACGGCCAATGGTGGTGCCTATACCTTCACGAATCTGACGGCAGGGCGCTACTTTGTGAAAGTGCCGACTCCGCCTTTGTCCAGGACCAGCTTGGTGGTGGATTCCTCGGACAATGGTCAAGATCTAGACAATGATGCGTCTCAGCCGGGCGGGTCCGGGACGGCGGCGTATAGCGGCGTTTTCCAACTGGCAGCGGGCACGGAGCCTGGGTCCACCGGCACGGGCAATGCGGACAACACCATCGACTTTGGTTTCGTGGCCAACGTGGGCGCACCGTTTGTTTGCGATAATCGCTTTTACATCATGCAGAACGTGGAGACCAGCCCTGGATCAGGGAACTGGGACACCACGCTCAATTACATTGATTCGGACCAGTCATTGGTGCCCATTTTCGTCTTCAATGGAAAGAAGCTCAACGGTCTGGTGGCTTACGGCGGTTACCTTTATTGTGTGGACCAGAACGGTGGCAATCTTTACCGCATCAATGCGTTAGGCGTGCTTGTGGACATGGGCGGGATCGAGGGGCTGCCGAATTCTCCCACGGATGGCCAGTGGGGCGGTGGCACGGCTTTGACCTCGGGCCAGATGATCATCAACCGTTTTACCTTCAGCAATTCCAGGACGACACTCTATACGATTGATCTCGGCTCCGCCTCCCTGGTCGGCAGTCCGGTCGTCACCAAATACTCCAACACGGGAGCGAATACGACGGGGAACTTTGGGGACATCGTTTGGGATCCGCTGACGGATAAAATTTACGGTTACAATACGAATGACTCCAGCAACCTGGGGCTCTTTGAGATCAATCCGGTCACAGGTGTTTGTACACGGGTGGCTTCCTCCTTTTTATCCACCTTTGGTTCCCTGACCATTGATGCCAACGGCCTGGCCTACGGCTACGGTAGCCAGAGCAGCTCCACGGCCCAGGATACCCTTTATCTATTTAACCGAACCAACGGTGTGCTGAACGGCACGGTGACCACCGTCGGCACCGGGCCCACGGTGACCAACTCTGACGGTGCTGCCTGCCCTGGGGCTGCGCCTTCCATGAAGATCGGCAACGCAGTTTGGCAGGATACAAATAACAACGGCCTGAAAGACAGTGGCGAGCCAGGAATCGATGGCGTCCAGTTGCGGCTCTTTTTAGGGGGTGAAAATCCGCTGACGGCCACACCGGTTGCTACGACCACCAGCGCTGGCGGTGGTGTCTATTCCTTCAATGATCTCTCTCCCGGACAGTACTTCGTTTATATCCCCACACCGCCCGCGTCATTTCCGCTGAGCAGCACGACCACGGATACGGCGGACAATACGGATGACAATGATGACAACGGCACCCAGACCACCCAGGGGCAGCCAGTACGCAGTCCTCTTATCTCCCTCGGAGCCGGGACGGAGCCGACCAATGATGGTGATAGCGACAGCAATACCAACCTGACGATTGACTTCGGTTTCCTTGCCTGTCCCACGATATCCCTCAGTTCTTCTCAGCCGAATGCGATCATCAATACGGCCTATAGCCATACTTTTACGGCCAGCGGCGGCAGCAGCCCTTATACTTGGTCATTGGTCAGCGGTACGCTGCCAGCCGGGCTTAGCCTCAGCAGCGCAGGCGTTCTGAGCGGCACCCCGACAGCAGTCAATGGAGCAGGCGTCTCTGTGACTCTCCGGGCCACGGATGCCTTCGGCTGCCAAGCCAGTGCGGCCAGGACGATTGTGGTGCAGGCCATCTCGGATTTCGGGGACTATTCGTCTTTCCCCAGTGCCTCCAGCACAGTGAATAGCAATCTGCGCATCGGTGCGCTGGTGGATGCAGAAGCGTCCGCGACGACCAATACCTCCGCCACGGGGGATGACAACACGGGCAGTGACGATGAGGATGGTGTGGTGGTGCCTGCCGGTCTGGAACAGGGCACCGCCAGCAGCCTAACCGTCACGGTGACGAATGCCCTCGGCTCCACAGCCTATCTGAATGTGTGGATCGACTTCAATCGCAACGGCAGTTTGGCGGACTCGGGAGAGCAGGTCGCTTCCAATGTGGTTGTGGCCAATGGCTCGTCCAATTCTGCCAGAACGGTTAACTTCAATATTCCAGCCAATGCATCGCTGGGCACTACGGCGGTGAGGGCGCGCCTCACCAGTGTGAGCAGTCCAGGGCCTGATGGTGTGGATGGAACGGGGGAGGTGGAGGATCATGGCACCACCATCATTGTGCCGTTCTTGGACTTCGGGGACTTTTCAGGGTTTGGCAGTGCTTCCACCACGGCCAGCACCACCCTGCGGATGGGAACACTGGTGGATGCTGAAAGCAGCGCCACCACGAATGCCGCCGCTACAGGGGATGACATCACTGGCAGCGATGATGAAGATGGCGTCACCATGCCTGCGGGGATTGAAGTGGGGAAAACGGTGACGATTCCAGTATCAGTAGTGAATACCACCGGCGCGGCTGCTTATCTGCATAGCTGGATCGATTTCAACAATGATGGCGTGCTCAATGATGCTGTGGTGAGCAGCGGAGGCGAGCGTCTGGAACCAGCACGGGCCATCACGGGGGCGAATAGAGGCTCCATCCTCCGGGAGTGGTGGCTGGGCATCAATGGCACCATCATTACCGACCTGACCAACCACGCGACCTATCCGAACAGCCCGACGGGATCCGACCAGCGGACCAGCTTTGAAGCGCCGGTGGACTGGGCAGATAACATGGGCCAGCGGATGCGTGGCTGGGTCTATCCGCCGGTCACCGGCAGCTATACTTTCTGGGTAGCTGGGGATGATGAAACGAAGCTGTTTCTCAGCACAGATTCCACCCCGGCCAATGCCACGCTCATTGCCAATGTGCCGGGCTGGACCTCCTCCCGTGCATGGACCACATACACGCAGCAGAAGTCCGTGACCATCACGCTGCAAGCGGGGACACCTTATTACATTGAGGGACTGATGAAAGAAGGCGGCGGCGGGGACAGCCTGGCGGTGGCATGGGAGATCCCGGGCACAGGTTCCGGGCCGGTAATCATTGATGGCAGTTACCTCGCTCCATGGACGGCTGACGGGGCTTTCCTGGCCAGCCAGGACGTCACTTTCACCGTGCCCTTGAATGCCAGCGTGGGCACTGGGCGCGGGGTGCGTTTCCGCCTCAGCAACAGTGCATCCACCCTGGCGACAGGTGTGGCATCACTGGGGGAAGTGGAGGATTACATCGTGGAAATCCAGGCTCCTGCGATGGACTTTGGAGACTGGGATGGTGCGGCGGATGCCTCCAGCACGGCCAGCAATAACCTGCGCTTGGGGGCAACGGTGGATACTGAATTTTCCTCCACCCGCAATGCCACCGCCACGGGGGATGACAACACGGGCAGTGACGATGAGGATGGCGTGACCCTCCCCGCCAGCTTGAATCTGGGAGCCTCGGCCAATGTTTCTGCCACCATCACCAACAACTCTGGATCCACGGCTTATGTGAATGCCTGGGTGGACTTCAATGGCAATGGCAGCTTCACGGATTCTGGCGAGCAGATCGTGACGAATAGCTCGGTCACTACCGGCTCAAACGCCGTCGTGCGCAGCCTGAGCTTCACCACTCCGAATACGGCCAAGCCGGGCGTGCGCGGTGCGCGTGTGCGCCTGACCAGTGGGCAAAATCCAGGGGCGACAGGTGCTTCGGGTACGGGGGAAGTGGAAGACTATGTGGTGACAATAAATTGCCCTATTCTCTCTCTCAGCCCCGCCACCCTGACCACGCCGGTGGTGGGCAGCGCCTATAGCCAGACTTTCACGGCCAATGGAGGCACCTCTCCTTATACCTTCACCGTCTCCAGCGGCAGTCTGCCCGCGGGCCTGAGCCTCAGCAGCGGTGGATTACTGAACGGCACGCCGACGAATACCACCGCCGTGAATTTCAACATCACGGTTGTGGATGTGAATGGTTGCTCCATCACCAATTCGTATTCCGTCAGTCCCGTCTGCCCGGTCATTGCCATCAGTCCCTCTTCCGTGCCTATCCCGGCTGTCGGCACGCCCTATAACCAGACCCTGACGGGATCGGGTGGCTCAGCTCCTTACACTTATACCATCAGTGCAGGATCTCTGCCTCAGGGGCTAACGCTGAATAGCAGCAACGGCAATATCAGCGGCACGGTCAGCCAGGCGGGCGCGGTGTCCTTTGTCCTGCGGGTCACCGATTTCTATGGGTGCATCGCCACGCAAAGTTACTCTTACACACCGACCTGCCCGACCATCAGCCTCACTCCCACCTCGGTGCCAGCCGGGGCTGTGGGCACCGCGTATAGCCAGACGCTGACAGCTTCCGGCGGGGTCGGGCCTTATACCTATACGATCAGCTCCGGCACCTTACCCGCTGGGCTGGCGCTGAATAGCAGCTCCGGGGCCATTACCGGCACGCCGACAACCTCGAACGGCGCAGGTGTCGGTTTTGTGGTGCGCGCAGCGGATTCCCGCGGTTGTGCGGGCACACGGGCTTATACCATGAAGATCTGTCCGGTCATCGCGCTCTCGCCCACGACTCTCGCGGCTGCGACGGTCGGCACCAGCTACAGCCAGACCATCACCGCCTCCGGTGGTGCTACAGCTTATACCTTCAGCCTTTCCAGCGGCAGCCTGCCTACCGGCCTCAGCCTGAATGCCAGCACGGGTGTCATCAGCGGCACTCCCTCCAATACCACCTCCGCCAGCTTTGTGGTGAGTGTCTCGGATGCCAATGCCTGCATCGGTACTCGCAGTTATACTCTGGCACCCACTTGCCCGGCCATGACGCTGACACCCACGACCCTGCCCGCAGGCTCGGCGGGCAGTGCCTATTCGCAATCGCTGACGGCCACCGGGGGCAGCACCCCGTATGCCTGGTCCATCTCCAGCGGCAGCTTGCCAAATGGGCTGACTCTCACCAGCTCTGGAGTCATCACCGGCACGCCTTCCTCCGGCAATGGCGCAGGCTCCACCTTTACCGTCACCGTCACGGATACCTTCGGTTGTACAGTTTCACGCAGCTACACGGTGAAAATCTGCCCCATCGTGACAGTCAGCCCGAGCACTCTGACGAACCCCATCGTGGGCACGAATTATAGCGCGACGGTTTCCGGCTCTGGCGGGGCGTCTCCTTCTACCCTGGATGTCTCTTCAGGGAGCCTGCCTGCGGGATTGAGTCTGAATGCCAGCTCGGGTCAGATCTCCGGCATTCCCACCAGCAGTGCGGCTGCGAATTTCATCATCCGCGCCACGGATGCGAATGGCTGTATCGGCACGCGCGCTTATTCAGTGACGCCTACCTGTCCCACCATCAGCCTGAACCCCGGCACCCTGTCTGAGACGAACGTTGGCACTTCTTATAGTCAGACCATTTCGGCCTCCAATGGCACTCAGCCTTATACTTTCACCGTCATCAACGGTGCCCTGCCCACAGGCCTTCAAATCAATAGCAGCACAGGGGCCATCACCGGTATCCCCACCCAGCCTGGCACCTTTAATTTCTCCCTTCAGGTCACGGATACCTATGGCTGCTCCGTCACGCGAGCATATTCACATTTGGTCACCTGCCGCACCATCAGCGTGAACCCCGGTACGCTTTCGGACACCAACGTTGGCACTTCTTATAGTCAGACCATTTCCGCGTCCAATGGCAACCAGCCATATACCTTCAGCGTCAGTTCTGGCACGCTGACTCCAGGACTGACACTGAACAGCAGCTCGGGAGCCATCACGGGAAACCCTACCCAGGCTGGCACATTTAACTTCACCGTGGCAGTCACGGATGCGTATGGCTGCTCTGTCACACAGGCATACACGCAGTCAGTCACCTGCCGTGTCATCAGCCTCAACCCCAGCACGCTGACTTCCACCACGGTCGGGGCTTCTTATAATCAGACCATTTCCGCCACCAATGGTAACCAGCCTTATACCTTCAGCATCAGCTCGGGCAGCCTGCCACCGGGGCTCACGCTCAATAGCAGCTCTGGAAATATCTCCGGTGCGGTGACCCAGGCGGGCACATTCAGCTTCACCCTGCTGGTCACGGATGCTTATGGCTGCACCATCTCGCGTGCGTATTCCATCAGCGCCAGTTGCACCACAGTCACCATTACTCCCAGCAGCTTCCCGGCAGCGACGGTGGGCAGCAGTTATAGCCAGACGGTCACGGCTTCCGGTGGCACGGCTCCTTATACTTACAGCATCAGCAGCGGCAGCCTGCCTGCGGGCCTTTCCCTGAGCACCGGCGGCTCCGTCACCGGCACGCCGACGAGCACCACGCAGGCCTCCTTTGTGGTGAGAGCGCAGGATGCCAATGGCTGCGCAGGCACCCGGGCCTATGTGCTCACGCCGGGCTGTGCCGCTGTCAGCATCACCACGGCCACCCTGCCTTTTGGTTACCTGAACAGCGCCTATACCACCACGCTCGCGGCTTCATCTGGCGTGGCTCCTTATACGTGGACCCTCAGCTCTGGCACCCTGCACAATGGCCTGACCCTGAGCACTGCGGGTGTCATCTCCGGCACTCCCATTACCCTGGGCAGCCGCACCGTCACGGTCCGTGTGGCAGATGCTAATGGCTGCGCCACCACGCGTTCCTTGACGCTGACGGTTAAATCCATGTCCTTGGGCAATCTGGTGTGGCTGGACAGCAACAATAACGGCCTCAAGGAAACGGATGAAACCGGCGTCGCGGGGGCCACCGTGCAGCTCTTTACCCCTGGCACGGACAATGCCATCGGCGGCTCCGGCGGTGCGGCGGATACCCAGGTGGGGGCCAGCGTTGTCACCTCCTCCACGGGTGTGTATCTGTTCACCAATCTGCTGCCGGGCAATTATTATGTGCGGGTGACTGCCCCCGCAGGTTATACCCATTCTGGCGGCACACCAGCCACGACGGATAACAATGTGGATGGCAACAATGATGGCTCCCAGCCCGGAGGCATCGGCACGCCTTTATTTAGCCCCATCATCTCCCTACAACCAGGTGCGGAATCCATCACCGATGGCGATGCGGATGCAGACAGCAACCTGACCGTGGACTTCGGCCTCTGGGCTCCCCTGGCGGTCGGCAACCGAATCTTCATGGACATCAATGGGGATGATGTGATGAACCCCAACGAAGGCATCGAATACGCCTTTGTACAGATCTTCAATGCCGGTGCGGATGTGAACAATGATGAAGCGGTGAGCGCTGCCATCACGGATGAAAATGGCCGCTACCTCATCACGGGCCTCAATCCTGGCTCCTACTTCCTGCACCTGGCTTCCATCCAGTTCGAAAGCGGCGGCGTGCTTCAGTGGGCCAAGCCTCTGGCCAATGTGGTGCCGGGCGATGATGACGTGGGTCAAAATCTCCTGTTCAATGACAACCCGATTGTCAATGGGGCCAGCACCGCTGTCTTTACCTTGATCCCAGGCCAGCTCGCCGCAGGCACGGCGGAGTCCGGCTCCGAAGGCATGGCGGATGATGAGGGCGTGGATGCCAATACGGATCTCACGTATGACCTGGGGCTGGTCTGTCTGGACTGCTCCAGCTTTGCCTCCACGATGAGCGACGGCAATTCTTTCTCCATGGTAGGCCGCAGCATGTCTGCACCGCCGGAGGAGCCTTCCACCACTTTTGCAGGCTGGCAGTCGGAAAATGACCTGTCCGGTGCCAATGCGCCACTGGACAATCCAGATGCGGATTTTTATCCGAACCTGCTCGAATATGCATTGGGCACAGACCCTGCGGATGGCAGCAGCGGTGCGGGCCGTTTCCGCATTGAACTCCAGCCTGCGACGGGTGCCACCGATGTGGTCGTGAACCTTGCAGCGAGTGGTCGCCCGGACATTGTGGTGACTTTGGAAACCAGCCTGGATGCGCGAGAGTGGACGACCTCTCGTGTCACCGCCCAGACCAGTTACGACAAGCAGGGTGAACCGATTCAACGTTATGCCGGAGTGGACAGCACCGTCTTCGCCGGAGCGGCACGCGGCCTCGTGAGGCTGAAAGTGGCCCTGGATGCCGACCTCAACGGCAGCCCCGAAGCCACCGCCGTGACGCCAGCCTGGATGTTCAGCCGCGAGGCTTTCCCACCCGGCACCCGCAGTTTCTCCATGCCCCTGGAGCAACCTGAACTTTATGTCGGCATCGTCGCCCGTCGCGAGGGGGACCAGTCACTGAGTTTGACCGGCCTTTCCGGCATCAGCCTGGATGCGCCCATGATCCTTGAGATCCTCGATGGCAAGCAAGCTGGCCAACGCCTGACTGTGACCGCCCTGGATGGCAGCCTCGTCACCACTGCTGAGGCCCTGCCTGCGGAACTGGCAGGTGAGCGCGTGGCTCTGCGCTCCGCCTGGACCCTGGACCAGCTCCTGCCTGCGGATCTTTTTGTGAGCGGAGCCACTGCGGAGACGGCAGACCGCGTGCTTTATTATGACTCCGCCTCCAATGGCTTTGTCACCGCCTGGCTCAGTGCCTCCGGCTGGATCGGGACGGATAAAAAATCGCCGCTCCTTCTCCCGGGTCAGGCCGTGCTGGTGCAGGCGCGCACGCAGGAAGTGACTGTGCTGCAGGCCGGCCAGGTGCCCCAATTCACCGCGCCTCTGCTGCCACAATCCGGCACACGTTTCATCGCTTCGCAGCAGGTCCTGGAGAGGTCACCTGCGGATCTGAATTTGACGACTGCCGCTGGTTTCCCCGCCGGTGCAGAGCCTGCCAGCGCTACCCGCCTGCGCCTTTGGAAAGTCGACCAGGGAACCGACGAAACCGGTTACGATAACCTGTATCTGCGCCTCTCCTCTCCTGCCTCCCAATGGCTGCGGGAAGGGGACCCTTCCGGCCAGGACCTGACCGATGAAGACCTGCTGAAACCCTTCCACGGTTTCTTCCTGGTCCAGCCTGAGTGAACCCGCATTTTGCCGTCGCCCCCAGCGCAAGCACTACATTTGGCTGTCCCCCGGCCTGCGCAATTAAGCCCAGCAACTGTGGGTGTAAGCAAAGGAATGTTGTCGTTTTTGAGGGCGGCGTTAAGAAGGAGCAATAGCTTTCTGGCTACACAAGCCTGGGTCAAGCCACCATCCCATCGGGGTTCCGTCCATCATCCAACCCTCTTGATCCGCAATGAGTAGATGCAGATCCCTACTCCGCCCCGTATCCTCTTGCAGCCATGTCCCGTCTCTTTCACCTCTTCCTGCACCTCCTCTTCGGCGGCGTCTTTGTTTATGCAGGTCTGCTCAAGGCCTGGGACCCCGCCTCTTTCGTCATGGATGTCCGCAGCTTTGACCTCGTGCCGGACCCCTACGCCGCCTGGGTCGCCATGTTCCTTCCTTGGTTGGAGGTCTTCAGCGGCCTCGCCGTCATCACCAGCCTCTTTAGAAAAGGCGGCCTCCTCATCCTCAATACCAGCCTGCTCGCCTTCCTCATCGCCATCGGCATCTCCTGGCATCGCGGCATCGATATCCAGTGTGGCTGCTTCGGCAGCAGCCAGGCCAGTTCCAACTATCTCGACCTGATCCTGCGGGATGCCGCCCTCCTCCTCCTCGGCCTCTACCTGCAGCTTCGCCCCACCCGGCCAGCCGTCTTAAAATCAGACGCATGATAGCGCATCACGACCCGCTGGCTGCTGGGCCGTAGGCTGGATGTGTTTTGCGCAAACCGCCTCGTCCACGTCTGCTGCTCCCTTCGCAAAACTATCCGGCTAGTTCCTGAACGTACGGAGTCAACGCCACTTCCCCAGAAGGCGGATCGTTGGGCGGCCCATCCGTCTTCGCCAGACACATCCGCCCAACGATGGGTATTACAACCTAGCGTTCGGGCGAATGATCCGCCCTCATATCACTCATCCTCCGCAGCAGGCTGGCCTTTTTCCAGAGCCTTCACCCGTGCAGACAGATGCGGAAGACGGTTGATGCTCGCCCAGCGGCGGCGCTCATCCATCACCGGCATCGCAGGGAAGCCCATGTAAGTTGCCTTGCCCGTAGGGATGTCCTTCGTCACCCCGCTGCGCGCCCCCAGCGTCACAAACGACCCGACATTCACATGCCCCGCCACCCCGCTCTGTGCCGCGATGACCACGTAATCCCCGATCACCGCACTCCCCGCGATGGCACACGCCGCCACGATGATGCAATGCTTCCCGATGATCACATTGTGACCGATCTGCACCAAGTTATCGATCTTCGTCCCTTCACCGATCCACGTGCGGCCAAAGCGCGCCCGGTCCACCATCGTCCCCGCGCCGATCTCCACATCATTGTCGATCTGCACAATCCCGGCCTGGCGGACCTTGCGATGACGGCCTTTATCAAATTCATACCCAAACCCGTCCGCCCCGATGACCGTACCTGAATGCAGGATCACCCGGTCTCCCAGCTCACAGGCCTCATACACCGTGACGTTCGCGAAGAGCTTGCACCCCGCCCCGATCACCGCATTGCGGCCCACAAAACATCCCGCCCCGATTTCCGTCCCATCGCCGATCTGTGCCCCGCTCTCGATCACCGCACAAGCCGCGACTGAGATCTTGGAAAGGTCCGCCTTCACATCCTCCGCGATGCAGGCCCGTGGATGAATAACCGGCTCAAAAGCCGTGGCCTGATAGCCATACGTATCCACCACCTTTTCAAAAGCGTGAGAAGGATTTTTCACCGCGATGCACGCCACTTTGTCAGGGCATTTTTCCAGCCCTTCCGGCACCAGCACCGCCGTCGCCTTGGTCTCCATCAGCCGGTCCTTATACCGCGCATCATAATAAAAGCTCAGGTCGCCCGCCAGCGCCTCCCTCAGCGATGCAAAGCCAGTGACACGGGTTTCAGGACTGCCAGAGAGAAGCTGGCCTTCCAACAGTTCAGCCAATTCAGAAAGGGCGATGTTCATGCGGCCCGCCATGTGTCACAATCTGATCTCAAAGGCCAGAAGAGAGTTTCGTGAAAAGAGGTTTTCACCCATGGAGCAAAGGCGTCCCCCCCTGTGGATTTTGTCAAAGTCCCCTCCAACGACTTCGGCCACTATGAAGCGAAAACCTCTGTCACAGTCCCAAGGAGTGAGGCCCTCCTGGCCTCATTATTTGCGGGCGAGACGCCCCCACTCCTTGCACACCCCGCAGCCCCAACCCAAGGAGTTGGAGCGTCCCGCTCCGACTTGTCGCCCCTCAGATGCGCCATCCACGCGAATCTTCGCCCACAGAAATCCATTGGCAAAAGAGGGTCTGGTAAAAGATTTCAGCCATCTTTTACCACCCATCTTTTTGCCAGCATCTTGCCAGCTCCCCCCTTGCACACACCCCCGCCGCCCCAACCCAAGGAGTTGGGGCGTCCCGCCCCGACTTGTCCGCCCCTCATAAGCTCCGTCTACGCGAATCTTTGCCCACCTAAAAGTCAATCAAACAGGGCTTTAAGAGGTATGAGCTAGTTGGCAGAAATTCATGGCAAAAAAATGGTTGGTAAAAAATTTCAGCCATCTTTCACCAACCATCTTTTTGCCAACCTCTTGCTGGCTCACTCCTCGAGAATCACACCCCGCAGCCCACCTGGCACGCAGGAGCCAGCTCGCGGACTTCATCCGCCACCGGCGCACTCATATCCGGATTCGGTTGCTGCGCAGAAAGCCCCAGCTCCGCCAGCAGCGCCAGGTCTTCATTGGCGCGTGGATTCGCCGCCGTCAGCAACTTGTCCCCGTAGAAAATCGAATTCGCGCCTGCAAAGAAGGCCAGGGCCTGGGCTTCGCGGCTCAGGTTCGTGCGCCCGGCGCTCAAGCGCACCTTCGCACGCGGAATGGCGATGCGGGTCACGGCGATCATGCGCACCAGCGAGAAGCTATCCACCTGCACGTTTTCGCTCATCGGCGTGCCCTTCATCGGCATCAGCGCATTGATCGGCACACTCTCTGGATGCGGATTGAAATTGCTCAGCACTTCCAGCATCTTTAGGCGATCCTCAATCGTCTCACCGAGGCCCAGGATGCCCCCGCAGCAGACGGACATGCCGGCATCCTGCGCGTGGCGGATGGTGCTCAGGCGGTCATCATACGTATGCGTGCTGACGATGTTTGGGTAATGCTCAGGGCTGGTATCAATGTTGTGATTGTAAGCCGTCACGCCCGCTTCCTTCAGGATGGCCGCCTCCTCTGCGCCCAGTTGGCCCAGCGTCACACACACCTCCATGCCCAGCGTGGACACATCCTTCACGATGTCCACCACCTGGTTAAATTTCTGCGTGCCCACGCGCACACCCTTCCAGGCCGCGCCCATGCAAAACCGGGTGGAGCCATTGGCCCGCGCCGCACGTGCACGCTCCATCACCTCGTCCTTTTCCATCAGCTTTTCCGCCTGTACACCCGTCGTATAGCGCGCGCTCTGCGCACAGTAACCGCAGTCCTCACTGCAACCGCCCGTCTTGATGCTCAGCAGCGTGCAAAGCTGCACCTCATTATTCGTCCAATGCTCCTCATGAATGGCACGTGCCTGCTTGATGAGGTCAAAGAAGGGCTGGTGGTAGATGCGGTGGAGATCAGCGTAGTTCATGCAGTGGAGGCTTCCAGTGTCATGCCACGAAACCCGCCAATGGGCAAAACGAATTTGGATTTTCAATCATCCCCCATGTGAGCCTCCCCATGTGGCCGCCCGCCCCAGCGGGTGTGCGAAAGCCCTCCAGCCACTCCACCCTCACTTCTCCGCCGTCCACTCCAGGATCTGCCCGCGCTCCAGCAGCCGCTTTTGCAGCTTCGCCACATCAATCGCCTGCACCGTCTCCCCCGCATCGATCGCCTGCGCAGCCGCCACCCCAGCCGATTCCCCCAGGATACAAAACACCGGCTCCATCCGGGCCGAGGCATACGCGATGTAGCTGGCCGAGATGCAAACCGGCACCAGCAGGTTGCTGCATTGCTCCACCTTCGGCGTGATGGCCCGGTACGGGATCGCATACGGGTGGCCCGTCCCCTTCGCCCCGCCGATGAACATATTCCCTTCCGTCGCGATGCCTAGCTCTCCCGTTTCAGGATTCTTTGCCGCATACCGGCGCACCGGATAAATATCCACCCCATAAAGAGCCAGGCCCACACTGTCTGAAACCTGAGTCGTATTCAGCACATCCGCATGCGTCAGCCTGTAGGGCCCGTCCATCCGCCGGGTCAGGCGGACGTATAGCTGGTTAGGCCAACCGTTGGTCTCCTCATGCTTCGTCTTGTCCAGCCCCAGGGACGCCGTGTACGCGCGGAATTTCTCCGGCACCCGAGCATCCGTGCTCATGAAATGATGCAGGCCCCGCAGGTAATCCTGATGCTGTTTCCACACCCGCGCCCGTGCCGTGTAATCCCCATCCTGATAATACCGGCTCAGGCCCAGCGGAGCCATCGTGATCAAAGACTGGCGTTGGTAATTGTATTCCCCCTGGTTTCTCCAGCCCGGGAAAATCATGCTCAGGCTCGCCTGGAGCTTTTTCGCATCCTGCGCGTGCGTCTTCACCAGGTATTCCACAAAACGGCCCACCACCTCATACTGCGCCGCCTCATAGTCCGCAGGCGGCGTCAGCGGCACACGCTTCGCCGGATCATCCGTCACATAAAAGCGGTAATTATAAGCCTGCGTATACTCATCCCCCGCCCCCTTGGCGCGGCCATGATCTGCATCCACCAGTGGCAGCAGACCACTGGCCGGATCCCCCGGGCGGATATACGGATCCAGCGGCGTCCAGTTCGTCGGCAGGCCCACCCCAGCAGGTGCTTCACCATACGTTTCATGCGCCTCCCGCCCCACCGAATAAGCCACGCCCGCCGCGGCCATCACATCCCCCTCATAGCTGGCATCGATGAAAACCTTCGCCTCAATAATCTGCGAAACCTCATGCTTGCCCGCCGCCTGCGGGATACCCGTTTCATCCGGCGGCGCATCCTCCAGGTGCAGGCGCACGATGCGGCCCCCCTCCCGCTCAAGACTCTGCAGCCGGTGGCCATAAATCACCGGCACCTGCTCATCCTTCAGCCATTGCTGAAAGTCCGTGCGTAGCGTCTCCGGCGACAGGCTAAAATTGAATACCTTGCTCTGCGTCAATCCGCCCACCGCACGGATGATCGGGCAATCCTGCTTCGGTTTAATACCCGCCCCCAGGATCCCCCCTACCCAGCGAGAAGGCTCCACCAGCAGCACACTTCGCCCCTCCTGCCGCGCCGCAATCGCCGCATTGATCCCCGCCGGCGTCCCCGCATAAATGCACACATCCACCGCTTGCACCGGCACCGCCGCCACCTGCGAATGAAAAATGGAAAAAGCCAGAGCTGCCAGGATGTAAAAAGTACGATGCATGAGAATAGAGGCCGAAGAATACGAATAGACATCTACGCCGCCGCCCCTGGATTTTTCCGCCAAATGTGGAATGCATCCGCAAAAGGGCAGGGCACCTAACCCCAACGGGCTTCCGTCCTGCCTTGGCCGCATGACGACCGATCTCTCCCAAAACTTTTTTCGCCACTTAGCCCAAGTCGGGGTGGCACTCCCTTGCGTCCGAAAAAAGAGGCGAATAGCTTCCCCCATGCTGACTCTTCCCCTCGACCTCCCAGCCCTGCTGAAGGTCGCCGCCCAGGTCGCGGCTGAATACGGGTGCGAGGTGCGCCTCTCCAAAAACGGCGGCTTCCTCGTCCGCCCTCTCCTGGACCGTCGCACCTCCACATCCTCCTCCACCGAGCGCGTGCGCAAGCACCGCGAGGCGAAACGCCAGGCCTCTCCTTCAGAGGCTCCTCCTTCAGCTGAAGTCGAACAATGCAAAACATCATTACCTGATGAAGCACTTCTTTCCCCCATCCTGCCTGCAACCGATGAAACGCATGTAACGCATGAAACAGTGAAACGCGTTTCAGCCGATTTAGCCCCCTCTTTCCCTCCCGCCCCTCCTTTCCCCGTTCCCCTATCCTCCCCACCCGCCCTTACACCCGTGCCTCCTCCCGCGCGTGAGGCCCGACCCAGGTCGGCGAGGCGTCAGCACACCGAGGAAAACCTCCGTGAAGCCGACTCTGTGGCCGTTCCCACCGCCTTGAGCACCCCGGACTTTCTCGAAGCCTGGGACCAGTGGTGCCAGCATCGCAGCGCCCTGGCCCGGTTGAATCCGCAGAAGCAATGGACCGCCATCGCCGCCCGCAACACCTTGGCCGAATGCGAGCGCAACGGCGAACCCCTCGCCACCCAAGCCATCCGCGCCTCCATCGCCAACGGCTGGCAAAGCCTCGTCTGGGAGCGCACCAGCACCCCGCGCAACAGCGGCAACGGAAACGCAGGAAACGGCAGTGGTTACAGCGGAAACAGCAACGGATTCAATAACCGCCCACGACCGAAGTATCAGGCCTACCAAGCCTCCGAAGCCACCCGTGGTCTGACGCCCGAGCAGATCAGTTGTTTTTGAAGCGCCCCAAGTACCGTGGGCACTCTTGCCCGCGTCGTCCGCCCCAATAAAGCCCCGTCCGCCCCCAGCATGCATTGGAAGCTTCGAAACCACGAGAACCCCCGCCCACTCGCTGGCGCGAGCAGCCACACGTAGCTGCGCCCACCAGGGCGTGGGGGTTTGGGAGGTGTCGAAGCCGTGAGAAAGCTCGCCCACTCGCTGGCGCGAGCAGCCACAGGTAGCTGCGCCCGCCAGGGCGTGGGGGTTTGGGAAGGTCTCGAAGCCAGGAGAAAGCTCCTTCACAAATCACTTCCGCAGCACTTGATAGCCTTCTTTGCTGTCTTTGATGACCCAGCCGGCAGCATCCAGTTCCTTGCGCAGGACATCGGCGGTCCCCCAGTCCTTGGACTGCTTCGCCTGCCAGCGTTTTTCCGCCAGTTCGGCAATGTCCGCAGGCACTTCGGTGTCCGCTTCATCACTCCCGGCGGGCAATTGCAGGCCCAGGGCACGCAGCAGAAAATGAAGCCCCTCCAGGGCCACCACGGCCTCCTCCTTGGAAAGAGTCGCGGCTTTGGTCTTGTTGATCGTTCCAAAAATATCCCCGAGTGCGCCAGGTACATTCAGGTCGTCATTCAGCGTGTCCCACGCCGCAGCGAAAGGCCCAGGCATCGTGCCAGCCACCTCAACAGCCACGCCCGCCACCTCACGAACAGCCTTGTCAAACTTGGCCAGTTTCTGCAAGGCCTGACGGGCCGCATCCAATGAATGCAGGGTAAAGTTCAACGGCGTACGGTAATGCCCGCTGATGAGCACGTAACGGACGTCCATTGGCGTATACCCACGGCCCTTCAGATCCTCCAGCGTATAGAGATTTCCCAGGCTCTTGCTCATCTTCCCGCCATCCACCATCAGGTGGGTGACATGGAACCAATGACGCGCAAACTGGCCATGCGTGGCGCAGCAGCTCTGCGCGATCTCATTTTCATGATGCGGGAAAATCAGGTCCACCCCGCCGCCATGGACATCGAAATCCTCGCCCAGGTATTCCAGCGACATCGCGCTGCATTCCAGGTGCCAGCCAGGCCGCCCATCTCCCCAGGGGCTGGACCAGTAGTTGGGGCCGTCTTCTGCCTTCTTCCCCTTCCACAGGGCAAAGTCCGCCAGTGAATCCTTGGTATATTCATCACTGTCCGTCGCCGTGGCTGCGGAGGAGGCACCCAGCTTCAGCTCCCGGTCTTCCAGGTGGGAAAGGCGGCCGTAGTCTGCAAAGGAGGCCACCTTGAAATACACACTGCCATCCGGCGTGGCATAGGCATGACCGCGCTCAATGAGCGTCTCGATCATCCGGATCTGATGTGGGATGTGCGCCACGGCGCTCGGCTCCACATGTGGCGGCAGCAGATTCAGCGCAGCGCAGTCGGCATGAAATTTCTCCGTCCAAAACTGGGTGAAATCCGTCAGCGACTGCCCCGCCTTCTGGGAATCCCGGATGGTCTTGTCATCCACGTCCGTCAGGTTGCGCACATGCAGCGTCGCCAGACCGCCCTGCTCGATGACGCGGCGGAAAACATCCTGGGCCACAAAGGTGCGGAAATTACCAATGTGCGCCGGGCCGTAAACCGTGGGGCCGCAGCAGTAAAAGCGTAGCGTCTTGCCATCCAGGGGCGTGATGAGGCGCGGCGAGCGGGAAAGTGTGTCGTGAAGGGTCAGCGGCATGAATGGGGGCGCGTGGGATACGATGAAGCGGCGCAGTCTGCAACCGCCAGTGAGCGGGGAAACGGGATTCCCGTCCGGGACAGCGGCCCGGTCAACAGTCCGCCGCAGCGGCTTCTTCCCGCTGCTGCTCCTGCTCCGGCGTCTCCTCATCCTCCAGATCCCGCGCTGCGCCGATTTTCAGGCTGACGCGCAGGCCGTGCTTTTCAGCAGCCGTATTGAGCAGGGAGCGGATGGAGCTGGCGGTCATGCCGTTTTTCCCCAGGACATGTTTTACATCCTCCTGGGCGAGCTGAACCCGAAACACCAAAACGCCATTGGCGTTGTGGCCAATGGCGATGGAAGCTTGTTGCGGGTGGTCAATCAGATTGGCCACCACATAGGTCAGGAATTCGCGAAGTGCTTCGGGGGCGTCCATGACAGGCAATTAGCTGTTTCCGTCAGCCCGATCAACAACGGAAACGAAATGTTAAGCCAATTACTTGGCAGCAGCTTTGCCAGCGCGCTTGATCAGGCTGCGCACGGTCTCAGAAGGCTGTGCACCTTTAGCGATCCAGGAATTCACCTTGTCGAGATCGATGTTGGTGTTGGCACCTTTCATGTGTGGGTCATACGTGCCCAGGATTTCAAGGAAACGACCATCGCGCTTGAAGCGCTGGTCAGCGGCGACGACACGATAAAACAGATGGCCTTTGGAGCCTTCTTGACGGAGACGGATTGCTACTGCCATGAGATCAAATATAAAGTTCGGACTTTCGGGAGGTGGAGCTTGCTGGCTGTGGCGGGGAAATCAACATGTATTTTTGAGTTTTTGCATGTTCCGCAACGGGGGGTGCGACCTAATCACCCCGTCAAATCTTCACTCCAAGCGCATAAAGAGAAAAACGGCCCCCATTTTAGGAGACCGTTTTCCAAAAGGATCGACTCAGCCCAGCTTACTTGCTGCTGGTGTAGGGAGCTGCAGGCGGCACATAGATCTGTTCCTGCACCACGACATGCTTCGTACGGCGCGGGAAGATCGGCAGGCGGGCAGTGCCGATGAAGTGCTGCTGGTGGGTATAGTCGTATTCACGGCGTTCATCCCGCTTGTTCTTATACCCGGCACCTGGCGTACGGTAGCGGGTATAGAACTGCTCATTCACGCTGCCTACCATGTAGGGCTTCGTGGTGCAGGAGGATAATGCGGCGAGAGTGAGGAGGGGTAAAATCCATTTCATAGGAACAGCGTGAGTTTGGCCAGAAATGCGGCGTGTTGTCAAAAAAAATTTCGTAATTGCTGCCATTGCTGGTTGCCTGAAAATCAAAGCCCTCCTAACGCATCCCGCATGAAGCTCTCCCGCAAAGCCGAGTATGCCATGCGCGCCTTGCTGGCGATGGCCCGCTCGCCTGAGACATCCACCTTTTCCATTCAGGATATCGCCACCCGTGAGCGCATCCCCCTCAAATTCCTGGAGCAGATCCTCCTGGTGCTGAAAAATGGCGGTATGCTGCGCAGCAAGCGCGGCGTGGGCGGCGGCTACCAGTTTCAAAAAGCCCCTCTGCGCATCAGCCTGGGGGAGATCGTCCAGCTCATTGATGGCCCTTTTGAACCCCTGCCCTGCACTGCCCTGACGGACCGCCCAGGCGGCACCTGTGAATGCGGCATCCCCGGCGGCTGCGGCCTGGGGCAGGTCTTTGGCGGCCTGCGCGATGACGTCAATGCCTGGCTGACACGCACCACCCTGGCAGATGTGCTGGAGCGGGAAAAAGCCCGCCAGCTCATGTCATTCGAGATTTGAACTGGCCACCAGAAACTCGTCCAAATTGGTCTCCGGGGAGTCCCCCATCATCACATAAACATACTTCCGGCAGGACCAAGAGGCCACCGGGTAGCCGTCCACCCATTCCACCTTCTTCGGAGTTTCCTCTGGCAAATCCTTCAGGGATTCCCGCAGCACTACGAACAGATGCGCCTCCTGGTCCCCACGGCCAAAGCACACCATGGCCACCTTTTGGCCGCGCCAAGTCACCGTGCGGCAGCCAAAAGGACGCGCTTCTTTCGTGCAAGGCTTCACCACATACGGCTTCGGTGCGCCCTGGGTGCCCAGCCACGCACTGACGTTGGAAATCTCCCCCGTCACATGATCCAGGCCGAAACCCTGAGTCTTCATCGTATCAAAGAGGTCCACGATTTCTGTTTCGAACTGAGCCAGCGTGGGGTCACTGCCTGCCGCAGGCTCCGCAATGATAACGATAAGCCCGGCCAGGGCTGCCATCGCAGCAGCCGCCAGCCACGGCATGCGCTGCCAGCGCGGCACCGGGGTATGGATCTTCGAGGCAGCTAAAATCTCTGAGCGCAAATGCTCAGGCACCGGCACTTCCGCCACGCATTTGCACATGGCCAGGTCAAAGCTCTGCTCCTGGGCAAACCACTCCATCACCGCTGGTCTCTGGGGCAGTTTCTCCATGGCCTCGCGCATCAGCGGGTCATCATTGTCCTGGCCGTTGGGGCGGCAGGCGCTCAGTCGTAAATGGAGTTCGGTGTCATCCATGGCGGCTGGATTGGGCGGGTTCGAAGGGGATCACTTTGGGGGATTCGGACGGGAGGGTCTCTCCGTGGCTCTGGTCAGAAAGTTTTTCGCGTAACTGGGCTTTCCCTCGCGAGAGGCGAGACATCACCGTGCCGATGGGCACATCCAGGATGCTGGCGATCTCCTGGTAACTGTGCTGCTGGAGGTAAAAAAGCATGAGCGGGACACGGTACGTTTCATCCAGTTGGTTCAGGGCATTCAGGGCGGACTGGCCGTCCATCACCTCCGTCATGCGATCCTGCACCACCGGCAGTTCAGGCTCCGCATCTGCCAGTTCCACATGCGGATAACGGACTGCCCGTCGGTTCCCAGTTAAAAATTCACGGTAAAGAGTGGTGAAGAGCCAGGTCTTCGCCTTGCTGCGGTCCCGAAGCTGGAAGCCCCGGGTCGCCCAGCGTAAAAACGTCTGCTGAGTCAGGTCCGCCGCGTCCGCTTCCCGCTGGGCAAGGCTCAGCGCGAAGCGGTAAAGCCCCTGGTAATGCTCCTGGACGAGGTGCTCGAACTCCATGAGGCGACGACGGTTTCCTAAGACAAGGCGGCGCAAAACACGCGCCAGCTTTCAAATTACATTTTCTTCTTGCTGTCGCAGGTCGCGCACTTGCTGTCGCCCGGCTTGCAGCAAGCAGCGGACTTGGATTTGCAGCAGTTGGCGCAGCTCGAAAGGCCAAGGCTGACAGCGGCGAGGGAGAGGATGAGGAGGGCTTTCATGAACGGGTGGGTATGGGTAGGGTGGTGCGGGCTACGCCCAATGGGGGCGCGGCTCCAACATTACGACGCTAAATTCGCAAAGTTATTCCTTACCTTTTGAAAAATCTCAGGGCACCATTTTCTCATCCCAAATCCACAGGGGCGTAATGGCCGCGCCTTCCACCCAGCCGCGCAGATTCTCAGGCCGGTTGGGGATTTCCACATAATTCCACGCACCGCGTTTTTCCAGAATCCGCACCTGAGACCCAGCTGGCAGATCCATCACGGTGCCCGAGGTCACCGTCGCCCCTGTATAGGCACGCGCCTCTGGCATCGTCACGATGGAGATGTCCCGCACCCTCTCCGCACCCAGCGGGCGGATGGAGGCAAAGGCCGTGGCAGGCACCGCGATAAAGATCCCAATGAGGGACATAGCCACCGCCCACGGCAGCCCCTTGCGCCCCACCAGGATGCGCCAGGCAGCAGAAAGCAACACTAGCCAAAAACCCGCACTGGCAAGGATCAGCCATTCATTCGGCGTCAGCCAAAGGCTCCACTGGCTCAGCGGAGACTCGAAGGGATAGGAAACAAAACGTAGTTTTTCATACAGATGCCGCAGGTTCTGCCTCAGCTCCGGTGCACGGGGATCAAAGAGCTGCGCCCGCTGATACCACAGCACCGCACGGCCTGGATCTTCCTGCCGATAACGCGCATGGCCGATGAGCTGAAACACCTCAGAGCTGAGCTGCGGCGGTTTCTTTTTCGTCAGAGATTCAGCCAGATACTGAGCACGGGCATAGTTGCCCTTGGTCATTTCCTCCAGCGCTTCCTGATAAACAGCATCCGCCGTCGCCACTTCCGGCTTAGCCTCCTGCGCACCCAGGGTGCCACAGCAGAGCAGTCCCAGCATCACTAGCGCGGTTACTTTTGAAAGAGCCTTGTTAAACAGTCCGCTCAGTGTCTGGGTGATCTGGCGGCGCTCCTCCGGCGTCACTGGGGCAGATGCCACCGCCGCAAAGTTGCTGCCCTCATACCGGTCCAGGATGGTCTTCAGTTCCGGCTCCTGCACAGGCTCACCCGCCTTGGCCGTGTGAATGAACTGGGCCGCACGACGCAGGAATTCACCGTCCGCCACAGACCCTTGATCCAGCCCTGCCCAGGCTGCACGCAGCTGACCCGCACGGCCAGCCATGAGGGCCTCACGACGCCTGCGCGCCATCGCCAGGAAACTGGCCAGGAAAAGCAGCCCCACAGGCACTGCCTGCACCGTCCAGAAAGTCGGGCTGCGCAGCAGCAGATTCCCCGTGGGCACCAGCCAGCGCGAGGTGGCAGGTGGATTGATCAAAATATCCGTAATGTCCGGCTGCGGGTCCGGCACCAGCAGCGGCGGCAGTGGCACAGCCTCCCCGGCTGCACCGGCTGCCGACTCACTGGCCGCAGTCACCGGGGCAGGTTTCATGTTCAGCGGGATGGCCTCCGTCTTCAGCGTCACATACTGCTTTTTGGTCGGGCTAAAGAAATTGATTTCAAAGGGCGGCAGCTCCTTATGCACCGCTTCCGGGATGAAGACCTGCGAGTAGCCCACCTTGCGATCCAAGGTCGGCACCTGGTTTTGATCAAGCTGACCTTCGATGTTGTACCGCTTCGCCGGATAGGATTTCCAACCGCTTTCCTCCGTTAATGCAGGAGCGTTCAACGCATCGAAATTGCCCGTCCCTTCCACCATCAGTTCCACGGCCACCGGATCTCCCACCGTCAGCTCTGTAGGGCTGGCGCTGGCGCTGAGGATGAAATCTCCCACCGCTCCGCTAAAGTTCGCAGGCTTGCCTTCCGCAGGCATGGGCAGCACACGCAAAGTCACCGGCTGGCTTTGGACCACCACCTTGCGCGGCTCCGTCATCTGAGGGAAAAAGCCCGGCGGGAAATTGGGCGGAAACATGTTCTGGCGCGGGCTGTCTTCCACCGGCACTTCCACCAGAAGCTCCATGGAAGCAGGGCCGACCTTCAGTTCCCCCGTCCGCAGGGAGGAGAGCGTGCTGCGGAAAGTCAAAACAACGTAGCCCACGCCGTCGATGGTTGTCGTCGTCTGGTCATTCTGCTGGGGAAAGCGGGCGATGGCAAAATCACTCTTTTCAATGTCAACGAGCCCGATGCGCCGCAGAGGCGTCTGGCGTGGAATGTACAGGGTGCAGTTCAGCGGCATCACCTCCCCCTGATAAATTTCCGTCTTGCCCAGCTCCAGTTGCAGGATGGGTTTGTTCGCATCATCGGCGGCCGCCACGGCCTCATCTCCGCCGCCTTGGGCCACGGTCAGCTTCACCTCATTGGTCGTCATCATCTGGCCGTTGACCTTGAGGCTCTGGGCCGGGATGACAAAATCCCCCGGCTCACTGGCGGAGATGCCCCAGGTTAAACGCACGGAGGAAGTCTGCCGGCCATTGGTGATGCTGAACTGCTGGGAGGTGGAAACCGCCGTGTTCTGGATGAGCTGCAACGGCAGCCGCAGTTCAGACATGCGCTCCACACTCCCGTCCTGCACCGTGATGACATACGACACCACTTGGTTAGGCCGCACCTTTTCAGGCTGCACGTAGGCACGGATCGTGGCGGCTTCTGCCGCACCTGCGATGACCAGCATGGCCATGGCCTGAAGCCAGAGGAGCGGAGCCGGGAGGCATGTCAGTTTTGTCTTGGATCCCATCATGTTCATTTCCAGTTACCAGTCCTTCCCGTTGGCCGCCGGGTCCCGCGGGCGCACGATCTGCGCTTTCTTCTGATCATCCGCATAGGTGCGCAGAAAGGCCCGCGCTTCATTGGGGCTGAAGCCGGTGGCATCATCCGTTTCATTTTCAGAGCCCTCAGCCTCTTGGGCCTGCTCGCCCTCTTCCTCCTTGGGTTCTCCCTTGTTGGCAGCTTGCAGCTCACCCTCAGGCAGTTCTTCTTCTTTCTCCTCACCCTTCTTTTTGCCCAGGCTTTCCTTGCGGCTGCGGTCCTTGTCATTCTTGCCCTTGCCGTCCTGTTCTCCATCCTCGCCTTCCTCACCCTCTTCACCTTCCTCCCCCTTCTCACCTTTCTTTTTATCGCCCTTGTCCCCTTTGTCACCCTTCTGCTCTTGCTGATCGATCTGCTTCTGCAGTTCATCCAGGCGCTTTTTCACGAATTCACGGTTTTCCTTCAACGGCTCATTTTCCGGATCCTGCTTCAAGGCAGCATCAAAGTGTTTCAAGGAGTCTCTCCAGGTCTTCAGGGTAAATTTCGGCTGCTTGGCCAGGGTCCGGTCCCCTTGGTCATACAAGCTGTGGGCCAGGCCCTGGTGTGCCTGCTTCTGCACCGTTGTCTCCTCGGATTCCAGCGCCTTGCTAAAGGCCCCGATGGCGCGGTCGTAATCCTCCGACTGATGCGAGGCATATCCCAGCGCCTGCGCATAACGATAGCGCACACTCTCCGGCGGATCTTCCTTGATCAGCTTGCCAAACAAATCCGCCGCCCGCTTGTGATCCCCATCTTTCAGAGCTTCCTCAGCTTCTTCGGGAGTCACTTTTTTCCTCTCGAAAACAGAACCCCAGGCCGCCAACAAAGGTCCGTCGGAAGCCGTCGCAGAAACGTCGCCGAGCCCAAGAAAAACGAGGGCCATCACTGGTGCTAGACGGCGGGGGGAGGAAGAGCGGAGGGACCAGGCAATCATAAGAAGTAGTACACCTATAGACAACGGCCATTGGAAACGTTCGAGAGGCTTCACAAGTTGCTTTGCCTCATTCGTCTGTGCCTGCAAGGCTGAAAGTAGATCACGCACCACGGATACGGCCAATGGCTGCGAGCCCAGTTTCAAATATCGCCCTCGTGTCGCCGTCGCGATCTCCTGTAGCACCCCGCCCTGTAGCGTGGTCTTCACCACATTCCCGCTCCGGTCACGCACATAATCCCCCACACGGTCCGGATCCGGATCTGGAATCAAAGACCCCGCCTCCGTGCCCACGCCAACGGTCAGCACCAGGATGTTTTTCTTCGCCGCCTGCAGGGCATACTCCCGCACCTGCTCATTCGGCTCCCCGCCATCGCTGAAAAGGATCAGCCCATGGTTACGCGCCGGGTTCTTTTCAAACGTGTCCATCGCCAGCTTCAGCGCCTTCCCCAGGTCACTGCCCCCACGCGGGACCGAGGTGAAATCCAGCGACTGGATCGCCTCCACCACCGCCTCATGATCCGTCGTCAGCGGTGCCTGCAAATACGCATTTCCCGCAAAGGCGATGAGGCCCACACGGTCCGTTTTTAGCGAGGCCAGCACATCCTGCGCCGCCAGCCGCGCCCGCGTCATCCGATCCGGTGCCACATCATTGGCCAGCATGGACCGGGATGTATCCAGGGCCAGGATCACATTCCTACCGGACTCCACCTGGATGACCTTGTCCTCCCCCCAGCGCGGCTGCGCGATGGCCAGAATAAAAAAGCCCAGCGCCGCCAGTTGCAGGCCAAAGATCAGCCCCGCACGCCAGGAGGAAACCCCCACCACCAGATCATGGCGCAGGCGCGGAGCCGTCATCTTTTCCACGATCTGGCCCGCGCTCATGGCAGACCACAGCCGCAGCCCCGCCAGCACGGGCAGGACTAGCAGAAAGTAGAGCAAATCTGGATTGGCAAAAGTCATGCGGGTCATTTCAGGTAGCCACCGCCACCGGGGCGGCATTCAAAAACGTGAGACGCAGCAGCAGCGCCAGCCCTAGCAGAGCAGCCGCCAGTGCCGCAGGAACGAAAAACAGCTCCTCCGTCTCCACAATGCTGCGGCGTTTGATCTCCGTCCTCTCCAGGTTGTCGATCGTGCTGAAGATCTCCTCCAGCGCCGTCAAATCCTGCGCCATGTAAAAGCTGCCACTGCCGATCCGCGCCACCTCTTGCAGCGTCCCTTCATCGAACTCCTGCCTGCCGCTGGTAATGATGCGACCGCTCGGCAGCGGGATCATGTGCACCCCTGGCGTGCCAATGGCAATCGTATAGATCCTCTGCCCCAGCGTAGCCGCCAGCTTCGCCGCATCCAGCGGACTCAGCTTGCCACTGTTGTTCGCCCCGTCCGTCAGCAGGATGATCACCTTGCTGGGTACCTTTTCCTTGTCCAGCCGCCGCGCTGCCATCGCCAGCCCAGAGCCGATGGCCGTACCGTCCTCCATCACCCCGGTCTGCACCCGGTCCAGATTAGACTCCAACCAATCCCGCTGCAAGGTCAGCGGACACGGCTGATACGGTGCCCCCGCAAAGGCCACGATGCCCACCCGGTCACTCGTCCGGCCACGGATGAAATCTCGCATCACCCGCTTTGCCGCCGTAAGCCGGTTCACGGGCGAGCCGCCAATGTAAAAGTCCTCGATCAGCATCGAAAGGGACACATCCACCGTCAGGCAGATGGCGATGCCCTCCGTATTGTCCTCGTCATGAGAGATCACCTTCTGCGGACGTGCCAGGGCCACAATCGCCGCTGCCAGGCTCACTAGGATCAGGCCAAAGGTCAGCCCGCCATGCGTGGACTTCGCCTTGAAACCCAGATCCCGCAGGATAAACGCCGTCGGAAAAGCGACCGCTGGCGATTTGCCAATGCGCCCGCGCCACCACATCATCAGCGGCAGCGCCAGCAGCGCCAGTAGCCACTCCGGCCGCTCCAGAATGATGTCTCTTAAAAAGGGAATGTTCATGGCCGGTCCTCCTCCAGATGCGTCATCGCCTTCGCCACCAGTTCCATGGATTCATCCGCAGATGCCGGTACCGGCGCAAAGGAAAGCTGGTCCCACAGCTCCGCCAGCGGCGCATACCGGTGCAGGCGCTGGGAGGTGGCCGGAATGCCGCCCCCCTGGAAAATTTCATGCGTTGTCCGGAAAGGTGCCGGGATCTTGTACCGCTCCAGAAAATACCCGCGCAGGATCTCAGACACCTCCGCACTCACCGCCCCCGGCGGCAGTCCACGGGCGCGGGTCGCCAGCTCCTTCAGCGCATTCATCGCCTGCTGCCACGGCCTCTTTGGCTCCACCGCCATCGGCGGCTTCGGCCGTAGCAGCAGCCACAGCACCAGAGCCAGCAGCGCCACCAAAAAAAGCGCCCCCACAATGAAAATCCACACCGGCAGCGGTGCTGGCGGCAGAAACACCTCCGGTAATTCCGGGTGCGGCAAGGGCTGCAACGGCGGGGCCGCCGGAGCCTGGGCTAACCAAAAGTTCATCATCACCTTTTCCTCCTTCTCCGTGACCGGAAGTAAGCCTTCATCGCCGGGGCATAATCCTCATCCAGGCGCACATCGATGCGCTCCACCCCGTTTTTCCGCAGCATCCTCGTCAGCGCATCCTGCCGCTCACTGATCGCCCTGGCATACTGCTGCCTCACCGCCGGGTGGGACGTGTTCACGATGAACTGCTCCCCGCTTTCCGGGTCCTCCAGGCAGATCCGCCCCGCCTTCGGCAGTTCCCATTCACGCGGGTCCGTCACCTGCGCAGCCACCACATCATGCTTCGCCGCCACCGCCCGCAGATTCCCCTCCCACACCGTATCCGGCGTCAGGAAGTCCGAGACCAGCACCACCAGCGCCCGGTGCGCTACACGCTCCAGAGCCGTATCCAGCGCCGGGGCCAGATTCGTCTTTCGGCTCACCGGCCGGATGGTCAAAATATCCCGCAGGATCCGCAGCGCATGCGCACTGCCCTTCCGCGCAGGCAGGTAATGCTCCACCCGGTCGCTCACCAGGATCAGGCCCACCTTGTCCTGGTTCTGCACCGCGCTGAAGGCAAACACCGCCGCCACCTCCGCCGCCCGCTCCCGCTTGCTGTCCTCCTGGCTCCCGTAGTCACCAGAGCCGCTCACATCCACCACCAGCATCACTGTTAGCTCCCGCTCCTCGATGTACTTGCGCACAAACGGCTCATCCATACGCGCCGTCACATTCCAGTCCAGGAAGCGCACATCATCCCCCGCCTGATATTCACGGAAGTCATCAAACTCGATCCCCTGCCCCTTGAAGCGCGAATGATACTGCCCCCCCAGCGTCTCCTTCACCATCCCCCGCGTGATCAGCTCGATCCTCCGCACCCTCTTCAGGATGCGCGTCAGCTGTTCGTCATTGTCAGGTGTGGTCAGCATAAGGAATTAAGCCGCTGATAAGGCCATGTCAGAGGTGGAGATATTAAAATGCCATAGGCCAGCCGGAGCACCCGCCGCATGGCTGCTGATGACTTCGGAGATGGCCGGACAAAGAGATGGACTCGGGATAAGATGCAAGCTGACAGCGGATTTTGAACCGCTCACGATGGGTTGCTCATTTGCAGTAACGGACTCCTTCGAGTTGTCCAGAATCCAAAAGCGATGCGCACGAGTAGCAAACCAGGGCAACGATCCGAGCGAGTCTTTCCAACGTCGCTCCAGTTTCTCCGCAGGCACATCATGCCCGCCTTCGAGCGTTCTTTGAAGGACTCGTGCTTGCGAGAGTGCTGCGGAATCTAAAGCCAGATAAATAAGCATAAAGCGTCCCTGCAGTTCCAGCACACGCTCCACCACCGCACGGTATTTTGAAGTGCTCAATACCGACTCGATCACCACCGCAGCCCCTTCCTCCATGCGTTTATACAACAACGCCTCAGCATCATCGGCCGCTTTTATAAAAGTGGACTTCAGCATTTCCTTGGAGGCATCTTTCCAAGCGGTGATCCCGCTCTCCTGCAGGTAGGCGAGCGTGATGGCATCGGGATTGATGAATTCACACGCGGACAGCAAATCCGCAAACGGACCGCTCTGGACCAACGTGGTCTTTCCAGCCCCATTTGGCCCGGCAATGATCCACAAATGAGGTTTAGACATTCTTTGAAGCTTCCTTGGTCTTTTTGCGAAGCGTTTTTGCAGCGGTGCCTGCCCGTCTGGCGGGTGATTTAGCCGCCCGTAAAACCGTCGATGATTGACTTCCCTGCACCGGCTTGGCTGCCCTCTTTTTACCAGTCGAAAAGGCCTTCAGGCCAGCCTTCCTGGCCAGCGCCTTTTTCTTCCCTTCCGCGAAGCACGCGACCAATACCTCAGTAAACGAATCCGACATCGGATCCACCGCATAACGGTGCCCATCCAGGATGACTGGCTTCGTCTGATATTCGCCCTGCTTTTCTTGGAGATTGGAAGTTTTCATGGCAGAGATCCGTGGGAATAAAAAGTAGTTTGAAAAATCGTCCCGCAACCCGCCCTCACGGCACCGGCAGCTTGTCCAAAAGCTGTTTCACCACATCCTCACTGCTCACCCCTTCCGCCTCCGCTTCATACGAAAGCAGGATACGGTGCCGCAGGATGTCCGGCCCCAGGTCCTTGATGTCCTGCGGCGTCACATAGTTCCGCCCGGATAGGAAAGCATGCGCCTTCGCCGCTAGCGCCAGATTGATCGTCCCACGCGGGGACGCCCCGCAGCGGATCAGCAGCTTCAGGTGCGGCGCATACGCATCCGGCTTCCGCGTCGCCTGGATGATCGCCACAATGTAATCGCGGATCTTCTCATCCATATAGATCGCATTCACCAGCCTCCGGCTCGCCACGATGTCCTCCGTCTTCGTGATCTGGCTCACCTCTAGCTTCGGCGCACTCGTCGCCATCGCATCCAGCACCTGCCGCTCCTCGGATGGCGTCGGATAGTCCACCCGCACCTTGAACAGGAAACGGTCCAGCTGCGCCTCCGGCAGCGTATACGTCCCCTCCTGGTCGATCGGGTTCTGCGTCGCCAGCACCATGAACGGATCCGGCAGCTTATACGTATTATCGCCGATCGTCACCTGCCGCTCCTGCATCGCCTCCAGCAGCGCACTCTGCACCTTCGCTGGCGCACGGTTGATCTCATCCGCCAGCACCAGGTTCGCAAAAATCGGCCCCAGGCGCGGCGTAAATGTCCCCTCCCGCGGGTGGTAAACCATCGTCCCGATCACATCCGCAGGCAGCAAATCCGGCGTGAACTGGATGCGCTTAAACTCCGCATGCAGCGCGCTCGAAAGCGTCCTCACCGCCAGCGTCTTCGCCAGCCCCGGCACCCCCTCCAGCAGTACATGCCCGTTCGTCAGCAGCGCCACCAGCAGCCGGTCCACCAGCGCCGTCTGCCCCACCAGCACCCGCCCGATCTCACGCCGCAGCGGCTGCACCCACGTCGATGCCGCCGCGATTCCCGCCGCATCCGGCACCGCAGCCGCTCCCGCAGACGTGGGCAAAGGGTTCTTGCTCAAAGAAATCGGACCAGATTCAGGAAGGGATGGCGGGGTAACAGAATCAGACATGCGTGGTAAAAGCTCAATGGTGGCAGGGTGAGAGTCAAGACAGGACCTCCATGTTCAAAACGCCGCCGCCCACCCTTTTTGCCGCAAAAGATTCCCCCACCCCCAAAACAACCCCCAATCTCTCTCCCCCCACCCTTCCTATCAATCCTGCCCATCCTACAATCCTGTCGAAAAAACCTTCCCAACCATCCCATCCAAAAATCTTTCTACCCTGCCCCGTCCCGTCCCTTCCCACAGCCCCCTCTCCCTCCTGTAAATCCTGTAAATCCTGCTAATCCTGTCCAAAAAATCCGCCCCTCACCGCTCCCGCGGCTCCAGCTCATGATCCGGGTCCCGCCGCTTCTCATACACCCGCACCCGCGCCTGCAGTTCCCGCTTCGATCTCCGCTCCACCGTCATCTGCCGCTTCTTCTGGCTCCGCCGCAGCTTCTCGATCTCCTCATCCAGCTTCAAAAAGCCCTCCATCCGCCCCGCATCCAGCTCCCCCGCCTCCATCGCCGCACGGATCGCACACCCCTTGTCCTTCCCATGCTTGCAGTCCCCAAACTGGCATTGCAGCGACAGCGCCTCAATATCCGCAAACCCCTCGCGCAGGATCACCTCATTCGTCCACATCTGCACCTCCTTGATGCCCGGATTATCGATCAGCACGCCCCCCTTCGGCAGGATGATCAGCTCCCGCGCCGTCGTCGTATGCCGCCCCTTCCCCGTCAGCTCATTCACCTCATCCACCCACTGGTACTCATCCCCCAGGAGCTGATTCAGCACCGACGACTTCCCCACCCCGCTGGACCCGATCAACGTCACCGTCCGCCCCTTCGTCAAATATTGACGCAGCACCGCCAGGCTCCGCTTCTTCGTCGCACACGTGATGTGCACATCCGCCGCCGGATTCAGCGCACGGATCTCCTCCGCCGCCGCCTCATTGTCCTCCTTCTCATAAAGGTCGCTCTTGTTCACCAGCACCACCGCCTTCGCCCCACTGCGGGCGATGATCGTAAAGTACCGCTCCATCCGCCGCAGGCTAAAGTCCGTCCCCGCATCCGTCACCACCACCACCACATCCACATTCGCGGCGATCACCTGCTCCTCCGTACTCTTCCCCGCCATCTTGCGGGAAAGACACGTCTGCCGCGGCAGCCGCGCGCGGATCACATGCTCCGCATCCTCCCCGCCCACCTCCAGCGCCACCCAGTCCCCCACCGCCGGCAGCTCCGCATCCGTCTCCGCATCGTGGTAAACCTTCCCACACATCACCGCCTCATACTCATCCCCATCGCCCGTCAGCGCCCCATACGTGATCTTGTTATCCCGCGTCAACCGCGCCGGCACCCAGCCCGCCTTATAAAACGGGCCAAACGCCTCCTCAAAAACCGCATTCCATCCAAGATCACTCAACGTCATCCCCCAAAATACCCCAACAACCCCAAAGAACAAATCAAGGATGCGGCAGAAACAACTCGATTTACGAGTCTTGCGCACAGCGAACAGGGGACACAAAAGAGAAAACTCTTGAATCTATAATTGGGGAACTACATCCGTTAAATGTCGCTTTAATCTGAAACGCCATTAAATCAGCGCTAATTGCGATTAAGCGTTTCACTGAACATCAATTGGACTAATCGACCATATTTCTTTCACAAGTGCTATGAGAATAGCCTGCCTTAGATCGATGGTCTCAGCAGTCCATTCGTCGAACGCTACGAGCTTGGTATTAATGCGCGTAATGGAGGTATTATTCCCACATTCCTCCAGCTTTACGAGGCTTCTCGTCAGGTAACTTCCACATGCGGTGTATTTAGGCTTCTTTAGTTCAAAGAAATTGTTTCCTGCGATAATATTTAGCGGCTTTTCTAGAAGGGTCAAATTTCCCAAACGAAGCTTCTCTTGATTATAGTCCCGCCCTGGATTTTTCCTTTTAAAGTCGGCTAGCAGATCCGCTGTCGGTGTGTTGGGCAGGATGTGCTCGATCTCCAGGCCTCTATACTCATCTAAAGATCCTGCAACCTTGATACCTCGGAAAGCCATATCCACATGCTGGGCCAGTTTCCGTAGTAGATACCGCGTTCGGTACTGTTGCATCGATTCAAAATTATATCGTTTTATTCCGTCGCTGAGTTCAGGCTCTTTCGCCTTCATTCCTGCTTGAAATCGATTCATTAGAAAGATATTCAATTGCTCACGCTGCAGTGCTTGATCAGCAATCTCACAAACGAAACGCAACTCATCAGCCCAGATTGAGAAACTTCGCTCCAGTTCTTTTGTCGGGCTTTTGGTGAATATAAAGTAAAATAGAAAACTTTCCAACTGCTTTACAAAATGATCAAATAATGCTGGGGGTAAGGGACTCACAGCCAACAGCAGTACATAGTGCAAACTGAAGGCTCCTCCTGTCAATTGAGCCAGATTGTTCATGGCCACATTAGCATTGCCATTATTATCACGCTGCTGCGTAAAGTTCACGTAGCATTCTACACTAATAATGATTTTTCGCACGAAGGCAAACGGTGCCGCCTTGTAGTTACAAAGGACTTCGTTCTCCTTTTTCACGAACCAGTCATAAATCTCATCTTCACGCACTACTCCATCTCTGCGTGCATTTTCAATCCTATAGCTCGCCATGAGGAAATAACGCAAGAAACGCAGCGGTTTCTCCCCTACTTTGGCCAGCGGCTTTGTTACCTTTTCCCACTCACCTTTGAGTTTAGTAAAATCATCTTTCAGCACTTGGGTGAAAAGTAAATTCTTCAGCAAATCCATCGGATTCAGCCCCACACCACGTTCATTGATCGTCTCAAAGATCTTTAGCGCACTGCTCACATCAGTGGATATCTGAAAGAAGATTACATTGTTGGCCAAATAACCGAAATAGCGCTTCAGCGTTTTGGGATCCTGATAATTGCTCTGCAGGTAACGATAGATCGTGCCATAGGCGCTTAGAAGGCGTTCCAAGGACCCAAAACTTTTTATTCCAGCCGCTTGTATACCAGCACGAGTTTTTTCAGGATCACTGGCTATATCAACTATCCTGGTCATGACCTCGCCAGCATTTTCATAGCGCGGCTCTAATTTGAGACGGACTTGGTTTTCTCCATCTGCAGAAATGTAACTTGTGGTGATGAGTCCGCCGATTGCCTGTGATTGCACTTCTCCCTCAAAACAATGTTTGAGGGCGCAGAGAAGAAGAAAAAATGTGGTCAACCGCTGCTGTCCATCGATTACCTCAAAGTGCTGCCTTTGCCCCCCGACCGGAGAAACCAATACGGTGCCAATAAAGTATTCACGTGTGTTGTCTCCCCCAATTTGTTCATCGATATCCGCCAGCAATTGCTGCACTTCTTTATCTGTCCATACGTATTCGCGCTGATAGTCAGGAATGATGTAAAAGCATTCTCGAAACGCCTCTTCAATAGTGTATTTATGGTTCTCAATTTTAGCCATAATCAATATATATTAAGCTTCCCGCATAGCTTTTTGAGCAATCCTGGCTAGGTTTATGTGCTCAGGATCTCCGACTTTGCGGCGATTATACTCAAGGAGCATGTGACGAATATAAGGAGTGACGGTAAACACAGGGGAGTTCACATCGCGTACTGAAGCCTCACTTTCAAACCATGCAATGATCCGTGAAGCGTCTTGTTGAGGAAGCAGCGCTTTAATAGTGCCCTCATTCACATTGTCCAAATAGCAGATGGGTGTCAACCATTTGCGTTCTTCAAGTGACATCCAGCGAGTGGTTCGTTCATAAAATCTTTTATAAAAAAGTGCAGATTGCTTATCAGCGTCAGTACGATTCTCCACAAGCAAGCGCAAAATAAATGGCAGCCCATGAGATTTTTGATACCATTCAGCGGCTTCCCTTGAGGAATAACCCGAATCAGTTAGATACTTTACTCCTTCAACGAAAGAAAAGGGTTCCAGTTTGATCAGCCCCCCGATGTTGCCTGCGAGGTGATGGGCAAAGTCCTTGTTGGCGTCGTACACGCTGTCGCGGCCAAGAAAGATAACCAGTGTAGAGAATGAAGCATTCTTGAGCCTTGGTAAAAGGCTCTCCACAAGAAAGGTACCGAGGACACGCCCTACTGCTTCGAAATCATCCACAATTAGGAAGAGCCGGTTCACACCCTCTATCGCACTATGCATAAAACGAAACCAGTCTTGGCGTTGATAGCTCTGCAACATGGCGGAAAGATCAGAAAGATAAGCTTCACTTATGGCTTCGTAAGGGCTATGACGCAGCGAAGCCAGCCGAGTCTTGGTTAAGGGAAAAGAGAAAAAGCCAGTTTCATCCTTTAGTGCCTGCAAACTAGATAAAACATCAAGTGCAGGTTCAATATAATCTTCAGCCTTGATCGTCTCCAAGCCTTTGAGAGCCATGGCTGCCGCAGGTCCGATCTTGGGCAGATACTTGATGGCAGGACTCAGCCTATATAACGCCTTGGCCATGGTTTTGCATTGATCGCTGAGATTCTTGTTGTTGGAAATTTCAGACTCCACCATGCCTATCAATTCATGCTGTCTTCGGATCAACGACCTTGTGGTAGGAAAGTAATCGTGTTTCGATTTCGCTGGAGGAGGCAGTTCGGTAGGCGCAAACATCTGGTCAAAGATCAAAGTAAACTCTTTGAGCAAATGCTCACTGGAGGCATCAATTTTGAGAATGAGCGCTTGTTTGAGGGCCGCCTGAGTCTCATCAAGTACTGTATCTAGCAAGTATGTCTTACCAACACCGCCAGCCCCAGAAATACTAATGATTTCCAGTCCTGCTTTCGATGCTGTAGCCGCTGCAAATCTACTAATTGCAGACTTCAATAGATCAAGTTCGCTATCTCGACCAATGAGTTTTTTTGAAGTGGAAAGCATGACTTTTAGGTTAAAAGCTTTAATTGATCGAGCTTAGCTGACAAGCTAAGACTTCCATCTAAAGCTGTTCCATAAAGCGTTTTGCTTTCAGTTTGGCAAGTACTATTGAACTCCAGGAAGGCATCCAGCCGCTTGGCCCAGTCCTCCATGGTCATGGGAATGCGACGGCGGGCGCGATCCTCGGCAAGTTCCAGGTAGGTATTGACGATGCGGCCCAGGGATTCCAGTTCCTCTTGGGCGAGGTAGTTCTTGGCGATGATCACATCTGACTTCAGGACTTTTCCCTGCAGGGCGTTTTCCCAACTGGTGAGGCCCATGTGCGGTCTCTGGCTGTCGGCACGCTCGACGATCAACTCCGCAGCGGTATGGCCATGAATGGCGAAATGGAGCTTGTTTTGCACCTTGGCAAAAAACCCAAGGGTGGTGGGGGCCTCTGCATTGTAGTCCACACTCGTTGCGTAAAGGTCCGTGACCTTTTGATAAAAGCGCCGCTCGCTCAGGCGGATCTCGTGGATCTCCTCCAACAGATGCTCATAGTAATCCTCCCCAAGAAAACTGCCATTCTCCATGCGCTTCCGGTCCAGAACATAACCCCGAATGGCGAAGTCCATCAAGATGCCCGTCGCCCACTGGCGGAACTGGGTGGCACGAACGGAGCTCACCCGGTAACCAACGGAGATGATGGCGTCCAGATTGTAGTGTTGAGTGTCGTAATTCTTGCCGTCGGCGGCAAGTTATCCGGAATTTCCGGACAACTGACTTTTCGGAGAGTTCGCCGCTGACAAAGATGTTTTGGAGATGCTCGCTAATGGTCTTAACGCTGACATCGAAGAGCTGGGCAATGAGCTTCTGAGTGAGCCAAACCGTGCCATCCTCATATCTCGCCTCAATGGTCCTTTCCCCACTTTGAGCTGTAGCGTCTCCTTCACATCCTCAGAGGATTTAAGCCTCGGTAATAACCGTGAGGCCCGGAACTCCAAAAAAATGACGGGCGTTGTGGGTCACCAAGGGCATCTGATGTTGCAGAGCAGTGGCGGCGATCCAAGAATCGGCCACGGACATGGGCTGGCCGCGCATCTTTTGGCCGACAAGTTCCGCCCAGGTCCAGGCTAGGTCGTTGTCAAAGCGAAGCACGGTGAAGTGGCTGCGCAGGAAAAGCTCCAAGGCCTGCTTTCGTGGCTCAGACCAGTTTCTCTCAAACGGCCAGCGATAGATTTCCGCTACGGTCATAAAGGACAGGTGGAGCCGCTGACCTTGAAAATGCGGCAGGTAGGCCTCGGCCCGGCTGTCCCTCTTGAAAAGGTAGCTGACGATGTTCGTATCAAGCAGCAAAAGAAACCGGGCTGCCTATGAGTGGATGGATCATCTGGTCAGAACGCCACACCTCCAGGGCCTCTTCAAAACCGGCCCATTCCTCCTCCGTCCCATCCCCCAGCAGCTCCTCCGGGGTATGCACCACCGGCGTTTGCTGTTGCCCGGCCTGCTCCTGCGCTGACAGCGGATGCCAAAAGTCATCAGGCCCAGACTCATCGGCATCTTGAAATGTTGGCTCATTCAGACAGTCCATTCCACTGACCGTCCCCGCTCCTGATCCGATCCAATCGCCCAGACTCCCTCCATGCGTTTCCTGCGGAGCAGGATTCAGCACTGCCACGACTTTCCCCTGGCTCAGGATCTCGATCACAGTCTCTCCTCCCTGGATGGATTCAATTTCATCCAGACAATGCGCAGCGAAGTCGCTCAGGCTGATTTGTCGAGTGCTCACAGCCATCATCATAAAGGCAGCCAGGAAACCCGTCAATCCCCGTCCGCCGCACGCGCCCCATCCCGAACCATTCGGAAATACCGAACCGTTGCCACCAACACCAATCCCAAATCCAGAAATCTTTCTACCCCCATCTTTCTACCCGCTTCCCGTATCGCGTTGGCTCGCGTTCCCCCGCCCAGACCTTTATTCCAACTCACCGGAATTTCCGGATTGTTGCCTCCAAACAAAATTCCCCACTTAGCCCAAGTCCGGGTGCCAGGTCCTTGCAGGGGAAACGGAGGCGGGGCGACATTGGCCGCGTGCCCTGTTTTACTGACAACGACTCCAGACCGAGGCCCGGTCAGCGCCGGGGATGGCATCCCCAGATTTCCCCATGGGGAGGGTTTGGGGAACGATGGGGAAACCGATCCCCATGCATAAACCATTCACCCTCAATTCCATACACCCCAAAATCCCCCGATGGGGAAAAAACAAAAATCTACCCCATCCCCACACATCCCGTTGCCGCCTCCGCCAGGAGGTGGGGTTTGGGAACCTCGACAGCACCAGAGCATTCGCCCACCCGCTGGTGCGGGCAGCCACATGTAGCCGCCTCCGCCAGGAGGTGGGGTTTGGGAGCCTCGACTGCACCAGAGCATCCGCCCACCCGCTGGTGCGGGCAGCCACATGTAGCTGCCTCCGCCAGGAGGTGGGGGTTGGGAACCTCGACAGCACCAGAGCATTCGCCCACCCGCTGGTGCGGGCAGCCACATGTAGCCGCCTCCGCCAGGAGGTGGGGTTTGGGAACCACGACTGCACTAGAGCATTCGCCCACCCGCTGGTGCGGGCAGTCACATGTAGCCGCTTCCGCCAGGAGGTGGGGTTTGGGAACCTCGACAGCACCAGAGCATCCTCCCACCCGCTGGTGCGGGCAGCCACATGTAGCCGCCTCCGCCAGGAGGTGGGGATTGGGAGAAGCGGCAGGCAGAAAAAAGGCGCACCCTGTTTTCACAGGATGCGCCGGAAATGACACGATGAGACGGACTCACCACCAGGGCTTATTTGCCCCAGACTTTCAGCAAGGCAGCGGCCATATCCGCAGGGGAATCGGCGACGGAGATGCCGCACTCGGCCAGGATGCGCTTCTTGGCTTCGGCGGTGTCATCGGCACCGCCGATGATGGCACCGGCGTGGCCCATGCGGCGTCCTGGAGGAGCCGTAGCACCGGCGATGAAGGCAGCGATGGGTTTCTTGCAGTGGTCCTTGGCCCAGAGACCGGCTTCCACTTCGGCATTGCCGCCGATTTCGCCAATCATGATGATGGCTTCGGTCTCAGGATCTTCATTGAACATCTTCAGGATGTCCAGGTGGTTGGTACCATTGACCGGGTCCCCGCCGATGCCGACGCAAGTGCTCTGGCCATAACCACGGGTGGTGAGCTGCCAGACGGCTTCATACGTGAGGGTGCCGGAGCGGCTGACCACGCCGACGCTGCCGCGCTTGTGGATGTAACCCGGGGCGATGCCGATGCGGCAGCCACCGTGGGATTTTTCACCCAGGCCGGGAGTGACCAGGCCGGGGCAGTTTGGACCGATGAGGCGGGTCTTGCTGCCTTTCATGGCGGACTTCACACGGATCATGTCATTGACCGGAATGCCTTCGGTGATGGCGACGACAAGGTCCAGGCCAGCGTCCACGCCTTCCAGGATGGCATCCGCAGCGAAGGGAGGTGGAACGAAGATGACGCTGACGGTCGCGCCTGTTTCCTTCGCGGCTTCGGAGACGGTGTCAAACACAGGCACCTTGTAGCTGCCGTGGTCAAACGACTGGCCACCTTTTCCAGGGGTCACACCGGCCACCAGCTGAGTGCCGTAATCGAGAGAAGCCCGGGCGTGACGGGAACCAAAGTCCCCGGTGATGCCTTGGACGAGAATGCGAGTGTTTGTGTCAACGAGGATGGCCATGATATGGAGGGGCGTAAATCTGGATGCCCAAAAACTTGGGCACGTCATCATAGAAACTCGTCACCCACCGTCAAGGAGAGGTCCAGAATAAAATCTCCACCTTTTTTGACTCGAACGATGCCATCCAGGGAGCAGAGCATGGACATTGACCACCCCATTCATTCATTTTCGGCAGATTTGAGCTGGCTTCTACCTCAGTCACCGTCCGCAAAAAGGCAGCCTCTACCGGCCATCCGCCGGTTACTCCACCAGGGCCAGTTTCACGAGGCCACCGGTTTTAGGGGCGACGAGTTTGCGATAGAAGCAGTTGTTACGCTTGGTGTGGCAGCAGCCGCCGCCGTGCTGGATGACGCGGAGGACGATGGCGTCCTGGTCGCAATCCGTGCGGATATCGACGACTTCCTGGAATTCGCCACTGGTGGCACCTTTATGCCAAAGCTGCTTGCGGCTGCGGCTCCAATACACGGCCTGACCGAGCTCCAGCGTCATGCGCAGGGATTCCTCGTTCATGTAGGCCAGCATCAGGGCTTCATCGGTATGGGCATCCACGGCCATGGCGGCGATGAGGCCATGCTCATCAAATTTGGGTGCAAAGACGAGGCCTTCTTCAATGGCCTGTTTGGAGTCACGGGGACCAAATTGATAGGGGGTGGTGGAAGTCATCGAGGGGGGCAGGAAAGATACGTCACAAATCGAAAACCAAAAATGCTTTTGTTCGACTTCCTGCTGGCTCACGCTAGGAAATGAGAATCCGAAATGACGAATGCCGCCCCCCAGTTTCCCCTGCCTGGTTTCTTCCTCTCCTTTGAGGGATCCGAAGGTTGTGGGAAGTCCACGCAGATCCGCCTGCTGAAGGCCCGGCTGGAGGCGGGCGGGTGCAGTGTTGAGGTGCTGAGGGAGCCTGGAGGCACCCAGGTGGGCGAGGAAATCCGCCACCTGCTGCAGCATGCCAAGGCGGGGGAAGGCATGACGCCGGAGGCTGAGTTGCTGCTCTTTGCGGCGAGCCGGGCGCAGATCGTCAGGGAAAAAATCCGGCCACTGCTGGAGGAGGGGGCTTTTGTGATCCTGGACCGGTTTCTGGACTCGACCACGGTTTACCAGGGCATGGCCCGGGGGCTGCCGCTGGAGAGCGTGCGGGCCATCAATGCCTTTGCCACCGGCGGCACGCTGCCGGAGCTGACGCTGGTGCTGGACATGGACCCGGCGACGGCGCACCAGCGCATCCACGCCACGGGCCGGGAACTGGACCGGATGGAAAGCCAGCCGCTGGCCTTTTTCGAAAAAGTGCGCCAGGGTTACCGCCAGCTCGCCGAGGCTGAGCCGCAGCGGCTGACCCTGGTGGATGCTGACCGCCCCCCTGAGACCATTCACGCTGAAATCTGGACGCTGATCCAAGCCCGCCGCCATGCCGTTTAAAGCCGACCACGCCCTGTCCCTGATCACCCGCGCCCAGAAGCTGGGCAGGCTGGCCCATGCGTATCTGATCACCGGCCAGCGGGGCACAGACTGCGAGGGATTCGCCGCCCAGGTGATGAGCCTGGTCACGGCGGCGCAGCATGACAACCTGGATGCCTGGTCCCAGGAAGGGGCCATCATTCTGCGCCCGCAGAGCAAATCCCGCCGAATCAAGGTGGGGGATGATGCGGATGATGTGGGCACGATTCGATACCTGGAGCGCATGATCCACCGCACCACAGGCCCTGGCGGGTATAAGCTGGGGGTCATCGTGGATGCGGAGCGGATGAATGAGCAGGCCCAAAACGCCTTCCTGAAGACCCTGGAGGAGCCACCACCGCGCACGCTGCTTTTGCTGCTAACCTCCCAGCCCGGCCAGCTCCTGCCGACGATCCGCTCACGGGTCATTGAGATTTCCCTGCTGCCTCCTGGCGGAGCAAGGAAGTTTACAGAGCATGAGCAAAAGCTGCTGGCGGTGCTGGAGAAACTGACGAGTGGACAAGGCGGGAGCATCTCTGCCGCACTGGGCCTAAAGGCGGATTTTCAAGGCATCCTGGAGGACCTGCATGGGGACATCAAGGAGGAGCAGGAAGACGATTTCGAGAAGGAGCAGGACCACTATAAACAAACGACGGATGGCACTTGGCTGAAACAGCGGGAGGAGCAGGTGACGGCCCAGATCGAGGCGACCTATCTACAACAACGCGATGGGCTGATGGATCTGTTGCTGGCCTGGATGGGGGATGTAGCCCGCCAGCAGGTGGGGGCGGAGCATCTGGACCTGCCGGAATACGCCAAGGCGACGGCTGCACTAGCCCAGCGCTGGGAACCGGGGGAGACGACCAAACGCCTGCGTACCCTCCGCAAGCTGGAATCCCACCTGCACACGAATGTGAATGAGGGACTGGCCCTGGAAGTGGGGTTTATCCAAGCCTTCGGACGTTGAGACGTCTCGGCGTATCGAAGGGGAAACAGGGCCGCATTTGGGCAGGCTAAAGCTCTGAGCTTCACTGCCCATCACCTCTCCCGCGTGGGGAGAGGGAAGTTCAATGAAGCGGAGTAAGATGCGTTTACTGCTTTGGCTTGCCGATACCGACGTAGCCGCTGAGTTGCGGGGAGGTCTTCACGGTCTGCCCTGGCTGAGGAAGCTGGGCGAGGAGAAAGAAGCCACCACTGGTGAAGGTGCCGTCCGTCAGGCGGATGAAGGTGCCCTGGAAGGCGGCGGTGCGGACCAGGGTCTTCGTCGCATGGGGTATGATGAAGGTGCCGGAGAAGTGGCCTACGGGCTTGGCGATCAGCTTGAAGGTGACGGTGTTTGGATTCGGGTAGTTGGGATCGTTCTTGACGATTTTCACCGTCTGCGTCGTGCCCGTCGTCTTGAGGTTTAGAATGCTGAAGATGAAGGAATCCAATCCCGCTTCATTCACTCCGCCATCACTGAAGATGAGCTCGGTATTGCCATCCACGTTGGCGCTGCCGTCATCGCCACCAAGACCAGCGATGACTTCGCCACTGCCTGGCGGCTGCCATTTGCCACCGACGACGTCGAGATTGAATTCTTCAAATCCTTCGCGGTAGGCAAGCTCCTTGGACTTCACATCGGCAGGACGTTTCATCCAGGCGAGGGTACCGCCCAGGCCGTTGCTATCATTCGTCACCGTAATCGTTGTGGGAGTGATAACAGGGACGCCGAGGAGGTAACCCTGGGTGAGGGTAAAGGCGGAATAGAATGGCAGTTCACCACCGGGACCGACAATAGTGGCGACGGTGAATTTACCTCCGTCTGCAGTGCGCCCGGCATAGGTGGCGATACCTGCGGTGGTGACGGTGAGTGAGCCGAAGCCATTACCCTGCGGGATATTGATGAGGGTCAGCTTATCTTCGGGCAGTTCCAGGCCATAAGTATAGCTGCCTTCGTAAACGGTGGCAGCTAGGTCGGTGCTGCCCACTTTTGGCTTAGCCACCCAAGGATTGCGATAGCCATTGATGTTGACCGTTCCATTGGTGGCGGGATCAATGAGCGTCCCCACAAGCTGAAAGGTGGGAGGCGTGGTGGCATTACCGCTGAGAGTGAAGCGAACAGTGATACTGGCGAGTCCGCTGCGGGGGAAGACGGCGGTGGACTGGCCCTGCGCGGCGGTGGCATCACCGGTGATGAACAAGGTGCCGCTGCCGCTGAGGGTGGTGGTGCCCAGGATCAATTTAGCGGTATAGCTACCCTTGGTGGTGACAGTGACATTCAAACGGCCGCCGAGAGGTGCACCTGCGGCTTCATTGGCAGGCACCACACCGACGTAATTGCCGACGAGCATGGCGGGGATGGTCACGGCTGAATTGTAAATATGAACGCGAATAATTCCGGTAGTGACGGGAGTTGCCCCCGGCATGGACACCACACAGGTATAGTCTCCAGAATCATTCACGGTAGCGGATGCAAAGGTGAGCGTATCCCCGGTCTGGACGGGATCGTTACCTTTATACCATTGGAAAGTCAGGCCAGTGCCTGCGGCGAGGACCTTGGCGCGGACGGCAGTCCCTGCGGCCTGCAAAACCGTGCGCCCGGCGGTATCCACCACACCGAAATTAAACGATGAAGTTAAAGGAGTCTGAGGCGTGACCGCACGGATCTCAAAGCTGCCAGCGTCGGTCAGTTTGGCACTGGCCAGGGTATAGGTGGGGAGGGTGGCTTTGGAAATGTTCTTGTTCGTTTTGAGCCATTGATAAGCCACGGTGGAAGAGCCAGTCACTGTGCCATCAAATACAACACGACTGCCGAGAGGTACAAGCCGGGGACCTGGAGCGCTGACGAAAGCCGGAATGGACTCATTGTCCCGAATGGACAGCGTATGAACGCCGTCACCGACGGTCACGGATTCATCTGTGGGTTCACCCAGGGTCAAGATGACGGTTTCACCGTCATCCAGCGTCGAGTCATCAATGATGGAAACACTGATGGAGGCATGGCTCTGGCCGACTGCAAACTTAAGCACTTCCGAGACTGGAGAAATGACAAAATCTCCTGTCGTGCCTTTGGAGGCAGTGCCGCTGACGGTGAAGGGCAAGGTGAAAGGAGCGGTGGCGGGAGTGGTGAGGGAAACTTCCACATTCACAGTGCCAGTTCCTTCATCCGGTTCAGACTCCGAATCAGAAAAGTTGGCGACCACTGGCGGCGGGGTACCCAGCGTGGTGAAGAGGCGGACGATGCTTTGTCCGCGCCCCATGACGCTTTCAGCCTGCACGATAACGGCATAACGAGAACCTTCTTCGAGGCCGGTAAGCTGCTCAGAAAGGGGCAGGAAACTGGAGCCATCACCCAGGTCTCCCAAATCAATCGTCTCTTCATCTTCGCCATTAGTGAGCTTGATGAGCATCAAGCGGGCTGAGGTGGCGTACCCATTGGGGTTGATTTCAACGTCAACAGTGGCGCTATCGGAGGTGATGTCAGAGACGGCCAGGAGATTGACAACAGGGAAATTCGGGATGTCCAAAGACCAGACATCGTTGTTGCTGTTGGCACCGTTAGCACCGGCGAAAAGAAGCAGATTACCGGTAGCGTCGGTGAAGGCGGAAGAGCCGCGCCGGGCACCCGGTGTGGCCGAAGGAGAAGGCTGATTCAGATCACCATAAAAGGCAACCCCATTGGCCGTACGCGGGCCTTTGACCCAGATCCATTCCGGCTCTTCTGGATCAAAGCGCCAGACGTCATTGAAGTATCCGCTGCCCTGACCGCCAAAGAGGAAGAAAGCACCATCAGCGGCCACCCATCCGGCAGCACCGGCACGCGCACCGGGAACATTGCCAACCGCAGCCACGCCCTGCTCACCATAAACACCCACGGCATTGACGGCCTGGGAACCAGATACCCATTTCCATTCATTGGAGAGGAAACTGTATTCCCAAAGGTCATTCAAGTTTCCAGCTTTGGTGGTATTCCCTCGGCCATTGCCGCCGAAAAGATAGAGATTACCGCTGTCCCCCACCCAGGTGGTGGCTGCCTGGCGTCCGCCAGGAGTCTGGCCGCTGCTGGCATTTTCGAGCACGCCGTAAACGCCGATGGCATCGATACCCGTGCCACCATTGAGCCAGGTCCACTGTTCCGTGGCAGGATCAAAGACCCAGAGGTCATTCAGGAGACCGGCCTTGGTGCCAGTGACAGACCAGCCGATACCGCCGAAGACAAAGAGACGGCCTGAAGCGTCCCGCCAACCAGCGGCCAGAGTGCGGGCACCCGGAGTGTTTTCAGCATCAGGAAGCCCGGCCTCCACATAGCTGCCTTTTGCATTGGGAAGCTGACCGCCGCTGATGAAGGTCCAGACGTTTGTATCAATGTTGTATTTCCAAAGATCATTGAAGCGGAGGGCTGTGGTACTGGCTCCGCCAAAGACCCACAGATTGTTTTGGTCATCCAGCCACATGAGGGAGCCACTGCGTCCGCCAGGAGAGGGTGAAACATCACCGACGGCTTCATAGACTCCTGGGGAGTTGACGGCCTTGCTGCCGCTCAACCATGTCCACAGGCCCGTTTTGGAATCATATTTCCAGAGGTCATTGAGGGCCCCCACCTTGGTGGTCTCTGCATAGCCCTGACCACCGAAGTGATAGGAAATGCCATTGCCGGCATCCACGGTGGTGGCATCTGTGCGAGCACCGGGCTTGAGAACGGCAGGTTCACCCGTGTAAATCCCTGGCTTTTTAACAGCATTGTCACCATCGATCCAAACCCAAGATGGGATGGGGTCCTGCATGATGATCTGAATCGTGGCGACTTCAGAGTCCACCCAGCCATCATTGACTTTAAAGGTGAATGAATCGACGCCAGCAAAGCCTGGATTTGCACGATATTGGAATTGGCCGCTGGATGGAGAGAAGGAAAGCAGGATGCCGGAGGCGGGCTGCTGCACCACCGAATACGTTAGTTCATCGTCGTCATCGTCATCAGAGGCGAAAACTTGACCCGTGATCAGAGAGCCGACTTTCCCAGAATAAACTTCCGAGTAGGCGACGGGCACCTGGTTAGGAGGTGGGACGGTGATGGTAACTGTGACTGTGGCGACATTGGAATCTGCGGTGCCGTCATTGGCGATGAAGCTGAAGGTGTCCTCCCCCTCAGCCATGGCATTGGCTGTGTAGGTATAGCTGCCATTCGGCTGAATGCTGACGGTGCCCAATAGCGGATCAGCGCCCGTTTGGCTAAAGGTGAGGGTATCCCCTGTGTTTTCATCTTCTGCGGACAAGGTTCCAGACTTGGGATAACCGGAATAAGCTGCGAGGTCGCCATCGTGAGCTATAGGTGCCACATTGATGGAGGTGGAGGTGGAGATCATCTGATAGAGCCCGAGGGGGCCGCTGCCTTCCTGATAATCATGGGTGGCTACTCCAAAAACACCTGCCACCACAGTCGCCACGCCTTCTGGAGTGACTGAGACGTCTATGGGTGCTGCGGGCACGCCGGTATCCGTCGGAAAGACGGCATTCAGTTTGACCAGGAGGTATTCCGTGGCCAGCAGGCGGCTGGAGCCTTTGTAAAACCAGACGTAAATGGAACTGCCGCCGTAGCCGGGATTCGTATCCGCCGAGGTATCATGAGATGGATCTGCATCGAAGGCACCGTCCGCACGGTTGGCCATGGAGAAGGCACTGCCAAAGGGTTCGAAGGCGGCATCCAGCTCAGCGATTTTTCCGGCGGCTGCTTTATTGATGACCTGGACATCCGTCAGCCCATCGATACGCCCGATGATGGCTGAGCCAGCGCTCGGGGTCATGAGGGTGCCTGAGGCATCTGCAACGCCGTAATAGCCGTCTAAATCAGCATTGACGTTGGAGATATTCAGAGTGGCAGCCTGACTGCTGCCCAAAAGCAGGAGGCAACTGCCGAGCAGAGAAAAAAGCTTTTTCATCTTCATAAAAATCAAAGGGGGGCGGATGATGCGGCAGGTTTAAAATTCACCCAGATCAAGCTGGATGCTGGTGGCATCACCACGCCGGAAAATAACATAGGCCCCATCAGGCAGCGGGACGGCGGAACGGTCCGAATTATCCCCGCCCAGGAGACGCCAGCCCTGGCCGGCCAAGCCGCCGCTGGAATAGTAGTATTGGTCATAGCCGGTGCCATTCCAGATCAGAACCAAGTCTGCCTGGCGGTAATGCACCCCTGGGGTGAGGTCGGTGGAGAGACCGGAATTCCCGAGGTTACGGCCCACTTGATCAGGATTCACATCGGCAGCATCGAACTTCACGGGGCAGAGATTGGCGACGAAGTTATTCCCAGGCTGCAAGTTGACCAACGTCTGGCCGGGCTTCACCTGGCCGACGATGGTGATGGACTTTGAAGTGCCTGCCCGAATGGCGAAGCCGCCGTTGAGCTTGAGGGGAACCTTGGCCTGATTCGTTGTTGCATCCCCGATCAGTCTCCAGCCCTGGGTATAGCTGCCTGCCCCGTTGGCATAGAAGTATTGATCAAAACCGGAGCCATTGGGGATCTGGATCACATCCGCCAGAGCTGGCTCTGGGCCGACTGTGAGACCTGAGACAGGTGGGGCACCGAAGACATCCGCCAGGGTCCAGAGTTTCCAGATTTTGACGGTGGCTCCATCCTGGACGTTCGCGGGGATGGGGGAAGCCAGGGTGATTTCATTATCCTCTGCCAGAGTACCGGTGATTTCGGTGGTAAAGCCGACGCTGCCGCTTGCCGTGACAATTTCCACTGCATGGGTAGCGTGAGTGCCGCCATTAAACTGGTTTTCGGCGAGCTCTATCTGGCTGCCCTGAAGGAAGAGGCTGGTGCGCTGTGGGGAAATGTTTGCGACGCCCTGAAGTTCCATGGCTGGCAGCAAGGCAAAGCCGATGAAATTGGTACCTGGCAACACATTCAAGGTGACGAATCCCATGACGGGTGTGGTCACCAAAACTTCCGCATAAACAGAGGCTGCGAGCAAACAGGAGGCGGCTAAACAAAAGAAACGTTTCATGATTGTTCGCGAAATGAAGAAAAAAGTGGGGACCTCGTTTGAGTGTAGCAGTTTGATTTCAACACATTACCGAGGTGATGTGGAGGATATTTTTCAGAAATAGCAGCAGAGACTGAAGACATTTCTCACTGTAATATCACCCCGCTGACGAGAATCTGTTACATCTTAAATGTCATTTTTTTATGATTGCGGGGAAAAGCTCCCCATCAAGGAGGCGGCCAAGAGTCCCAGCAGGGGCGGGAAAGACTGGGAATTTATAACGGGCCGAAGACCTTTTGAAGGATATTCTGTTGATTTTCAATGCCTTAGAATGGCCGTGATTTTCCGGATGATCTTCGGTGGTAGGGGATTGAGGAGAATAGAATACGGGGCTGACTAAATGATGAGGCGGATGAAAAGGCGGGGGCCTCCCCTTTTGTTTTGTTTATCGCGAATCAGAAAGAAAAGCTGATATGATTTCGTGTCTCCAGGTCACCTTGATTTTCCCCAGTTTTTCCCCATGTCCGATACCGCCGCCGCAGCCGCTTTTGTCTCAGGTTTCAACAAGCTCAAATCTGCGCTGAGCAAGCGCATCGTGGGACAGGATGCGGTGATCGAGCAGGTGTTCATCGCCATTGCAGCCGGGGGCCATAGTCTTTTGGAAGGCGTGCCAGGACTGGCGAAGACGCTGCTGGTGAAATCCCTGGCGGATGCGATGCACCTGGGGTTCCGGCGCATCCAGTTTACCCCCGACCTGATGCCTGCGGATATCACAGGAACGGAGATCATCCAGGAGGACTCCGAGACGGGGCGACGGAAGCTGGTTTTCCAAAAGGGGCCGATTTTCTCCCAGATCATCCTGGCGGATGAGATCAACCGCACGCCGCCGAAGACACAGGCGGCCCTGCTGGAGGCGATGCAGGAGAAGAGTGTGACGGTGGGCCAGGAAACGTATGTATTACCGAAGCCGTTCTTTGTACTGGCGACGCAGAACCCCATCGAGCAGGAAGGTACCTATCCCCTGCCCGAGGCGCAGAAGGACCGGTTTTTGTTCTTGATCAAGGTGGACTATCCGAGCCGGGAGGAGGAGCGGGAGGTCATCGCGCGGACGACGGGCGGGGTGCAGGAGGAGATCGAGGCGGTGATCACGGCGGAAGAACTGCAAGCGGCGCAGGCGCTGGCCCGAAAGGTGCCGGTGCCGGATCATGTGACAGATTTCGTCCTGGACCTGGTGCGGGCGACGCGGCCGAATGAGCCAGATGCCCTGCCCTATGTGAAGGAGATGCTAAGCTGGGGCGCCGGGCCGCGCGCGAGCCAAATGCTGGTGCTGGCAGGCAAGGTGCGGGCGCTGCTGCACGGGCGGACGCATGTGACGACGGATGACATCGAGGCGCTGGCGATGCCCGCACTCCGACACCGTCTGGTGCCAACCTTCCACGCGGAAGCGGAGGGGATCACGGTGGACATGATCGTGAAGGAACTGATCGCAAAGGTGAAGAAGCCGGGGGGGAAGGTGCTGTAAAGAGTCTGAATTTTAGACAGGATTGCAGGATTTTCAGGATTCACATGAAACTGCTTTTATTTTTTACTGGCTGTCAGGACTGGCGTCAAAACAGACTCAAGGTTTTCTCCTGTGAATCCTGGCAATCCTGCAATCCTGTCTAAAAACACTTAATGGCCACACTGTCCTCCATCCTTGAAGCTGAAGACATCACGAGTCTGCAGAGCTTGCAGCTCTTTGCGCGGACGGTGGTGGAGGGATTCACGACGGGGCAGCATGCCTCACCGCATAAGGGGTTCAGTGTGGAGTTCCGCCAGCATCGACCTTATGTGCAAGGGGATGATATCCGGCGGCTGGACTGGAAGATTTTTGGTAGGGCGGACCGGTTTTACATCCGCGAGTTTGACGAGGAGACGAATCTGCGGGCAACGCTGGTGCTGGATGCGAGCGGCTCCATGAACTACCGGGGGCAGAAGGGGGTGCTGAAATTTGACTATGCCCGCAAGCTGGCGGCGGCGATGGCCTACCTGCTGATGTCGCAACAGGATGCAGTGGGGCTGGTGACTTTTGACACGAAGATCCGCGATTTCATCCCGAACCAGACGCGCATCACGCACCTGCATTACATGCTGGAGACGCTGATCAAAACGCAGCCCGGCAAGGACACTTCACTAGCCCCGGTTTTGGAATCGCTGGCGCAGCGGCTGAAGCGGCGGGGACTGGTGATCCTGATCAGCGATTTCTTTGATGATGCGGCCGCCATTTTGAAAGCCATCGGGGTGCTGCGCAAAAAGGGGCATGAGGTCATCGCGATGCAGCTCTGGGACCGGGATGAGTTGGAGTTTCCCTTTGGCCAGTGGTCGCGTTTTGAAAACCTGGAGAACGCGGAGGATGTGCTGCTGCTGGATCCTGCGGCGGTGCGGCTGCGATACATGGAGGTGCTGAAAGACTTTCAAGAGAAGCTCAAGGAGGGCTTTCGCAAACACCAGGTGGACTACCTGAGCCTGCCGACGGATGAATCACACGCGGCGGCACTGAGGAGCTATCTTTCACTGAGGATGAGGGGATGAGGAAGAGCTTAAGAAGGTGGGGGAGACAAAGGGGAGTAGTGCTCAGTGCTCAGTGCTCAGTCTTGGGCACTTTTTTCCACTTCCCACTGGAGGGATTTCAGCAATGACTGAGAACTGCGCACTGCGAACTGAGCACTTTGCGCCGCTGCTCCCAAATCCCCTTTCCTGCCCATGACTTTCCTCAACATCTTTCTCCTTGCTGGCGGGGCTGCTTTTCTGGTGCCGCTGCTGATCCATCTGCTGAATAAACGGCGGGTGCAGACGGTGCGTTGGGGGGCGATGCATTTGCTACAGCAGATGCTGAAGCAGCGGAAACGGAAGCTGAACATCGAGCAGTGGCTGCTGCTGGCGGTGAGGATCGCCATACCGATCGTGCTGGCGCTGTGCCTGGCGCGACCAGTTTTAACGGCATTGCGTTCCTTTGGCCTGGGCAAGACATCACTGGTGATGATGCTGGATGATTCCTTTTCCATGCGGGCTCCGTCGGCAGGTGGATCCCCTGCGGAGCGGGCGCGGGCGGATGTGGGGCAGGTGCTGGAGGCGCAGCCGAAGGGATCTGATGCGCAGGTGGTGCTGGCCGGTGGGACGGCTAGGCGGCTGATGGATCAGTCCACCAGCATGCTGGAGGTGATCCCCAAACAACTGGCGGATGCGACGAACCAGGCGGGGCCGGTGAAGGTGAATGATGCGCTGCAAGCGGCGGGGGCGGCGCTTTCCCAGGCACCGAACGGGGCGCGGGAGCTGGCGATCCTGTCTGATTTCCAGGCGAGTGACTGGCAGAGCGCGGCGGACGGGGCGGCCCTGCCTGCGCTGGAGACGCTGCTGAAGCAGGAGCCGAAACCACAAGTGACCTTTTACCGCCTAACCAGTGATCTGACCGAGAACTTGAGCATCGCGAGTGCGGAGCTATCCGCCCTGGTGGTGGCGGAGGAGCAGCCCATCGGCCTGCGGGTGAGGATTCGGAATCATGGAAAACGTGCGTGGCAGGATGTGGCGGTGCATCTGGAGACGGATGGGGCGCGGCTGAGGACATCGCGCGTTTCGCTGGCCCCGGAGGGTGAGGCGGTGATCAGCTTTACGCATGCTTTTGGCGAGGTGGGGGATCATTCCCTGGCAGTGCGGCTGGAGGGGGACAGCTTCCCGGATGACAATGCTTTTTACTCGGTGGTGCAGGTGCGCAACCAGCTGAATGTGCTGCTGGTGGACGGGGACCCGAGCCTGGAGCCGCTGGGCGGGGCTGCGGATTTTTTGGAGCTGGCGCTGACGCCGTATCTCTCTGCGCAGGCGGAGCTGAAGGACCTGATCCGCATCACGAAGGTGGATTCACGGCGGCTGCGGGATGATGATTACAAGGGCAAGGAAATCATCGTGATGGCGGATGTGGACCGACTGCAAGGCAACAAGCTAGTGGAACTGGACAAGTTTGTGAAGGCGGGCGGCGGGCTGATTGTCTTTGCGGGACCGCATTGTGACCTGGACTGGTATAACCGGGAGTTTTACAAAAATGGAGCAGGACTATTGCCAACGAAAATCAAGGGGCTGCAAAGGGCGACCACTACGGCCTCGCCTGCGCGGGTTCTGCAACAACGGCTGACGCATCCAGCGATGGTCTATTTCAATGATGCACGCGGAGGGCGCTTGCAGGATGCGGAGTTCCAAAGCTGGCTGGAATTTGATGCACCTGAAAATGCGGATACGCAGCCGCTGCTGCAACTGGACCGGGGGACGCCGCTATTCATCGAGAAAGCGCATGAGCGAGGCCGCGTGATCTTGGCGGCGACAACGGCGGATGCGGAGTGGAGCAATCTGCCGCTCCAGCCTTTCTTTGTGCCGATGATGCAGAGGCTGGTGACTTATCTGGCGACGCAAAGCGCCGTGACAGCCTGGGCGGAGGTGGGGAAACCGCTGCGCGCAGTGCTGCCGAAGGACCGAGTGGGCCAGGAGTATGCGCTGCGAGGGCCGACCGGACAGATCCAGGAACTGAAGGTGAAAGCGGAGGGCGAGCAGGGGCTGCTGGAATCCCCTGCCATCACGGCACCGGGGATCTATAAATTGACGCAGGGCAACAAGACGCAGCTCATGGCCTACAACCTGGACGCGGCGGAATCCAATCTGGCGGCGCTACCTGCGGAGCAGGTGAAGAAGATTGCTGACCGGTATGATGTGGCATTCGTGGAGTCCTTCGATGCCTGGCAGAAGCTGGACCGCACTAGGCGGCATGGAAGTGAACTTTGGCAGCCATTCTTACTGGCATTGCTGGGGCTGCTGTTTTTTGAGGTACTGCTGCAGCAGAGGATTGCGCGGGGTTGAGTTTTTGGATTCTGAGACGAAGCTGAAGGTATGACAGTGAGTGAGTCCCAAAGCCTTCTGCACAGAATCGTGATTGATGCTGAGATCTGCCACGGAAAGCCCACGATCAGGGGGATGCGTTATCCCGTGGAGTCAGTGCTCGAATATCTCGCAGCCGGAGACAGTTTTGAGGATGTACTGGCGGAGTTTCCAGACCTGGAGCGTGAGGATTTGCTGGCATGTCTGCAGTTTGCTACCCAGTCTCTTAAAATGCGCAGCTGGCAACTGGTCACCGCATGAAATTCCTCATTGATGCACACCTGCCGCCAAGTCTGAAAAAGGTCTTTGAAGAGGCAGGCCAGGACGTCATTCACACCTTGGATTTACCTGATCAGAACGCATCCAGAGACGGACAGCTAAACACCGTCTCCATGGCTGAGCAGAGAATCGTGGTAACCAAAGATACCGATTTTTATCATTCGCACCTGCTACAGGGACGCCCATGGAAACTAGTTCTGGTGAGAACAGGAAACATGGGACTGAAAGACACTCGACGGATGTTTGAACAGCATTTGCCTGCAATCTTGGAGGCTCTTAATGAGTGCACCCTTGTAGAGCTGGACAGACAGAAGGTTTCAGCAGTCGCATAGACCCGAGGACTTTGTTTTGAGCTTTCCCGTGGTTCAATAAGCTGCAGACTTTTTCGAGCTCAAGCTCGGGAGTGCTTTTTGTTACGCCTCCGGCTGGGTGGGGGAGTGGTGGAGACTGACGTTGTCGCCGTCGCTGTTTTTGAGGCTCCAGAAGGTGAAGGAGGAGAGCATGGTGAGGAGGCCCATGGTGAGGAAGGCGTGATGGAGGGCGGGGACGGTGACGAGGGGATTGGTCTGGTCCAGGCCGCCGATGAAGAAGGCGGTGAGCATGGAGGCGATGGCGACGCCGAAGCTGGCGGACATCTGCTGGCCGGTGCTGGCTAGGCTGCTGGCTTTGCTGGCATCGCGGTCGTCCACATCGGCGAAGATGAGGGTGTTCATGCTGGTGAACTGGAGGGAGGAAAAGAACCCCTGGGTGAAGCTGAGGGGGAGGATCATCCAGATGCTGGTGCCGGGACCAACCTGGGTAAAGATGGTGATGTTGAGGCCTAACAAGACGGTATTCACAATGAGCACGGGGCGGTGACCAAAGCGGGCGAGCAGCGGGCGGCTGATGACCTTCATGCCAATGGCGGCGAGGGCGAGCGGGATGGTGAGAAGGCCCGCCTGCCAAGGCGGGAAACCGAGGCCAATTTGATAAAGAAGCGGCAGCAGAAAGGGCATGCCGCCGACGCCGAGGCGGGTGACGAAACCGCCGATGACGGATAGGCGGAAGGTGCGTATTTTAAACAGGCGGACGGATAGCAATGGAGCGCTGCTTTGACGTGAATCCCGCCAGTAGGCGGTCAGAAGCCCCAGGGAAACGAGGGTCATGAGGCCGAGGGTCATCGGGGAAAGGGTGTGCTCACCGAAGACCTCAAGCACATAGGAAAGGAGGGCGATGCCGCTGCCGAAGAGGAAGAAGCCGGACTTGTCTAAAGGAGGGGCTTCTGTGTCCCGGAAATCCGGCATGTGCCGGGAGGCGAGCCAAAGACCGGCGATAGCAAAGGGGACATTCAAGAGGAAGATGATGCGCCAGGAAAACCAGTGAATGATGGCTCCGCCCAGGGAGGGGCCGATGAGGGGTCCGATGAGAGCAGGAATGATCACATAAGTGGTTATTCTGAGCATCTCGGACCGGGGGAAGGAGCGAACGAGGGCGATGCGACCCACGGGCATCATCATGGCTCCTCCCATGCCCTGAATGATGCGGGAGACGACCAGCATGGGCGGATTGTACGAGACGGCGCACAGGAGGGAGCCGATGGTGAAGAGGACGATGGCCAGGGAGAAGACACGCTTTGTACCAAAACGATCTGCCATCCAGCCGCTGACGGGAATGAAGACGGCGAGGCTTAGCGTGTAACTGGTAAGGACGGACTTCAGGCTCAGCGGCTCCACGCCGAGACTGGCGGACATGGTGGGGACGGCCGTATTGAGGATGGTGGCGTCCAGGTTCTCCATGAACAGGGCCACCGCTACCAGCCAGGGCAGCACGGTGAGAGATGGGTGCCGGGCGGGGAGAGTTGGTTGTGAAGTCATCTTGAAACTGCCGGGCTAACCTTCCTGCTCTTTGCGCCAGGCTTTGAGGATGGCATCCAGGAGGCCGGGGAAGCGGCTGTCCAATTCTTTACGCCTGACCCGGCTGGTCAGTTCCACTCCGCGTCGCTCGCTATAGATCAATCCGGATTCACGCAAAATGCGGTAATGCTGGGAGCAGGTGGACTTGGGCATGGAGAACTGGAGACGGCTGGTGGTCTCGATGCAGTTAAGCCCGCCTTCGGCCTTGCGAAGCTCCGCGACAATGCTGATCCGCACCGGATCAGACAGGGCGTGGAGGATGCCTGTGACGGTGATGCTTTCGGGTGAAGGATGGTGGAGCGGTCTGATGGTTTTAATCATACACAAAAATCACTTGCAGTTCAATGATTCTTTAGTTCCGTATTAGTGAACAATAGAACTAACATATATGTCCTCCCTTTTTGATTCGCTTCAGCTCGGCTCCCTGCACCTGCCCAATCGCATTTTTATGGCTCCCCTGACCCGCAGCCGCGCCGGGACTGAGCGTGTCCCGAATGCATTGATGGCGGAATACTACCGCCAGCGATCCGGAGCGGGCTTGATTTTGAGTGAGGCTACGTCCGTCACCCCCATGGGAGTTGGGTATGCGAATACGCCGGGTATCTGGTCTGATGAGCAGGTGGAAGGCTGGAAGCTGGTCACCAAAACGGTGCATGAGGCGGGGGGGCGCATCTTCTTACAGCTGTGGCATGTGGGCCGGATGTCTGACCCCATGTTTCTCAATGGAGAGCTGCCAGTGGCCCCGAGCGCGGTGAAGCCTGCGGGACATGTGAGCTTGGTACGGCCGGAGAAGCCTTTTGTAACGCCACGGGCGCTGGAGCTGACTGAGATCCCCGGGGTGATTGAGGCTTATCGCAAAGGTGCAGAGAATGCGCAGAAAGCCGGGTTTGACGGGGTGGAAATCCACGGTGCGAACGGCTACCTGCTGGACCAGTTTTTACAGACGAAGACCAATCTGCGCACGGACGAGTATGGCGGATCGGTAGAAAACCGGGCGCGGCTGATGCTGGAGGTGACGGATGCGGCCATCTCCGTCTGGGGAGCGGACCGGGTGGGCATGCATCTGGCACCGCGTGGGGATGCTCATGATATAGGGGATGCAAACCCTGGCGAAACTTTTGGTTATGTGGCGCGTGAACTGGGGCGGCGAAAGATTGCCTTTATCTGTGCCCGTGAGAAGCAGGGTCCAGACAGCCTGGGGCCTGCGCTGAAGAAGGCCTTTGGCGGGGTGTATGTGGCGAATGAAAAGTTTACCCTGGAAACGGGCAATGAAATCATCGCAGCTGGAGATGCGGATGCGGTTGCTTTTGGGGTACCCTTCATCGCTAATCCTGACCTGCCGGAGCGGTTTGCCAAAAAGGCGGCTTTAAATCCGGCGGATCCACAGACGTTCTATGCAGACGGGCCGAAGGGCTACACCGATTACCCAGCACTATGAAACGTACATCCGGGTTCCTTTATTCTGTCCTGGACCTAGTGCCGATTGTGCAAGGGAGCACGGCATCTGAGGCCCTGAGCCGGTCGCTGGACCTAGCTCAACATGCGGAGCGATGGGGATACCACCGCTACTGGGTGGCGGAGCATCACAACATCCCCGGGGTGGCCAGCGCGGCGACGTCGGTGGTGATCGGCCACCTGGCAGGAGGGACCACGAAGATGCGAATCGGCTCCGGCGGAATCATGCTGCCGAACCATGCGCCGCTGGTGATTGCGGAGCAGTTTGGCACCCTGGAATCCCTATATCCGGGGCGGATCGACCTGGGCCTGGGACGGGCACCGGGTGGGGACCAGACGACTTCACGGGCGTTGCGCCGGGGACTGGGCAGCAGCGGGGATACCTTTCCTGAAGACCTGCAAGAGTTGCAAGGCTACCTGGGCAAAATACAGCCAGGACAAAAAGTGCGGGCGGTGCCTGGACAGGATACGAATGTGCCCATCTATTTGTTAGGCAGCAGCACCTTCAGTGCGAGTTTGGCGGCGGAGACAGGGCTGCCGTTTGCCTTTGCCTCCCACTTTGCGCCGGAGCTTTTGTATCAGGCGCTGAATATTTACCGGACGCGGTTCAAACCATCCGTGTTTCTGGACAAGCCACATGCAATGGTGGGCGTGAACGTCATCGCGGCCGATACAGATGATGAGGCGACACGGCTTTTCAGCTCCCTACAGCAGGTGTTTCTGAACCTGATCCGGGGCAGGCCTCGGGAACTCCAGGCACCGGTGGATGACATCGACGAAGTGTGGAATCCGGTGGAAGCAGCGCAGGTGGACCGGATGACGAGCTGCTCAGCGGTGGGCGGTCCAGTGACACTGCGCCGACAGATCGAGACTTTACTGGACGCGACGCAGGCGGACGAGCTCATTGCAACGGCGCACATTTTTGACCCGCAAGCGCGGCTGCGCTCCTTTGAAATCGCCGCTGGCGTGTTTCAGGACATCAACACTTCCCTTGCCTCCAAAACACATTCTTAACCTCAAAACGAACACACTCTTATGGAATACAGACAACTCGGCGGATCAGGATTCAAAGTACCGGTATTGACCTTTGGAACGGGCACCTTTGGTGGTGGCACGGAATTTTTCAAGGAATGGGGGGCATCGGATGTTTCCGAGGCATCACGGCTCATCGACATCTGCCTGGAGCACGGACTGAACATGTTTGATACCGCAGACATTTACTCCATGGGCATGGCAGAGGAGATCCTGGGCCAGGCGATCAAGGGCCGCCGTGACGAAGTGCTCATCTCCACCAAAGGCACCTTCCGTTTTGGCGACGGGCCTAACCATGTGGGTTCCTCCCGCTGGCATCTCACCCGTGCGGTGGATGCGAGCCTGAAAAGGCTGGGCACGGATTACATCGACCTTTATCAGCTCCACGGATTCGATGCGATGACGCCGGTGGAAGAGGTGATGAACACGCTGGATGATCTGGTGCGAGCCGGGAAGATCCGCTACATCGGGGCCTCCAATTTTTCCGGCTGGCACCTGATGAAGGCGCAGGCTTATGCGGAAAAATTTGGCCTTTCACGCTATGTGGCCAACCAGACTTATTATTCGCTGATCGGGCGGGATTATGAGTGGGAACTGATGCCTCTGGGGCTGGACCAAAAGGTGGGCGCGGTGGTGTGGAGCCCGCTGGGCTGGGGACGGCTAACGGGGAAAATCCGGCGCAACCAGCCACGCCCGGAGACGAGCCGACTGAACCACACACTGAGCAACCAGATGGGTCCGCAGGTGGATGATGAGTACCTTTACAAGGTGGTGGATGCCCTGGATGAAGTGGCGGCGGAAACGGGCAAATCAGTACCGCAGGTGGCGCTGAACTGGCTGCTGCAAAGGCCGACGGTTTCCACCGTGATCATCGGTGCTCGGACGGAGGAACAACTGAGACAGAACCTGGGTGCAGTGGGCTGGAACCTGACAACTGAGCAGGTGGCTAAGCTGGATGCGGCGAGCGACAAGCCGAAGACTTACCCTTACTGGCATCAGGCCGGGTTTGATGAGCGGAATCCGTTCCCGACGAAATGAACGTGATGAGTTGGGGCTTCACAAGGCGTGAAGCCCCTAGACAGGCGTGGCGGACTAGTTCGCTTTAACCAGTTGGATGGCATCGAGGATGACAAAACCAGCCGTGCCTTCGTTGCTGATTTTAAGGGTGGCTGCCCCTTCCGCCAATTCTACGGAACCGATGCTGCGGAAGCCTTCCGCTTTTGGGAAGGGCTGAGTCTGGTCCACTGTGAGACGGCTGGTCTGGCTGCCGCTGACGATTTCGACCGGAACATTTTTCGCGCGTGTTTCATGTGCCGAATAGGCCATGCGAACTTCGTATTTGCCACTGGCTGGAACTTTGAACTGGAAGGTGGCCACTGATTGCCCATCGGCGCGGCGGTCATCGTGCAGGTAACCGTTACCGACATAGGGTTTGAAACTGGATGCCTTTTTCCAAGCACCGGCCAGTTCCGCCCGGGAATCATCGAGAACAATGCCTTCCAGTTTTGAGGGATCAATGCTCATTTCAGTCACCGCCTCTGGAGGAAGCTCAGGGAGCACCGGGAGTTCCAGCACTTGTTTTTGAGCGAGCAGCCGCTCCTTCAGCAGGACATAGGGGAGCTTCTGCACGGCGACGTTTTGCTTGGCGGAAAGGGCAGCCGCAATGCCGGCACTCTGGCCGAGAATCATCCAGGTGGGTTCCACACGGATGGAGGAGATGGCCACATGAGTGCAAGAAAGGGCGATTGGAACGAGGAGGTTATCACATTCTTCAGGCCGGGGCAGCACGCTGCGATAGGGGATGTGGTAAGCATAGCCGTGCCTGCGCCCTGGGATGCGCACAGGAAAAATGGTGCCTTCATTGATGACGCCGCCATCCTTCAGGGCTACGCGCTGGCAGTCATGTGAATCAATGGGAAAGGAGGAGACGGCGATGGCGTCTTCCTTTTCCGGCTGGTCCATGATGTCCTTCTGGCTGACGACGTACATGCCCTGCATACGACGACCCTCGCGAACATAAAGCTGGGGTGACCAGTGGCCGTATTCTGGGAACTCATCTTTGCAGAGGCCCAGCTCACCCAATTGCTTGCGTAGGAACTCGGGCACGGCGGCATCGGTGGTCAGGAAGTGGTAGAGCTCCAGGGTGTATTGCTTGTGCGCTTCCCAGATCTTTGCCCGGCCAGCGGCATCGGCCTCGCTCCAGCCATTGCAGGCACCGACCAGGCCCATGGAGAAATGCTTGCCGATGCCGTTGTTAGCATCAAACTTGTTGTTAGGCAGAGGATAGAGATCCCAAAGAAGATGGGGCTGTCTTTCGGCAGCAAAATAACGGCGCAGGACCTCGAACCGAGCCGGATCATAAGCAGCGGGCTTCGGGAAGGGCACACGGTTGGCCGCCTCCTTCGTCAGGCAGAGGCGGAAGCTATACACCATGACGTTTTTATCCCCTTCATCCTCGGCACCAGCATCATCGGTGGTGATGAGGGGGAGGACTTTACCGTTTTCATCAAAACCATTGATGGGGAGTTTGGATTTAGGATACTGCTTGCCAGCGAAGGATTCACCAAACTCCTTTTTGCCCTCGCGCCCGATGGTCCAGCTCACACCCGCAGCGGCGAGGAGGTCTCCTTCATAAGTGGCATCGACAAATGTTTTGGCCGTAAACTCTCCCTGGGTGGTGGTGAGACCAGTGATGTGCGGGCCATCTTTGAGCACCGTCTTGAGTTCATGCTCGGGCAGGACCTTGACACCCGCTTCATCTAGCATCTGCTTTGTGATGCGCATGGCGACACTGGGTTCATAGGTCCACTTGCTCTGGTCTTTGACGCTGACCTTATACGGCAGCTCAATGCCGCGCTGGACATAGTCTTTCTCGACGCGGCTATGCCATTCGTCGAAGAGGCCCATGACGGTGTTGCGAACGGTCTGGTTGGAATCGCTAAAGCTCAAGCCGCCGGTGTTGACGCCGCCGATGTGGTCGGTGGGCTCAAGCAAAACGACGGAAGCCCCTTCCCTGGCGGCGGCGATGGCGGCGCAGAATCCGCCGGGGGTGGCGCCATAGACGAGAACGTCAGATTCCGTAGCGGCCTGAGCCAGGAGGGTGAGGGATGATAGCAACAGGGTCAGTCTTTTCATGGTTGGTCAGGCTCCATTAGGAGTGCTGGCCATGGTTTTGGACAGTCTTATTTGAAGGTGATCCGCAAAGGACGGAGAAAAATCGCCTGTAAGAATCGCACAATTTACCGATAAACATTTGTATTAGGCTATCGAATTGGAATTTAATCTGCTAGCCTGATTCTTAGCAGGCTGTTTGCATTGCAGCCTACATCCAGTTCCACTGAGCATGATGCCTCGTTTTAATCTTAAGAAATTCAGATCCTTCTGCTGGTTTATTGCCCTTTTTATCACCCAAGGGGGGATGGTTGAAGCTGAAACAGCGGCACCGGTTTCCAATCCCCCACGCACGACGGCAGCGGAGCTGGCCAAGGCCGTCCAGGGGTATTTATGGACCTGGCAGAGCCCGACAGCGGATACTTTAGTCTGCTTTCGTGCGGATGGTACGCTGCTCACCCGAGAAAAGCAGGTCAGCCAATGGGAAGCGCTGGATCATGATACACTGCGGGTGACGTACCCGAATCAGCAAACGGTGACACTTACCTTTGATTCCGAAGCCACGCGCTATCTTGAAGAAGGCAGCGCCTCAGGACTCATCCGTGGTCTCCGGCAAAAATCGTTGGCCCCTGTGGCGGACACGCCAAGGCCTGACCAGGTGCATGCTGCGGATAAGCTGAATCCGAAGCCGGGTGAGATGGCTCTGTATGATCCGTGGATACCCTCCAGCCTGTATAGCCGCAAAGTGCTGCTGCAGAGTCTGGCTGAATACTCCCGTAAGGTGCTGCAGAGCACCTCCGGCACTCCCGAAAAAATCTGGAGCAGCATCACATGGCTGATGCCTATCGGCGATGCTCTGGCGACGTTGCCCAAAGGGTCTTATAAGCTAAGGTCTGACCGCGCTAACCGCCTGTGCTTTCCAGAGGGGCTGAGTATCCACTTTTGGCATATCGGGGGCAATCTAGGCATCCTGGACCGGGGGGAGGTTTTTGATGAAATCCACTTCATCACAGATGCGCTGGACCGTGTCATCTCAGTCCAGCTCCATCAAAAGAACGCCAAAGACATTGTGTGGGCAGGAATTGGGCCGGATGGCAGCCGCAACCCCTACTTCAACTTTTTGTATGATCGTTCCAATTCTTCTTCATCCCGGAGTGTGTGGTATGAAATCCGGAATGCGGGACGGGGTGTGGGGAGGATCAAAACGGTGCTGGGACGTGAAAGCAACCACTGGTATCTCACGGCTCCACTGGCGGATAAATTTCTGGAGATCGAACTGGAACTGAGCCGCCAGTGAAGCTGAGGCAGGGCTGGCGGTCTATCTGGGTTCAGCAAGTGCGGGCCGCTCTTGCATTTCTGCACTTCCCAGCGAATCTGCGCGCCCATGCCAGCCACCGACACGCGCGAAGTCATTTTGGAAGCCCGTGAACTCACCCGCGAATTCGACGGGGTGAAGGCACTGGACCGTTTTTCATTCAAGCTGCACCGTGGGGAAATCCTGGGGCTGCTGGGGGCAAACGGGGCGGGAAAAACGACGGCGATGAACTGCATGCTGGGGCTGACCCTGCCAACCTCGGGCGACCTTTTTGCCTTTGGCAAGGCGCTGGAGGCAAACCGGATCGAGATCCTGAAGAAGACGAATTTTTCCTCCGCCTATGTGGCCCTGCCAGGAAACCTGAAGGTGTGGCAGAACCTCCAGGTCTTTGCCCAGATCTATGGCGTACCCAATGCGAAGAAGAAAATCGCCGAGCTGCTGGAACTGCTGGAGGTGACGGAACTGAGAAACCGGGTCACGGGACAACTTTCCGCCGGGGAATCCACGCGTGTAAATTTGTGCAAGGCCTTCCTGAATGATCCTGAACTGCTGATGCTGGATGAACCGACAGCAAGCCTTGACCCGGACATCGCCGACAAGGTGCGCAAAGTGGTGAGGCGGGTACAGAGTGAGCGGAACATCGGCATCCTGTACACGAGCCACAACATGCGTGACATCGAGGAAGTGTGCGACCGGGTGATCTTCCTGCACAAGGGCAAGATCGTGGCGGAAGGGACGCCGGACCAGATTGTGAAAAAGTTTTCCGAAAACTCGCTGGAGGATGTGTTCATCAAGATCGCCCGCAGCGGGGACCTGGAGGCATGAGGCGGAATCCACAGGAAGCGTGTTTTATTGATCAACCATTATGAATTTGCGAATAATCTGGGCTTTGGTTTTGCGGTACATCTTCCTTTATACAAGGAATCCGGTGCGCCTGGTGGAGATGGTATTCTGGCCGGTGGTGGACCTGCTGGTGTGGGGAAACCTGACGCTGTTTTTGCAGCGCAACACGACGCATGAATTTGGCAATTACATCCTCTTCCTGCTCGGCGCGATGATCCTGTGGGACATCATGTTTCGTGCACAGCAGGGGGTGGCCATTTCATTCCTTGAGGATGTGTGGACGCGCAATCTGCTGAACATCTTTGTCGCCCCTGTGCGGACCTCCGAATACCTGGGCGCGACCTTTGCGGTGGGGGTGCTGCGCATCGCCATCACGGGTGTGGTGCTGGGGTCCATCGCGTGGTTTGGTTATTCGTTTAATGTGTTCGTGCTGGAATGGTGGCTGGTACCGTTTTTCCTGAACTTGATGCTTTTTGGGTGGTCGCTGGGGATGATCTCCACGGCGCTGATCCTGCGCTGGGGCCAGGCGGCGGAATCGCTGGCCTGGGCGGTACCATTCTTTATCCAGCCTGCGGTGGCGGTGTTTTATCCGGTGGCGGATATGCCTTCCTGGGCGCAGCCCATCGCTTGGTCTTTCCCGGCCACGTATATCTTTGAGGGCATGCGCGAGGTGATGAAAACGGGCACGATGAATATGACGCTGCTGGTCCAGTCCTTCGCGCTTAATCTGGTGTATCTGGCGGCTGCCGGAGGGCTTTTCCTGTGGATCCTGCGCCTCACGCGGAAGCGTGGGCTGCTGACGAAGTTTGCGACGCAGTAGGGGGCTTCCCAGCGGCTTGTGAGCGTGGTTGCAAACTACGCTCTGGATCAATGGCTAGGGGCCGTCGAAGATGTCTGGGGAGGAGGAGACTCCGCCGAGTCCTTTGGTATGGATTTGGCCGAGGGCTTTGCGTTTTCTGGCCTCGGCAAAAAAGGACTTTAACAGGGCGACGCTTTCCTCGGCCAAAACGCCGGGGGTGATCTCGCTGCGATGATTGAGGTTGGGGGCCTGGAGGAGGTTCCAGAAACCGCCGGCGGCACCGCCTTTGGGGTCGCCACAGCCGAAGATGACGCGGCGAATGCGGCAGTGCATGATGGCCCCGGCACACATAGGACAAGGCTCTTTGGTCACGTAGAGATCACAGTCAGCCAGGCGCCAGTCCTCCATGGCGCTTTCCGCCTGGGTGAGGGCCAGCATTTCCGCATGGGCGGTGGCATCCTTGAGTGTTTCCACTTGGTTCCAGGCGCGGCCAATGATCTGCCCCTGGTGGACGATGACGGCACCGATGGGCACCTCGTCCTGACGGGCAGCTTTTTGCGCCATGCGCAGGGCCTCGCGCATGAAGTGGGCGTCCGAGATGAGATCGATGGCGGGCGGCAGCTCGATGCTCATAGCAGTTCCTCGACAAAACGTTGGGAATCGAAGGCTTGAAATTCCTCCACCTTTTCACCCAGGCCGATGTAGCGGGTGGGCACGCCGAGCTCCTGCTGAATGGTCACCAGGATGCCGCCTTTGCCGCTGCCATCCAGCTTGGTGACGATGACGCCGGAGAGAGGGATAATTTTGTTAAATTCACGTGCCTGCTGCAAGGCATTGGAACCGGTGGTGGCATCCACGACAAGGAGGACTTCATGCGGGGAGGTGCTGTCTTTGCGCCCGAGGATGCGATGAATTTTTTTCAGCTCCTCCATGAGGTTGTGCTTGTTATGGAGACGCCCGGCGGTGTCGCAGAGGAGGAAATCCGCTCCGGTCTTGGAGGCCAGGTCATAGGCCTCAAAACAAACAGAGGCAGGATCGCCATTCGGCGGTCCTTTGACCATGGGGATATTCAAGCGCTGGGACCAGACTTCGAGCTGCTCCACAGCGGCCGCACGGAAGGTATCCGCAGCGGCGAGGACGACCTTGTGTCCGCCCTTGTGCAGCAGATGGGCCAGCTTGGCGGTGGAGGTGGTCTTGCCGGTGCCATTGACACCGATAACCAGGACCACTTTTGGTTTCCCTTCCAGCCGGGTTAGCGGTTTAGGCGCTTCGGGCAGGATCTTGCGGATGTGCTCCCGGGTCACTTGCACAATGTCTGCTCCGTGGAGCTTGCGAGCCTGATCCTTCAGGTCATCCACAATTTGCAGACTGAGCCGGGGCCCGAGGTCACCGGCGATGAGGGCGGCCTCCAGGTCATCCCAATCGATGTCGGGTTTCGTGAAGCGTTGGATGAGAGATTTGAAAAAGCCGGCCATAGGGTCGTGAAGAAAAAGAAGGGGGTGAGTGCTTACTCAGAAATGCGCATGCCGCCATCACGGAATGATGAATGGAGGGCGGAAGAATATGCATTGCAAGAACGTTGATATACGTCCTTGTGCCACATTCACTCATGAAGTTCACGCCCATCCTATCCGCCCTTCTACTCGGCTCGCTCTCACTGAGCGCCGCCGCAGCTACATTCACCGTCGAAAAGACTCCCACAGGCGGTGCCGTGGTCAAAATTGACGGCCAATTTTTCACCGAACTCGTGGTGGATCAGGCCAATAAGCCTTACTTGTGGCCCATCATCGGCCCTGGCGGCCAGACGATGACCCGCGCCTACCCGATGAAGACCGTGGAAGGTGAGCAGCATGACCACCCGCACCATCGCGGCCTGTGCTTCGGCCACGAAAACATAGGCGGTTATGACACCTGGGCGGAAGCCGCCACCTTTGGTGAAAGCAAGAATCCGAAAACAGCCGAACGTGTAAAACACCTGGGTGCCATCAAGCATCGCGAACTGAAGGACATCAAGGAAGGTGAAACAGCCTCCTTCACCACCGTCTCCGACTACGTGGGACCAGATGGCAAGAAGACCATCGAAGAAGTGCGCCATCATACTTTCAAAGTGGTGGGTGAAACCCGTCTCATTGATATCGACATCGACCTCATCGCCACCGAGGGCGACACGCTGGTGGATGACAAAAAAGATTCCGGCCTGAGCATCCGTGTGCCGACTAACATGGCGGTGGAAAAAGAAAAGAAAACACCGGGCACCGGCAAGATCATCAACAGCGAAGGCGAGACAGATGCCGATGCCTGGGCTAAGCGCGCCACCTGGTGTGACTACTATGGTGAAGTGGACGGCAAGCAGGTAGGTGTGGCTATGCTGAACCACCCCAAGAGCTTTCGCCACCCTACCCCATGGCATGTGCGCACATACGGTCTCTTCACCGCCAATCCATTTGGCACGCAGTCCCTGGACCCGAAGGCTGAGAATGGTGCTGTGACACTGAAGAAAGGTGAAAAAATCACCCTGCGCCACCGCTTCATCTTCCACCTGGGTGATGAAAAGGCAGCCAAGATCGCTGAGGCTTTTGCAGATTACGCCAAGGAGCCCTGAGCCCAAACCAAAGCAGCGTCCGCATCCCTGCGCACGCTGCTTTGAAAGACTGATTCATGAAAAGGGTGAGGATCTCGAATCCTCACCCTTTTTATTTCAGGCATAGTCTTCAATGCTGAAGATCCATGGGTCGTCGTAGTTGAATCCATTGTTATAATCTGCGGTGCTCATGAAGTAAGCCGTGTCGTAACCAGCATCTCCATAGACGTCCACGTAGTAGTTAAAATCATTGCCCACGTGGCCGACGGTGGACTGGGTGGGTGTGCCGCCTGCGTAGAATTCATCATCACCGGAGCCGAGATAAACGCGGACATATCCATTCCACTCACTGTAGATGGAGGAGGAGTCGATATCCGTATCAAAGCGGACTTCGTCATAGCCTGCCCCAGTGCGAAGGGTCACGTTGCCATTGAAGATGCCATCGCGGACTTCCACATAGCTGTCAGCGGTGCCGCTCATATTGACAGAGACGGAGCCGTCGAAATCGCTATCCAGAAGCCAGATATTATCCAGGTAACCGAGGGCGGCTTTGGTAGTGATGGAGAGGTTTCCACGGATATAAGTATCCAGCAGGTGCACTTCGGAATCGCCGCTGCTCATAGCCAGGGACATGCCACCATAGACAGTGACCAGTTCAGAGTCCCCCTCAAGGTGGCCGATTTCCACAAGATCCGCCCCGGTGCCGCCACTGTAGGCGAGGCTGCCGAGATCTGCCCAGGTGGCATCAATGCCAAGATAATTGAAACCATTGGAACCGGTCATTTTCACCTGACCAATGACGACCACTTCAGGGCCGCCAATGACGAGTGAATCCTGTCCCACGCCGCCCGTATAAGTCAGCCCTTTGGTGATGCCAAGGTATTCCGTGGTGAGCAGGTCCAGGTAGTTTTCGCCAGAACTGCCGCTGAAGGTAAAGCTACCGTCCACGATGACTTCGCGTGCTTCCAGGCGGAAATCATCCAGTCCGGTACCGCCCGTATAGGCTAGGCCTTTGGTGCTGAGCTGGTCCAACTCATCGGTATAGATGAGGTTATTGCCATTGCCCATTTTCAGGGACAAGACGCCGCCCACCATCAGGTCGCCGCGAAGGGTGACATCATCCGAGCCAGCGGCGGACTGCAAGGTCATGGCCTTCGTGACCAGGAGAGAATCGGAAAGCAGTTCTCCAATTTCAAATTCGGTGGAGCTGCCTATGGTGGTGCGCAAAGTCAGGCTGCCGAAAATTTCCCCCACACCTGCCTTCAGAATAAAGGCCTGATCTTCAAGGATGGTTCCTCCGGCAGTGGCGGAGATGTTGCCTTCGGACAACAGGGTGTCGGCATTCACATCAAAGGTATTGGCACCTGCCCCCAAGGTGACGCTGAAGCCCTTCGCAAAGTAAAGATCACCGCCCCCTGTGAAAGTGTCATCACCGTTGCCCATGGCCACGGTGGCCGTGCTGAAAATGGCCGTGCTGGTGAGATCCACGATGTCATTGCCATTGCCGGTATTGACGTTCAGAGTTTTGGGAATCAGTACGCCGTCCAGCACCATCACATCATCGCCATCGCCCAGGGTAGCTTTGACAGAAAGAGGTGCATCAAAGGTAATGGCGCTCATTTCTGCACCATTGTTAAACTTGAAATCGGTGGTGCCTGTTTGCGAGGTGATGGTCCACAGATCACCGGATTCGGTGATGGTGAAATCGTTCGCATGGACATCTCCAGTAATGGTGAGGGCACCCGATGCAGAGAGGGTGAGGGCCACGACCCCTGCAGGAGCAAGGCGAGCCTCTAAGGATTCAATCACGGAAAGATTTGGGCTGACAGTTTTCATGGGGGAAAAGCTAGATGTCGTACAGACCCCCTGAAGCGGATGATTATTCAGTGTTGATGAAAATGGCTGGATTCCAGGTGTTTTGCACGGACGCCACAGGCTGATGAGCCGAGGAAAATGGGCATCCATGCGTGCAATGCCCATGCCTTTGAGCAGACGCCGCCATGCAGCGGCGAAATCCCGGCTGGCCAGCGTGCGTATATACCGGGTAGTGTGTTTACCTTTTTCGCCATGACTTCCCGCTTGTTCATTCTCCTGGCCATGACCGCCGCTGCCGCATCGGCCGCGCCCACGGGAAAGCTGCGCTATAACCGGGACATCCGGCCAATCTTGTCAGACAACTGCTTCGCCTGCCATGGTCCAGATAAAAACCACCGGGAGGCGGACCTGCGCCTGGATGTGCGTGAGGCAGCCATGGAAATGAATGCCATCCTGCCCGGAAATCCGGATAAAAGCAGCATCATGGAGCGCATTCATACCCATGACGAAGAGGATGTGATGCCGCCGCCGGAATCCAAAAAAACGCTGACGGATGCACAGAAGCAAATGCTGGCCGAATGGATCCGGCAGGGGGCTGAGTACGAACCGCACTGGGCCTATACACCGTTAGTCAGGCCGGAACTGCCTGAGGGAAAAAAAGGCCACCCGATAGATGCTTATGTACAAAATGCGCTGGAAGGGAAAGGCATCTCCCCTGCCCCGCTGGCGGATGCACGCACGATCCTCCGCCGTCTGAGCCTGGACCTCGTGGGCCTGCCACCGACACCGCAGGAGGTGGAAAACTTTGAGCTGACTTTTGCCCGCGACCCGCAGCGTACCGTGCAGATCTGGACGAAGCGTCTGATGAAGTCCCCCCATTTTGGCGAGCGCTGGGCCGCCTGGTGGCTGGATGTGGCGCGCTTTGCGGATACGGTGGGTTTTCATGGGGACCAGAACCAGCGCATCTTTCCCTATCGTGACTATGTGATCGCCGCCTTTAATTCTAACAAGAAGTTTGATCGTTTTACGGAGGAGCAGCTCGCAGGTGATTTGCTGCCCAATCCGACGACGGAGCAACTAGTGGCCAGTGGGTTTAACCGGCTGAACATGATGACCCGCGAAGGCGGTGCCCAGGCAAAGGAATACCTGTCTAAATACCAGGCCGACCGCGTGCGTACGGTGGGCGGAGCATGGCTGGGCGCGACCCTGGGCTGCGCCGAATGCCACGATCATAAATTTGACCCTTATACCGCACGCGATTTCTATTCTATGTCCGCCTACTTTGCGGATGTGAAGCAGTTCGGGGTGTACGGCAGCTATCGCTATTCCCCCATCGAAGAATTGGCCGGATGGACCAATGAATACCCATTCCCCCCGGAGATCCTGGTGGACAGTCCGTATCTGAAGACACGACTGGAAAAACTGACTACCCAAATGAATCAGATGGCCCTCAAGGCCGTGCAGAAAGCGCCGAAAGAGGGTGTGAAATCCTGGGTCCAAAATACGCTCACCACTCTTGAGGCGCGGCCTGAAATCTGGTTTACCCTGCCCTCAAATGTACGTACAGAGCTGGCTCCTGTGTCCAAAAAGGGTGCGGCCAAAGCCAAGCCCAAAGCGGATGCCGCCAAACCAGATGCACCGAAACCGGTGGATGAATCCAAGATCACCCAGCAGCAGGATGGTAGGCTGCTTATCAGCGCTAAGGCAGCCCAAAATACCACGATGGTCTTCACTGCCACTGAGGATACCCGCATTGCTGCCGTGAGGCTGGAGTTGCTGCCAGATGCAGCGCATCAGGACAGCATTGAACTTAACGGAACAGCGACAGGTATGACGGTCATGCCTGCCTTTAGCTACCGGCCCGCAGGGGATAAGAAAGACCGTGCACTGGCCGTCTTCCAGGCAGATGCGGATGTGAAAGCGCCTCGCTATCTTGGCACCCAGGAGCAGCCGGGAGTGACGGGTGGATGGAAGACCTCCATGAAGGAAACCAAGATGCCCCATTCCTCTGTCTGGCTGCTGGATGAAACGGCGGAACTGAAGGCCGGAGAGACTTTCACTGTCCGTCTTCCATCGCATAGCGTCGGCTGCCTGCGCATTTCCCTGGCCGCTGTCGCACCACCTACTCCCCTAGCTCAGGACTGGGTGGAGCCACTGGTATCCGATTTGAAAAAGGAAACGCTGAAGTCTCCTCTCCTGGCCCAGGCATGGATGCGGCAGTCCGGTCAAGCTGCCCCGGAAACCAAGGCCGCCTGGAAAAATCTGCATGCGCAGGCCGTGGAATGCACGGGCGGCAAAACCTGGACTCAAGTCACCGTAGCAGTCAAAGAACCCCTGACCATCCGCCGCTTGCCGCGTGGTAACTGGATGGATGAAACGGGAGAAATCTGCCCACCTTCACCGCCCGGATTTCTCACGGGCAAACTGGAAGAAAACGCTGGCCGCCAGACCCGGCTGGACTTGGCGCATTGGCTGACCTCACCCGAAAATCCGCTGACGGCACGCACCTTTGTGAACCGTCTGTGGAAGCAGTTTTTCGGCATCGGCCTGTCTCAGGCTGTGGATGACCTGGGAGCGCAGGGAGAGACCCCGAGCCACCCGGAACTGCTGGACTGGCTGGCGGTGGAATTTCGTGAAAGCGGCTGGGACATCCAGCACGTCATGCGCCTCATCGTCAGCAGCCATACCTACCTTCAGGACAGCCGCACCCGGCCAGAATTGAAGGATCTGGATCCAGGCAACCGTCTGCTGGCTTTTCAAAATCCGCGTCGCCTGGATGCGGAGTTTGTGCGTGACAATGCCCTGTTTGCTTCCGGCCTTTTGAACCTGGACATCGGTGGCCCGAGTGTGAAGCCTTACCAGCCCGGCGGTTACTATGAAAACATCCAGTTTCCCAGCCGCGACTACATCGCCAGCACAGATGACCGGCAGTGGCGGAGGGGAGTTTATATGCACTGGCAGCGGACTTTCCTGCACCCCATGCTGGCGAATTTTGACGCCCCGGCCCGTGATGAATGCACGGCCACACGCAACGTCTCCAACACACCCCAGCAGGCACTGACGCTGCTCAATGACCCGACCTTTGTCGAAGCCGCGCGCACCCTGGCAGAAAAACTGCCACAGGGGGCTGACGAAGCCCGGCTGGAAACCATCTTTCTGCGCACCCTGGCGCGCAAACCGAAAGCCGGGGAAATGCAAAGCTTGTTAGGCTTCCTCAAAAGCCAGCGGGAGGTTTACCAGGCGGCCCCAGAAGATGCTGAAAAACTTCTCTCCGCCGGCCTGCGCCCTCGTCCCTCCGGCGACCTTGCTGAGATGGCCGCCTGGACCAGTGTGTGCCGTGTGGTACTGAATCTGCATGAGATGATCACGCGGTATTGAGATAGGTGCCGGTGAGGGAGCGCCCCATCCCAGGAGCGGGATTTGTTCGCAGTTGTGCTTGCGCGGGGCGGTGCGCCCTCGTTTATCCAGAGATGGCGCAGGACTTTATCCGGGTGCGTGGGGCCCGGCAGCATAATTTGAAAAATGTGGACGTGGACATTCCCCGTCACAAGCTGGTCGTGCTCACGGGGGTGAGTGGCAGCGGGAAGTCATCGTTGGCGTTTGATACCCTGTATGCCGAAGGACAGCGGAGGTATGTGCAGAGCCTTTCGGCCTATGCGCGGCAGTTTTTGGATCAACTGGAAAAGCCGGATGTGGATTTCATCGAAGGCCTTTCTCCAGCGGTGGCGATCGAGCAGGTGCACAGTGCACCAAACCCGCGCAGCACCATCGCTACGGTGACGGAAATCTATGATTACCTGCGTGTACTCTATGCCATCGCCGGACAGCCGCATGACCCGGAAACGGGGGAGAGGCTGATCAAAAACACGCCGGCGGAGATCGGGGAGCGGCTGCTTTCTCTGGGAGAAGGAACGCGCGTGGTGGTTCTGTCTCCACAGCCCCCGGCGGATGGAGCGGCCCTAAGGGCACTATTCGAAAAACTGCGCCGTCAGGGGTTTGTGAGGGTGCGGCTGGATGGAGAGATCGTGGAACTGGAGGAGGAGCTGAAGCCAAGCCTGAGGGAGGAACATCGGGTAGAGATCGTGGTGGACCGGCTGGTGATCCGAGAAGGAGTGAAAGCGCGGCTGATGGAATCCATCGAGGCAGCGTTGCGGTGGAATGAGAGCGAAGTACAGTTTTTAGTGAGCGGTGCCGCTGAGGCAAAACCGGACCTGCTGAGTTTCACCACGGCCTATGCAAATCCACGCACCGGCTATGTGATCGAAAAACTGACGCCTCAGCATTTTTCATTCAACACGCACCTGGGAGCCTGCCCGACCTGTGAAGGCGTGGGCACCCTGATGGCACCCGATCCAGGGCTGCTGGTTCCGGATGGAGAAGTGTCCATCCAAGATGGTGCGGTGAAAACTTGGTGGTCTCGCAATCCGAAACTGAAGCTGATCCATCAACGCGGAGTGGAGGCTTTAGCGAAGCATTTTGGGGTGGCGGTGGATGCTCCATTCCGAGGATTGCCGCAGGGATTTAAAGAGGCTCTTTTCCATGGCACCGGGGACAAGGCCATCCCGACAGGCTGGGCTACCGGAGCGAATAAACGCAGCCTGGCGAAACCTTATGAGGGCCTTTTGAATGAGGCGCGGCGACTTTATGAAAATGCTGAAAGTGACACCCTGCGGGCACAATTGACCCGCTATATGAATCCCCTGCCCTGCCCGGCCTGTGAGGGGAAAAGACTGCGGAAAGAGAGCCTGGCGGTGGTGCTGGCGTCGGAGATTGGGGCGAGAGAAGAAATTAGTGCTCAGTGCGCAGTGATCAGTGCTCAGACTTCGGAACCGAAAAAGGCCAGGGGGAAAACAAGGACCAAGGACAATGCCCCGCCCATTCCCCCACTGAGCACTGAACACGGAGCACTGAGCACTCCCGTCTCTATTTCCCCCTCATTATTAAACATCCATTATCTCTGCTCGCTTCCCATCCGGGATGCTCTCATCTGGGTGAGGAATCTCAGCCTCACGGAGCATCAGCGTAGCTATGTGGAGGAATTGCAGAAGGAGATTTTAAAGAGGCTGGATTTCCTGGAGCAGGTGGGGCTGGGGTATCTGGCGCTGAACCGGGAGAGTGGTACCCTTTCCGGTGGGGAGATGCAGCGTATCCGCTTGGCGACACAGATCGGTGCGGGGCTGGCGGGTGTCCTCTATGTGCTGGATGAGCCAAGCATCGGCCTGCACCCGGCGGATACGGAAAGGCTCATCGGCACGCTGCTGCGCCTGCGGGATTTGGGAAACACGGTGCTGGTGGTGGAACATGATGAGGCAATGATGCGGGCGGCGGATCATGTGATCGAGATGGGGCCTGCGGCAGGCGTCCATGGAGGGCAGTTGATCGCCCAGGGCACCCCCGAAGAGGTAATGGCGATGAAGGAGAGTCTGACGGGGGCTTATTTGAGCGAGCAGCTCCGCATTACACCGCCCTCAGGACGGGTGGCTCCTATCGGCAAACCGCCTTCGGCTGCGACCGTGAGCGCAGCCGCCATGGAGCGCAGCGCCCAGTCTCAGCCGGGGAAAAAGAGAACGGTACTGGGAGAGCACTTCGCCCTGCGGGCGGAGCATCCGCTGCCTACCTGGCTGACGATCCACGATGCTATTGAGCATAACCTCAAGCATGTCACCGCCTCGTTTCCAGTGGGGTGTCTGACTGCGGTGACGGGACCTTCCGGCAGTGGCAAGTCCACCTTGATCAACCGTATCCTGATGCGGGCGCTGCAGCGGCATTTTTATCATGCAAAGGATGAGCCGGGCAGGCATGGCAGCATTTCAGGAATCGAAGCCTTTGACAAGGTGGTGGTGATCGATCAATCACCCATTGGACGGAGTCCGCGCAGCAATCCTGCGACTTATACGGCTGCGTTTGGGCCGATCCGTGAGCTTTATTCCAACCTGCCGCTGGCACGTGTACGCGGTTATGAGGCAGGTCGTTTCAGCTTCAATGTGGCCGGTGGGCGCTGCGAAAAATGCCAGGGGGATGGCCAGATCAAAATCGACATGCACTTCCTGGCGGATGTCTATGTGACCTGCGACCACTGCCATGGAAAGCGCTACAATGCGGAGACGCTGGAGATCACCTTCAAGGGACGAAACATCGCCGAGGTTCTGGAGATGACGGTGAGTGAGGCCTCACGCTTTTTTGGCAAGGCGAGTGCGATTGCTGAAAAGCTGCGCACGCTGGAGGAATGCGGCCTGGGATATGTGCGGCTGGGCCAGGCGGGGAATACCCTTTCCGGTGGGGAGGCGCAGCGGATCAAACTTTCCGCAGAACTGGCGCGCAAGGCTACGGGGAATACGCTTTATGTTTTAGATGAGCCGACGACGGGCCTGCACTTTGCGGATATCCAAACGCTATTGCAGGTGCTTTTCCGCCTGCGCGATGCAGGGAATACGGTCATCGTAATCGAGCATCATCTGGATGTGATCCGCTGTGCGGACTGGGTGGTGGACCTGGGGCCGGGCGGGGGCAATGAAGGAGGGCATATCGTGGCCGAAGGTACACCGGAGGAGGTGGCTAAAGTGACGTCCAGCGCGACAGGACGGTTTCTGAATCCCGCCTGATTTCTCCAGGTTAGCCTTCGTATTCGATGCGTTCAAAGACGGCTCCGCCCAGTAATTGGTCGCCATCATAGAGTGCACAAATCTGCCCGGGGGTGAGCGCCCGCTGCGGCTGCGTATAGACCAGTTCGGCGCGGTTTTCTCCCACTGGCGTATAGACCGCATCCCCTGCCGGGCAGCGATACCGTGGCTGTGCCTGGAGAGTCCGCTCTGCATCCAGAGGGGAGCCGGTGGTGGATACCCCGGTGAGGGTACATTTCCTGGCCCATAGCAGGGGGGTATCCGGTCGCTCAATGGCGATGACGAGTTCATTGGCCTCATGCCGCTTTGCCACCACTACATAGGCCTGCTTGTATAGATTGCTGGCCACACCGATGCCCTTCCGCTGCCCCAGGGTATAAAGATGCAGGCCCTTATGCTCCCCCAGGACTTTGCCTTCCAGATTCACAATTGGCCCGGGTTTATCCGCGACAAAAGTGCGCAAAAAGTCTTCCATTTTGACCTCGCCGATGAAACAGATGCCCTGGCTATCCTTCTTTTCTGCCGTCTTCAATCCCAACTGCCGCGCCTGCTCCCGTAGCTCTGGCTTCAACAGATGGCCGATGGGAAACTGGGCGATGCGTACCTGCTCAGGCTGCATCATCGCCAGGAAGTAGGTCTGGTCTTTGTTAGGATCGGCTCCACGCAGGATGGATAGCCCATCACTCCCCTTGCGCGCATAGTGACCCGTGGCGATGGCATCGAACCCGCGTTCCTTAGCCCAATCCCAAAGGACGCCGAACTTCATCTCCCGATTGCACATCACGTCAGGGTTCGGGGTGATGCCGTCCTGGTATCCTTCCAGCAGATATTTCACCACCCGCTCCCGGTATTCCTTCATCAGGTTCACCACATGAAATTCGATGCCCAACTGGTCCGCCACTGCGCGGGCATCCACAATGTCTTCCTCCCAGGGGCAGTGGCCAATGATGTTTTCCTCATTGATCCAGTTCTTCATGTAAGCCCCCACGACTTCATGCCCCTCCCGGGCCAGCAGCGCCGTCGCAACACTGCTGTCCACTCCCCCTGACATAGCGGCCAAAATCTTCATTCCTTCTTCATGACATAAACGCTGTCGGTAAACAAATGGCCGTTGGCAGAAGCTGCGAGTTCTTGTTTACATGTCTTTATAATTACCATAAATTAGACATGTTCATCTTTCTGCCTCAGGTTTATCCCAAGCCTCAAACTCGGACTGAATCCGCCAATCTGCATCCTTTCGCCATGCCCCGCTTTCTTATCTTCTTCCTGTTGAGCCTCGTCACCGTGCTGAACGCGCAGAGCGACCTGACTCGCAGTCCGGTTCACCTCCAGATCCGCACGGTGATCGACGAATACGAAACCAATGTCCGCGCCAATACCCAAAAGATCATTGCAGCGACCACCGAGGAGGAGCGGGCCCGCTATCGCTCCACCGTACCGAGTGCTGCGCCGTATGCCACGCGCGTCCTGGCTATCATTGAGGCCAGTCCAGAAGATCCTGGCGGTATCACGGGCATCGTCTGGCTCATCACCCAGGCCGCCGCTTTCCCGGAATCCCAAAAGGCATTCGATCTCCTCTCCACCACGTTTGCTGCCAGTGCAGGCATTGCCCCGGCTGTGAAATCCCTGGAATTTCAGCCTCTGGAAAAGGTCGAATCTATCCTGGAAACCATCCGCCAGAAGAATCCCCATGCGGAGGAGAAAGCCGCCGCCCTTTATGCTCTGGGCATGCATTACTTCCGCCGCTTCGATGCAGGTCTGAGTCCAACGGAGGAGGAAGCAGCCAAAACGCGCTCCATGGATTGTTTCCAGGAAATCATCTCCGCTCATGGCGATGTGAAAATCCAAGGTTTCCCCATCGCCGAGCAGGCAGGCCGCATGCTATTTGAAATGGCCAACCTATCCGCAGGAAGTCCGGCCCCGGAGATCGAAGGGCAGGACCTGGATGGACAGACCTTCAAACTCAGTGACCACCGTGGCCAGTACGTAGTCCTCATCTTCTGGGGCGGCTGGTGCCATGCCTGCCATGGGGTGCTGCCAGTGGTGAACCAGTTTGTCACCGACATGAAGACCGGGGGAAAACCGGTGACGGTCCTGGGCATCAACACCGACATTCCCACGGAAGCGCGCAAAGCCTATGCGGACTATCAGGTCAATTTTCGCAACTGGTCCGACGGCACCACATCGGGTCCCATCACCACCCTCTTTAACCTGCGTAACTTTCCCACCCTGTATTTGATTGGCCCGGATGGGAAAATCCTGCTCAAGCAGACCAGCATTGAGGCGGTGAGGGAAAGCTTGAAGGGACTGTAGTGTGGCGTGCCCATGGCGTGACGAGAATCGTCGCCCATCCTTTTGGCTTGCCGTGGAGCTCAGGCTTAATCAGCATAACAGCCTTATTATCTGTCGGTTCCCCTCGCCCTCATGAATCCCAACTGGTTCGGTATCGTATGCACAGTGGTAGTATTTTTGGCTTTTTTTGTGAGCTATGTTTTGGCCGGAAGGCTGTCTGAAGGTACTAGGGCTGTGTGGACAGGACTCCTTGTTCTTCTAGCCCTTCCTGGAGCGAGCTTTGCGGGGTATTATGCCCATCTGGTAGATGTGCCCGCATGGTACTATGAATTCCGTTCTTGGCAGAGGATAGAATCGGCTTTGATCTTGATCGGAGTGGCGGGTGGATTCTTGGCGAGCTTCTTTAGTGCGATTCCCCGAATACTGGTGCTACTTATCGTCTCCGCATTGGTGAGCGTTCCCTTTGTGAAGCCCTTTCTCGGTCCATTACCTGAAGGCTCTTTACAAGACCAGTGGCAGGGAGACATTTGTCTGCAAAGCACCTATTCCACCTGTGGAGCCGCATCAGCCGCAACCATTTTGAGACATCATGGAATCACCGTCAGTGAATCGGCATTAGCACGCGAAGCCTACTCCTACCAGGGAGGAACAGAGGTCTGGTATCTGGCAAGGGCACTCCGAAAAAGGAATCTCGAAGCCACGATGCATGTCACCACTGACCTTCCTCACCGATTTCAGGCCCACTCTCTCCCGGCCATTGTTGGAGTGCGGTTTGGCCATACAGGCCATTTTATCGCCGTGCTTTCCCGTAATGACGAACAGTTTCACATCGGTGATCCGTTGCGTGGAAGCGAGGTGCTGGAGCTTGGAGAGTTAGAGCAACGATATAAATTCACAGGATTTTGGATGGAGGTTCATTCAAGTCATCCCATGCGTTAGAAAGCTAAATGTATCCCTTGCAAGGGGCGGCATCTTACATCCCAAAGCCGTCAATCGCAGACCCAGAACTGAATTTTCACTCGATCTCCTTCAGCGTATCCGCATCCTCATCGGCGCTACCTTCATCGCCAGGGCGGCGGGGGTCCACCTTGAGGGCAATGAGGCCAAAGGTCACGGCCCAGGCTCCGCCTAGCATCCAGCCAGCCAATACATCCGTGGGCCAGTGGACGCCCAGATACACCCGGCTGCAGCCGACCAAAAGGGCGATGAATACCGACAAAGATACGATGTAGAGCCGGACTTTCCGACTGGTCTGGGTGCGGGCGAGCATGACGCCCAGAGTCAGATAGACGACTGCCGCCATCATGGCATGGCCGCTGGGAAAACTCGCGCTGGTCACCAGCACCCCATGCGGTACCAGGTCCGGGCGCGGACGGTCAAACATGCTTTTCAACCAGGCCGAGGCCTGCATGCCGCCCATGATGGCCAACAGCGTGAGCAGTGAAAGCCGCACACGGCCAAACAGCAGCATCAGGCCCATGGAGGCAGCCGTCAGACCGGTCAGGATCGTGAATCCGCCCAGGGCCGTGAGATCCCGGCCCATCTCTTCCATCCAAGGGGGACCCAACGGATCCGCTGTATTTCCAGGCTCCCGCATCGCCAGCAGGATCATTTCATCGTAGCTGTGTGACTCCTTTTCCTGCACCTCTTCCGCGATTTCGATGAAGGCAAACAGTCCACAGGCAATGATTAAAAGGGCCGCAGGGATGAGCGGCTCCTTTCGCCAAGACCGCACCTGATTTAAAAAAAGTTCGAAGGAACGCGCAAGCATAGAAGTGTGGTTCAACCCCTAATCCAACTCCGGCCAAAATCCCGTGAATTTCAGCCATGAAACAACAAGCATACTTCGTTCCAGCCGAAAGCTCTGGATGTCTGGCAAAGATAGTCCGGGGTAATTACGAAATTCTGTCACCCAGTAGTTTTTGATGACGGAGCTTGGCAAGTGAGGCTCCCTGCGATAAGCCCCATCCATGCCGCCTGTGCCTACAGAAACCCCCGCCCTCAAACCGACCGCTCCGGCGGATTTGGAAATTAAGGATGCGCAGCTTATCTTTAACCAGGTATGGAAGAAGCTGGAGGAAGACTATGGGCGTGAGAACCTGCGGTTTCCGAAGGAGCTGATCCTGCTGGGCGGCGCACCGGGTGCGGGGAAAGGGACGAATACCAATTTCATCCGCAAGCTGCGTGGCATCACCGCAGAACCCATCGTGGTGAGTGCGCTGCTGGACAGTCCAGAGGCGCAGAAATTGAAGTCCCAAGGGGGCATGGTGGGTGACCGTGAAGTGGTGGGCATCTTGATCCGCAAGCTGCTGGAACCGGAGCAGCAGAATGGGGCGATCCTGGATGGCTTTCCCCGCACCAAAGTACAGGTGGAGTGCCTGAAGCTGCTCTTTGATGAGATGATGCGGCTGCGAATGGACTTTTCCGAAACACCGGAGGCGTTTCATTTCAAACAGCCGATCTTCCATATCATGGTACTGTTTGTGGATGAGGCGGAGAGTATCGCCCGGCAGTTGAAACGTGGCCAAGAAGTGCTGGCACACAATGAGGAGGTGCGGCGCTCCGGCCTGGGGGAACTGTGGGAGGAAAGAGCCACGGACTTTGATACGAACCTGGCCAGAAACCGCTATAAGGTCTTCAAGGAGAAGACTTATGATGCACTGGTCTCGCTGAAAGAGATCTTTCATTATCACTTCATCAATGCCCAGGCACCGCTGGAACTGGTGCAGGAAAACATCGTCCGTGAGCTGGAATACCAAAGCTCGCTGGAACTGGATCCAAGGACATTTGATCTTCTACGCAAGCTGCCACTGGCCAGCGAGATCGTCCGCCATGCGCGGCAGGACCTGGTGCGCAGGCTGGATGGCTATAAGGTTGAGAAGCCTGAAATAATGCAGGCCGTGGTGAATTTCATCGAGGAAAAGATGATGCCGATCATTGTACGTCATGCCATTTCGGGCCGGGCGGACATCAACTCCGAGGACAAACTGTTTCACGATCCGCAGGCGCTGGCCATCTTGATTGACATCTTTTCCGAGCGCGGTTTTCAGGCGACGGTGGACCTCCATCACATTGAGATTCCTGAGAAATTTGACCTGCAAACAGGGATAATCCAGTGCCGGAAAAAGAAGGTCTTCCGTTTTGGCATCCGGTTCAAGGGGTCGGAGATCCGGCGCGGTTAACTCTTCTGTGAGAGACGGACGGTGCTTTGCTCTCGACGACGGCTGAATCGACGATAGGGAAAGGGTGTTCATGTCCCCTTCCCGTCTCGATTTTCAATTAGAAGCCCAGGCCACCGGCTCGCGCGCACGTGCGGCCACCTTCCGCACACTGCATAGCACGGTGCGTACGCCCCTTTTTATGCCGGTAGGCACTCAAGCGACGGTGAAGGCGCAGCTGCCAGAGACGCTGCATGAATCCGGTTCGCAAATTTTGTTAGCCAACACCTATCACCTGCTTTTGAGGCCAGGGCCGGAGGTGTTTAAGCGGATGGGTGGCATCCATCAATTCATGCAGTGGCCCGGATCCGTGCTGACAGATTCTGGCGGCTACCAGATCTTTTCCCTGCCCCACTCCCGCTCTATGACGGAAGCTGGGGCAGTTTTCCAAAGTTACGTGGATGGCCAGCGCATCCTGCTGAGCCCGGAGCTGAGTATCCAGACACAGATGGCCATTGGCAGTGACATCATGATGGTGCTGGACCAGTGCATTCCCTCCACTGCCGATGAGGCTGCGGCACGTGCGGCCCTGCAAGTGACCCAGCGCTGGGCGGTTCGTAGTTTGGCGGCACGCGAAGACTCCCCCCAATCCATGTTCGCCATTGTGCAAGGGGCGCTGTATCCGCATCTGCGGCGTGAGAGTGCCGAAGGTCTGATGCAGCTGCCGTTTGACGGCTTTGCCATCGGTGGGCTAGCAGTGGGGGAGGAGAAAGCTGAGCGTGAGGATACCTGCGAGATGACGGCCTGCCTGCTGCCGCAGGACCGGCCCCGCTATCTGATGGGTGTGGGCACACCTCTGGACGTGCTGGAGGCGGTGCATCGCGGGGTGGACATGTTTGACTGCATCATCCCCACGCAGGTGGCTAAACGCGGATCGCTTTTCACCTCGCGCGGGATCGTTCAACTCCGCCGTTCGGTGTATAAATTTTCTGAAGAGAGGCTAGATCCCGACTGCACCTGCCCGGTGTGCGCCAAATATACTCGGGCTTATTTGCACCACCTGACGAAGACGCAGGAGCCGCTGGGCTGGCAGCTCATGGGGCAGCATAACATTCACTTTTATCACCAGCTCATGCGGGAGATCCGCCAGAGCATTTTGGAAGACCGTTTCCTGAAGCTGTATCACGAAAAAAGGCAGATTCTCCAGGTGGAAGATGTGGACCATCCCATTACCACCGTGAAGCCGCCCGTCATCAGCCCGGATCATGCCCAAAGGATGGGAGACTATGAGTTGGAACTGCGCGCCGGTGAAGCCGCACGGATATTTCACATCGGTACGGGCCAGACGGTGAATACGGATGTGACGGCAGCGGCCTGGACGGAGGATGCCCACCTGGCCACCCACCTGCGGTTGCCAGCAGGTGAAAGTGCAGAAGAGTCCATGCCGCTGATCGTCTGGGATATCGGCCTTGGAGCGGGTGCGGCGGCGATTGCGGCCATTTTGACTTACGAGATGGAGGCGGACAAGGGGCCGGTCAGGCCAATGCACATCGTCAGCCTAACCAATGATCTTTCACCCCTGCGGCTGGCACTTAGCCACAAGAGGCATTTCCCCTATCTGCGTCATGGCGCGGCGGACACACTTTTGCATCGCAATGCATGGACCTCACGCTACAAGACGGGACTGACCTGGACCCTCCTGCAAGGGCCTCTGGATAAAACCATCCCTCAGGCTCCATCTCCCCCGGAAGCGACATTCCACCAGGTGCTGCCAGGGATGGAGATTCCCATTGGAACACCTGAGAGATAGGTCGCTAAAAATGATCGGATAGTCCAAAGGCAATGCCTGCACGCTTCATGGCCGGGAGCGTTCTTTATGGCATGGTATTGTCCATGTCCGTCCGATCCGCCGCCTTCATTGCTGCCCTGCTGCCGCTCTTTTCCTACAGTGAAGAGACGGTCAGTTTCAGCCGCGATGTGCTGCCGATCCTGTCCGATAATTGTCTGAGCTGTCATGGCCAGGACGAAGCTCACCGCAAGGCAGACCTTCGGCTGGACACTCAAGATGGGGCGATGAGCGTCATCAAACCCGGCGATCCCAAGGCGAGCGATTTCCTGGCCCGCATCCTGACAGAGGATGCCGATGAACTGATGCCGCCGCCTAAATCCCACAAGCCGCGCCTTAACCCAGAACAGGCTGACGTTATACGTCGCTGGATCGCCCAGGGAGCAGTTTGGGGCAAGCACTGGGCTTTTGAAAAGCCGGTGAAAACGAAAGTGACGGGGCATCCTGTGGATCACTTCATCACAGCACGATTGTCCAAAGCAGGCCTTCAAATGGCCCCTCAGGCTCCAGCACACACCCTGCTGCGACGACTTTCCTTTGACCTCACTGGCCTGCCGCCAAATGCGGAAGAAATAGCAGCGTTTGAGTCTTCCAGTTATGAAGCGCAAGTGGACAGATTACTGGCCTCTCCGCACTTCGGCGAGCGGATGGCCATGTGGTGGCTGGATGCGGCGCGTTATGCAGACACGGACGGGTTTCAGGCGGATGCCAACCGCACGAACTGGCCATGGCGTGATTACGTCATCCAGTCCTTCAATGAAAACAAACCCTTCGATCAGTTCACGCTGGAGCAATTCGCCGGAGACCTTTTCCCCGATGCCACTGCCGAACAAAAAGTAGCGACATGCTTTCACCGCAATCACATGACGAACGGTGAGGGCGGACGGGACAAGGAAGAGTCACGGGTGGACTACGTCATCGACCGGGTAAACACGACCGGCACGGTCTGGATGGGCCTGACATTGGGCTGCACGCAGTGTCACACGCACAAGTTTGATCCCATCAGCCATGCGGATTATTACAGCATGGCGGCCTTCTTCAACAGCGTGGATGAAGACGGCTCTGCTGGCACCAAAGCGCGGCCCTATCTTAGCTATCAGTCCCCCTTGGCAGCACGGGCGGTGCTGGAAGCCCAGGCACTGGTGGACGAGCGTACGCCAGCAGAAAAACAGGCCCGTGAGGAAGCCGCAGCCCCCTTTGCTGAGTGGCTGGCGGCGCGGCATCAGGAAGTGGGCCTTGGGTTCACCGCATGGCATCCCCTGAGGGGCAAGCTGGAGTCTGAAGAAGGCACGGTGCTCACACAGGAGGACGATGCAACGGTGCAGGCCTCCGGGCCTAACAAGAAACAGGATGACTATCGGCTGACCACTGCCATCGGGCTAAAACGCATCGCCGGCCTGAAGCTGGAGGTCTTTCCTCACGCCTCCCATACTGGCGGCGGACTGTCACGTGGTGCCAGCGGCGAGTTTATCCTGACGGATATCAAGGTGCAGGTGAAGCGCAGCGGCAGCACGCAGATCCGCGACATCAAAGTAGCCGGGGCGGTGGCGGACACCTTCATGAAAGCGACCAAGGCTGCGCGTGTGTATGGCGATGTCAAAGGCACGCTGGATGATGACCCTCGTAATGGCTGGACGACCGAGGGCGCACCGCAGACTGAGCCGCACACGGCCGTTTTTGCCCTGGCCACACCTCTGTCCCTGGAGTCAGAGGAGGAGCTGATTTTCCAAATGCTGCACCGTTCCACCAACGGCGATGCCAACATAGGCCGCTTCCGGGTATCGGTCACAGACCAGCCGGGGCCTGCGGTCAATGGCCTGGAACAGGCCCCGCTGGAACAGCTTGCGGCAGCGAGAGTAACGGACCTGGCCAAACTTGATCCATCTTTGCGCGAGCGTTTGTTTGCTCAATTCTTGGAAGACCATGCCCCTTATCAGACGGCCAAGACTTCGCTAACCCGTGCAAGCAGTCAGCTCAAGGAAGTGAAGGCTGCCGCGGGCAAGCTGAACGTCATGGTCTTGTCTGAGCGCAAAGAACCGCGCGAAACACATGTGCTCCTGAGGGGGGTATGGGACAAGCATGGCGAACGGGTCACACAGGATGTACCAGCGGCCATTGCGCCCTGGCCAGAAGGCGAACCACGCAACCGAATGGGGCTGGCGCGATGGATTACATCCAAGGAGAATCCGCTAACTGCGCGAGTGTTTGTAAATCATCTGTGGCAGATGTGCTTTGGCGCAGGGCTGGTACGGACGCCGGATGACTTCGGTCTGCAAGGAGAGCGGCCCACGCATCCGGAACTGCTAGACTGGCTAGCGGTGGACTTCATGGAGCATGGCTGGGATGTAAAACGTCTGCTGAAACTGATCGTCATGAGCGAGGCCTACCGTCAGGATTCGGCGGTGGCTGCCGATCTCATTGAGCGAGATCCACAAAACCGGCTGCTAGCGCGTGGCCCCAGATTTCGCCTGCCGAGCTGGATGATGCGTGATGCGGCACTGACGGCTTCCGGCCTGCTGAATCCTGCGCTGGGCGGCCCGCCGGTGCGGCCATATCAACCGGATGGCGTTTGGGAGGAGAATTTCATGGGCCGCTTCACCTATGAACCAAGCGAAGGACCTGCCCAACATCGCCGTACTCTCTACGCCTTCTGGCGGCGGAGCATCGCCCCGACTTTCCTGTTCGACAGCGCCCAGCGTCGTGTTTGTGAAGTAGGCGTCAGTCGCACGAACACCCCTTTGCAGGCCCTCACCCTGCTGAATGACACCAGCATGATGGAAGCCGCAGCGACACTGGCCCAACAAATGATGCTTCATGATCAAAGCAACGAAGAACGGCTTCAGGCCCTCTATCTGCGGGTCCTTTCAAGGCAAGCTACGCAGAAGGAACTCACTGTCCTGACACGTGAACTGGACCGTGCTCTCACTCATTACCAAGCACATCCCGAAGATGCCGCCAAATACCTTTCCACCATCCCCGGTGTCGCCGCTCAAAACAGCTCCATGCCTGCTCTGGCTGCTCACACGCTGGTCGCCAGCCTTGTTCTCAATCTGGATGAGGCCATTACTCATGAATAATGGCAAAAAGATGTTTGGTAAAAGATGGCAAGAAAGGAGTTATCTTTTACCAAACATCTTTTTGCCAGAACTGCGAATGCCTATTCATCGCTCCATTTCGACCACCCGGATTACTCAAAAAGAGTTCAAGCAGATCTCTCATGAGGTGATGGAACATGTCTTTGCCATTCACAACGAGTTTGGCCGGTTTTTTGACGAGAGGGTTTATAAGCTCGAACTCGCCAACAGAATGGGAGGCGTCGCTTTAGAGCCATCTGTCACGGTCACTCATGGCAACTTTAGCAAAACTTATTTCATTGATGCGCTTGTCCATGGAAGTGCGCTTTTCGAATTCAAAACTGCGGACTCTATCCATGCGCGGCACCGGGGCCAGACTATCAACTACCTTCTTCTGTGCGATCTGGCTCATGGCAAGATTGCCAATATGCGAACTGAACGGGTCCAGCATGAATTTGTAAACTGTCATCAGCGACTGGAAAATCTGCGCCACCCAGAAATCATTGATACGGAATGGCGCGGGCAAACATCAGCTTGTGAAGCAATGCGTGATATGGTGAACGCACTGATTTCAGATTGGGGAAGCGGACTTGAAATTGGACTTTATGAAGAAGCACTCACCCATGCTTTGGGCGGCGAAGAAAGAGTTCATATTCCAGTGCCAGTTTTTTCTTCAAAAGGTCACATTGCGCATCAGTCCATGCGGCTAGCATCTCCAGAAGTGGCATTCAAAATTACAGCCCTTCCTGAAAGGACCGACATCTTTGAAGCACATACGCGCAAACTTCTTCAGCATACATCACTAGCAGCGGTGCAGTGGATTAACATCACCCATCAAACTGTCACTTTTACAACCATTCGATAAACTTAAGTAATGGCAAAAAAATGTTTGGTAAAAGATAGGGAGAAATTTTCATCTTTTACCAAACATCTTTTTGCCAAAATCAATCTCAAGCCCCAGCCATGCCATGAACTCCCTCCACACCACACGCCGTTATTTCCTGGGGCAATGTACCGGGGTTTCGCTGGGGTCCATGGCTTTATCCTCTTTGTTAGGCCAAGCGGGCGAGGCTCCCATGCCTGGGCTTGTCGGGCTACCGCATTTTGCACCGAAGGCGAAGCGCGTGATCTTTTTGACGCAGTCTGGCGGGCCATCGCAACTGGAGCTTTATGATCACAAACCAGGACTGATGAAGTGGGCTGGCACGGAGTTGCCGGAATCGGTAAGGCAGGGGCAGAGGCTGACAACCATGACGGCCAACCAGAAGCAGCTCATCCTACCAGGCGTCACGAAGTTTTCTCAGCATGGAAAAAGCGGTGCCACAGTGAGCGAATGGCTGCCGCATCTGGGCGAGGTGGCGGATGACATCTGCTTCATCAAATCCATGACGACAGACCAGATCAATCATGCGCCTGCCATGACGCAGTTTTTAACGGGAAATCAGATCCCCGGTAAACCGAGCATGGGAGCCTGGGTCAGCTATGGCCTGGGCAGCCTGAACCGCAATCTGCCGGACTACTTGGTACTGATATCCAAAATGCAGCGGCCAAGCGATCAGCCGCTCTATGATCATTACTGGGGCAGTGGGTTCCTGCCCTCGCGCTATCAGGGGGTGAAGCTGCGCAATTCCAAAGACCCGGTGCTGTATCTGCGTGATCCGGACGGCCTGCCACGGCATTTGCGCCGGGGGATGCTGGACGGGCTGGGAGAGCTGAACCAGATGCGTTTTGAGCAAACCAACGATGCTGAGATCACCACCCGCATCCGGCAGTATGAGATGGCTTACCGCATGCAGGCGAGCGTGCCCGATCTGACCGATTTGAGTGAGGAACCGGATTCAGTCTTTGACCTTTACGGCCCAGATTCACGGCGTGCGGGCAGCTATGCAGCCAACTGTATTCTCGCCCGGCGTCTGGCCGAACGCGGTGTGCGATTCATCCAACTTTTCCATCCCGACTGGGACCACCACAGCCGCCTGCCAAGCTGGTGCACCGCCCGCTGTCGGGACACCGACCAACCAAGTGCAGCACTGATCAAGGACCTTAAACAACGTGGTCTGCTGGATGAGACCTTGGTGATCTGGGGTGGTGAATTTGGACGGGGAGTGGCTGGCCAAGGCAAATGGGACAGCCCGGAAGCGGGACGCGACCACCACCCGCGCTGCTTCACCATGTGGATGGCCGGTGGCGGCGTGAAGCCCGGAATGACCTATGGATCAACGGATGACTTCAGCTACAACGTCGCCGAAAATCCGGTTCATGTGCGTGATCTCCACGCTACCGTCATGCACCTCCTGGGTATCAACCACGAGCGGTTCACCTTTCGGTCACAAGGACTGGATTTTAAACTGACCGGGGTAGAGGAGGCGAAGGTGGTGAAGGGAGTGCTGGCTTGATGTAGCTTTCCCCATGAAATGATCCTGGTATATTAAGACTAGGCCAACGGAAAATGCGTACCTTCTTTCCCATGCAATCCCCTTGGCAGGCATGGGATAACTGAGCTAATTTCCGCCATGCGCTTTCTGTTTCTTTGCACCCTGCCCTTCGTCCTGACTCAATGTGTGGACCAGTATGGCAATCCGATGTCTCCGTTTGGGCCAGCGTCACCTCCGCCTTACACGGAAGGGCGGGAGCAATACCGGACGGACATGCGGGAGCAGGACCGGGGCCTGGCTCAGCAGGCTTACGAACGCGGCATGAGAGAGGGCACTGATGATGCCCGCAGCGGGATGCCCCGGACTTCCCAACGCAACCCTTTTGGTTATTCCTCCACCCAGGGTCGTGCCTATACGGATGGGTATGAGCAGGGCTACCAGTCATCGGCTCCGCAGGGCCGCACCCCTGGCATGGGCATGCCGCCCGGCTATCAGCAGCCGGGATATCCATCGCCAAATCAGCCGCCAAGTTATCCAGGCTCCGGCTACACGCCCCCTGCCCCACAGCAGAATCAGCAGTCCAATGATCCGGCCTATAGCCAGGGATACGAATATGGTCTGAGGGATCGTGTTGCCGGGCGTCAGGCGGATGCCGGTGCTCATGTGGGGGCCTATGACCCACGATTCCGCCGGAGCTTTGATAAAGGCTACTATGATGCCTTTGAGGCGCGTCGGTGATCCTTTAACATTTGCTCTCGCCATGGACTCGACTCACACTGAATGCAGTCCTTACAGCCGGGTTACGAAAAACATCGGGCGGCTGATCTTGGTGGGTTTTATCGCGATGACATTGCCGGGGCACAGTGAAACCAAGCTCGGAAATGAATACAAAAGCGAGCAACTGCTGCCTTATTTACAGGCCACTGAATGGATACTCTATTCGCTGGATCCAGATCCATGGCTACAGGATGAAGTCAACGACCCGTTTAGCAGACCCGCTCCGTTGCCTGGATCTGATGAGGCAAAGAAAGCCGCGAGCCATCCCAGGCCTCCTGCGGAGCCTCAAAGAAAAGTACCGCCCAGCCAGGAATTTCATGAATATCCTATCCTAGGTCAACTGGACATGAAGGAGACGGATAAGTTGCGATATGTCATCAAGGCGCTGGATGTTGCAGGTCAAAATTGGGCAGGAGGTGTGGCTGGATGCTTTTCCCCCAGGCACGGCATTCGGGTCATGAAGGACGGTAAGACCCATGATCTGGTGATCTGCTACGAATGTTCACGTGCTTATCTTTATGTGGACGGTCAGGATGCAGGCACGCTCCATTTTGCAACGACTCCTCAGTTTCAAGCCACGCCTTATCCCTTGGATGGCATTTTGAGAAGGGCGGATATCAAACGAGCTCCAAGCCACTAAAAAACATCTCACTTCCCGATGCAGAAGGAAGAGAAGATGACGTCGAGGATCTGCTCCACATCCACGATACCGACAACTTCCCCCAGTGACTGGAGAGCTTCGCGCAGATCAAGGGCGACGTATTCTGGCGCAGCACCGTCCATGAGGGCGGTGCGGGCGGCCTGGACTTGGATGGCGATACGATCAAAACAGGCTTTATGCCGGGCATTGATGGCGATGGGATGATCCGCCTGAAGGGTGCCTGCACTCATGATGACGGCGCGGATTGCATCCCGGAGAGCCTCCACGCCGGTATTGTCCAGGCAGGAAAGAGCGACTCCATCCTTCCACCCGGGATGCTGCCCCTGATCGGCCTTGTTTAAAATGAGGATGCGGCGGGACTCAACTTCAGGCGGGAGGGCCACACGCTGAGAGCTGGCGGGAGGCAGGCTGCCATCCACCACTTCGAGGATGAGGTCCGCACGTTCCAGTTCACGTTGGGTTCGCTCAATACCGACACGCTCGATATCATCGGTGCTGGCACGAAGACCCGCAGTATCCACGAGGCGGAGAGGGATGCCGTGGACCTGGATGATCTCTTCAATGGTATCACGGGTGGTGCCTGCGGTGGGGCTGACGATGGCACGCTCAAAACCTAACAATAAGTTTAGCAGGCTGGACTTACCTACGTTCGGCTCGCCGCAGATGACGGTGCGGGCACCATGACGGAGGATGCGCCCCTGCTCACTGGTATCAATGAGGCGGCGGGTGCGCGCCAAAACTAGATCCATTTTTGCGACAAGGGCAGCCCCCGTATCTGGAGAAATGTCTTCTTCAGGGAAATCAATGTACGCCTCCACATGGGCGAGCACGGGCAGCAATTCTTCGCGCAAAGCGGCAGCCTCTTTCCCAATGGCTCCGCCGAGCTGCTCATGCGCGGCTTTAAGGGCCAGGGTACTCTGGGCATGAATGAGGTCCATCACGGCCTCCGCCTGGGTGAGGTCCATCTTCCCATTCAGGAAGGCACGCTGGGTAAATTCTCCCGGCTCAGCCGAGCGGGCACCGGCAGCCAGCAGAGACTCCAGCAATTTTTGGGTGACCAGCAGCCCCCCGTGCCCATGAAATTCCACCACATCCTCCCCCGTGTAACTGGCCGGTGCGCGGAAAAGAAGCAGCAGGCCCTGGTCTAAACGGCCGCCATCACTATCCAGAGCGTTGACCAAATAAGCCTGCCGGGGTTTCAGCTCAGTCAAAGGCTTCGCTGCCTGAAAGACAGTCTGCGCGACGGAAAGAGCCTGGGGGCCGGAGACACGGACGACACTGATGGCCGCCTCCCCGATGGCGGTCGAAATGGCTGCGATCGTATCGTGAAGCATAGCGAGGGATGATATAGGTGCCGAGGGCGGTGGCGTCTGCTGTACATGAAAACGGGCCTGCATGGATATCAGGCCCGTCAAACATGAGTCAGCCAGAGTTCCCGGTGCCCGGGACCCGGCCTGCTTTGTCGATTACTTGCTCTTCTTTTCGCCGTCTTCTTTCTTCGCGCCATCGAGAGGCGTGATGATCGGACGATCTTTCATTTCAGGCCAGATGAGCCACTTGTCGCCCTCTTTGACGAAGGAGATGAGGAAGAGTTCTTCAATACGATCCGTGAGAGTTTCCTGGGAAGTGCGGACGGTGGCGTGGACGTATTCCTTGTCCTTTTCTTCCACCACGCCGAGAACGTCGATTTTCAAAGTGTCCTGCTTCTTCTTGGTCACTTCTGGAGCTGCATTCACACGCTTATGCCAGGCAGTGCGGTCCGTGATGTAGAACTCCTGGGGAGTGAGGACTTCCAGGTCGCGGATTTCTTTGACACCAAAGCGCTCCAGCATCTGTGCCTCTTCCGTCATGGTCGGGGCAGTCTTGATGATGGCGATGGTTTCCTTCTGCTTACGCTCCAGGGAGCTAGGCAGCAGCATGACGGAAGCGGTCTTCCAATCCTGTGCGACCACGCTTTCGAGATACTTCTTCACCATGGTGGCACATGGGTGGTCAAGCGGTAGCTGGGCACTCCAGGATGAACTGGTGAGAGCCAGAAAGCTGAGAGCCAGGGAAAGGCGGAACAAAGGAAGGGCAGAATACATAGAGTCGGCTTAGACCCGCGTTAGCGCGGAACGTTCGGGCTTTTTAGCCCGCGCCATAGAGAACGTCAAATGGAGAAAGGCACGGTTATGTAACGATTCATCGGATGGCATGGCGCACCGGTTGACTCATAGGCAGCAATTCCACCCCCAGACAAGTTGCGCCGAGGGATGGATTCGGCCTTTGATTTCGGGGATGCTGTGCCAGCTTTTGCACAGGTCCGCCAGCAGGCTGGCACGTTGGAAAGATGTGTCCTGCGTTTCACGCTGCCTTGACGGATGACTGCCTGCTTCCATCTTGCGACCTGCCTTTCACCCTTCCTCATGCCGACCATTCCAATCCTGATGCCCCAGTTGGGCGAGTCCATCGCCGAGGCCACCATCGTCCGCATTCTCATTGAACCCGGACAGCAGATCGAGGCGGGCACCGACATCTTTGAAGTGGAGACCAACAAAGCCACGATGGCCGTCAGCTCTCCCTGCGCAGGCCATGTCTCTGGCATCACCGCACAAGTGCAGAAAAGCTATGCGGTGGGGTCCAATCTCGCATCGTTTGATGTATCGGATGAAGACGCCCTTTCCATGGGCTTCACGGACTCGCCACCGCCGCCTGCGCAGACCCAGCCCAATAATACAGCGAGCGCAGACTCCCTGCATTTCCAGTTTAATGAAGAAGACAACATCACGGGCTACCAGCCGAAGGTGGAGCCTGTGGTGGGCGGTGCGCTGCCCGTCCCAGCCGGAGCTACCGGGGCCAGCTACATCTCCCCACGGATGCGTGCCCGGATGAATGAACTGGGGCTGAATGCCTCCGATCTGGCAGGGATCGCCGGCACCGGGGCCGGTGGACGAGTAACGGTGGAGGACTTTGAAAATTTCCTTCGTGGCCTGGAGCAGCACCGCCTGACGCCGGCCTCGCCGATGCGCATCGCGGTGGCGGATTCCATGCGCCGCAGTTGGAGCCGCCCTCTGGCCACCGTGGGCAGCCCAGTGATCCTGGACGCCATTCTTTCCCATCGTAAACGCGCCAATCCAAAGCCCGGTCCCGCCCTTTACATCATCCGCGCCCTCGCGCTGGCACTGGCGGAAAACACCGCCGTCGCCGGTCGTCTTATCGGCAGCCGCATCGTGCATCCGCGGGCGATCGACATCGGCTTTGCCGTGGAGGTGGAGGATGGAGTGCTGGTACCCGTTCTGCGCGAAGTAGAAAAAACGCCGCTGGTGCAATTGGTGCCCACCTATAATAAGCTGGTGGAGCAGGCCCGCGCCCGCCGCCTGCCTATGGATGTGAACCGTCCCGGCATCGCCACCGTGACCAACTTTGGCACCTTCGGCATCGTCTGGGCCACGCCCATCCCGCTGCCAGAACAAAACCTGGTGCTGGGTCTCGGTGCCGGTAGCAAGGTGCCCCGCTGGAGTGAGGAGGTGAAGCAATTCATCCCCGTGACTGAGGCGGAACTGACCCTGAGCTTCGACCACCGCATCCTGGATGGAGGTGGCGCAGGGCGTTTGCTGTCCCGTGTCGCCCAGCTTTTGCAGGAACCGGAGAAACTGTAAGCCTGCATTTGTTACCCATCACGCTTGTTGCACCGGGCGTAAGTGCCTTTATTCTCCACTTTCATGAAGTCTGACTCCCGCCCTTCCTCGGCCCCATTGCTTTGGGTGCCCCTCATTCTCGTCCTGCTGGCCCTGGGACTGCGATGGATGAAGCTGGCCTCCGAAGGCATGACGCTGCTGCCAAACTTCGCCCCATGGATGGCCCTGGCCTTCACGGGTACGCTGGTCTTCCCCCGCGGCAGCCTGCCCTGGTGGGCCTGGCCAGTGATGCTCATCGCCATTGATTTCGCAGCCATGGGAGCCCAGCTTTGGACATTGGCCGATGGGCGGGCTGAAGTCTTTTTGACCTATGGCCTCTATGCCGCAGCCGCGTGGACAGCCAACCAGATGCGCGGCAAGGCGGGCATCCTTCAGTCCCTTCTCGGGGTGGTTACTTGCGGCATTGTTTTCTATGTGGTCACCAATGTCCTCTGCTGGTGGGTGAAACCATATTACGCCAAGGATCTGGCTGGTCTCGTTCAGGCGCTCACGACCGGTCTGCCCGGCTTTCCGCCCACCTGGACCTTTTTGCGCAATTCACTGCTGAGCGATCTCGGCTTCAGCGCCGTTCTTTTGGTTGCCTTCAATGCAGAGGCCAAGGTGCGCTCCATGCCTGCCATGCGCTGGGCAACGGCGACGGCCTGAGACTGCCCCTATTTCATCCTTGCCTGGCTCGCGGTCTCGTTCTTTCCCCCCGGAAGGACCGTCCCCAGGAACAAGACAAGGATGAAGATTGATGGCAATCAGATGCGAGGACGTGCATCGCCATGGTTTAATTAGAAAAAGTCTTTGGATTACCACTCGCCCTCGCGACGGAATTTCTGACGGACGTTTTCACCAAACTGCTTGCCCGCAGCGCTGAGGTTGTCGATGACCTGCTCCAGCGGCAGACCAACGCTGCTACGTGCGGCAGGGATGACAGTTTCGCATTCGTTGGTATCCATGAAGCGGGAAGCCTCCAGCAGCCCCTCCTCTTCGCCCAATGGGACGGCCAGAAAGCCGTGCTTGTCCGCATGGATGAGCTGTCCTGGCTGAATGGTCCGTCCAAAGACTTCCACTTCACAGCCCCAGCGTACAGGATGCACATGAGCGTGGCCGACGCAGAATCGACGGGCCAGGGCCTTGAACCCCGCATTCGTCATTTCATCCACATCACGAATGGCCCCATCAACAATGCTGCCGACACAGCCCAGTGCCCGGTGCATGTTGCTGTTCACCTCGCCCCAAAAAGCACCGATGACGCGGGGCTTATCCAGATCCTGAACGACGACGATTTTCGGACCAGGAATGCTGGCGACATAACGGCGGTATTCATTCCAGGCATCGGGATTGGCTTCGCGATGGCTTTTGTCAGAAGGTTGAACGACGACTGTCACCGCATACCCCACCATCGGCCCCATCTGGGGCATGAAATCCCGGGTTTCCTCCAGATTAAAAGCATCCGCAGCAATATCCCCCTTGGTGACCTGCTCCCAGCCATTGTAGATGGTGGGTGTGTTCCAGCGTTTGAGTTGAAGGACTTCGGAGTGTGAGATCGGCATGGTGAAGTGAATGGAGCGCATTTAACGCTTGCCGCAGAACAGGTATCACTGGTTACATTTGCTGACCGCTATGAACTCCTCACCTTGAATTAAACCTTAAGTAGGATAAAATTAACCTCATGATGACGGAATCCATCAACCAAGTTTTTGCGGCTGCCATGGCCTTGGATGCCGATTCGCGACGGGATCTGGCGGAACGGCTTTGGGACACTGTCCAGACGAAGGAAGACACCGTTTTTTCAGAGTCCACTTGGGAGGAAATCGGACTACGGGTAGCAGCAAGTGATGCAGGTCATGCCGAACACATTCCTGGTCATGCTGCCTTGGAACAAATCCGTGCCGAATTTGGATTGCCGAAGGCGGGATGAAATTCGTTTTCCAAAAGCAGGCCCTGGAAGAATACCGGGAGGCAGCCGCTTACATCGCTGAAACATCCGAGCAAAACAGCCGCCTGTTCATCGAACGAGTGGAAGCCACGATTGATTATATTCTGAAACATCCTGACTCGAACATCAGAGGCCGCCACGGCACCCTGCGGAGGAAGATTCATCGCCAGTCTCACTGGATTGTTAACAGACGTCTTCCGTCTGACCTTGATACGGTAGAAATCATTGCCATCGCACACGAGCGGCGTGGAGAGGGATATTGGGAAGATCGCTTCAACAAAATCCATCCGCTTTGAAATAACAGACGCACCGATTCATAGCCGAAGAATGTATTTCTTCTGAGGATATAGCTTGCCGCAGAGCTGGTATCACTGGTTACATTTGCTGACCGCCATGAACTCCAGCATTCCCCAACGCTCCTCCCTGGTTGCAGAAACATTGCGTGTACTGCGGGAGGCCATTGCCGCAGGACGCTGGAAGGATGAATTGCCAGGAGAACGCAGGCTGTGCGAGGAATGGCACATCAGCCGCCCCACGCTTCGGGCAGCCCTCACAGCACTTGCTGCGGAGGGGTTGGTCACGATCTCTCAGGGAAAACCCACGCGCGTCAGCCAGCCGCCCTCTGGCGCGCCCACCCAGCCACAGACGCAGACTTTGACCGTGGCCCTGCTCAGCCCGGAGCCGCTGCATGCGATGCCCCCCTTCGTCCTCCTATGGGTGGACGAGCTGCGCAGCCAGCTTGCCAGTGAGGGGCACCTGCTTCAAGTCCACGTCGGGCGGGCCTGGTCGGGAGGAAAAAATCCCGCGCGGGCGCTGCAGACGCTCACCACCACAGTCCCTGCCTCCGCCTGGGTTCTCTACCGCAGCACCGAGGCCATGCAGCAGTGGTTTGAGCAAAAACAAATCCCCTGTGTGGTGGTGGGCTCCGTCTTTAAAGGGCTCACCCTCCCATCCGTGGACCGGGACCACCGGGCCGTGTGCCGCCATGCCGCCGGCCTGATGGCAGCCCGGGGCTATCAGCGGCTGGCCCTGATCATTCAGGAGCCTCAGTATGCCGGTGACCGGGAAAGCGAAGCTGGCTTTCAGGAAGGCCTGCAAGCTGCCGCTGCCCGCGGGGTGACCGGACTCATCCAGAGGCACGATGGCAGCCGGGAAGGCCTGTTAAAAGCCCTGGACCGCCTCCTCTCCGCCCGCCAACGCCCGCAGGCCCTGCTCATCGCGCGCACCTCCAGCGCACTCACCATCTGCACCGGATTGCTCCAGCGCAGCCTGCGCATCCCCCAGGATGTGGCGCTCATCTGCCGGGATGACGACGTCTTCCTGGATGAGACGCTGCCACAGATCGCCCGCTACAGCGTCACGGCAGGAACCTTCGCCAAACGCATCTACAGACTGGTCCGGCAGCCGGGAGTTAAGGGGGATACCAAGGTCATGCCGGAATTTCTCAAACGCGAGTCATTGTGAAAAACTAGTCTCAACGTTTGACAGGGGAGTCTCAGCGTGTACAATCGCCCCCCTTTCCCTGGGAGGGCTCACTTTATGGCAAACGTTCAAGTAATACTCAAAGAGAAGATTCAAGGCCTCGGCGCTGAAGCTGATGTCGTGCATGTGAAGCGTGGTTTTGCACGCAATTTCCTCGTCCCTCAGGGCAAGGCTTATGACGCCAGCGCTGGCAATCTTCGCAACCTCAATCATCTGAAAGCCATCCGCGCTGAGCGTGAGGCCAAGGAACTGCAGGAGGCTGAGAAAATCGCCTCCAAGCTGAAGAAACTGAAGCTCAAACTGACCCTTCAGACTGGTCAGGGCGGCAAGGCCTTCGGTTCCATCACCAACATGGACATCGCCAAGGCTGTGGCCGACAGCGCCGCCAAGGTGGAGCTCGACCGTCACCAGATCCAGCTCGACAAGCCGATCAAGAGCACCGGCACCTTCGAAATCCCTGTCAAGCTGCATGCTGACGTGAACTGCTTCTTGAAGCTGACCGTCCTTGCTGAATCCGACGCAGGCGCCGCTGATACCGACGACTCGGCCGAATAAGCCCCTCGAAAACCCCGTTTTAAAACCGCGCCTCCGCAAGGAAGCGCGGTTTTTTTGTGCGTTGTCCCGAATTGATATTCAGAGGATTAAGACATCATACAGCCGAGCGAGGACAGCTTTCAGACACTGTCGAGTGCGCTCCACCACACTTCCCCATTAATCAAGGTGGGGGCAGCAACAGCGCCCCATCATTCCTCGCACCCCAATCAAGGTTCCTCTTCAGCCATCTCCAAATATCCTTTTACCTGTAAGTCCACAACCAGTCGTTCTAGGGTGCCGTCCAAAGATTCGGAGTTTTGGCGCGCCACGGCGCTGCTTGTGATGTCTAGGGCAGCTTTTAGGCTCAGTGTTTCTAGAGTGGTTTTTGACGGCCCATCAACCCTCAGCATGCTCATTTGGTTAGCGGTGCCGGAAAGAGTTTTAGGTCCCAGGGTCTTCACTGTGGGCGACAGAACAATCAGGCTATCGGCACCTTGCAGCCATAGCAAAGAACGAAAAGGAGATTCCTCCGTACCTTCTGCAACGCTGCTGATGACGCTCTGAGTCTTTAAGGAAGGGCCCGTAGAATCCAAGCGCAGATGATCCAGGCGCTGCACATGGTAGCGGCTGTACCGACCATCCTTGGTAACTATAATGAGAGCCCCATTTAACCCCTGGGGCATCTGCTCCAGCAGCAAGTAACCCGTCACCGTTACCCGCGTATTTGTGCTGCCGACGACCGTCTGACCAGTGCCTGTGATTTTATAAACAAGCATGCCTGGCTCGCGCACTTTTAGCAGAGCCGACGCAGTGACTTTTTCTCCCCCCTTTGAAGCCTCGACGCTATAAACGCCCGCTAGCTCAGGACTGGTATCATGTACCGTTAGCTCTGGGTAAATGGCTCCTAAAATGACCTTTCCATTAAAAGACCATTGATAGGTCACCTTTTCGCCTTCACTGACCACCAAGGCTTTAAAAATTGCATTTTCTCCCTCTGTGACGAATTGATCCTCAGGCAGGCGGGTGAAAGAAAGACTTACAGGCAAAGAAAGCTCAGCAGACCGGGAGAGAGTGTTGCCTTCATTGTTACTGATCACACAATCATAAATGCCAACGTGGGTCTTTTTAACCTGGGGGATCACATAAGATGCAGCATTGGCCCGACTTATATTAACCCCGTTTCGCCGCCACTGATAGCGAAGGGACTCACCTTCCGCCTCCACGCTGAAGCTGGCCGCCAGACCCACCCCCACAATCTGATCTTCAGGATGCAAGGTAATGACTGGCGGATAGTCCACTCCTACCACCTCGGCAGTTTTAGATGTGACGCTACCTTGAGGGCTTGTCACCACCACTTTGTAAAATCCTGCAGCGTCATCCTCATCCGTAGCTGTCACCAGCAGCTCGGCAGTCTCTGCACCTGCGATCATTTCACTACCCCTCCACCATTGATAACGGATGGGCATCTCTCCCACGGCATTCACCTTCAAGGTCATGCTGCGCTCCAATCGCAAACGGCCTCCCACTGGCTGTTGCACAATGGCCAGAGGTGCGAAAACCGTCAGGTTAGCAGGCTGCGAAATAACCTGACCATGCCTGCCCGTCACGATAACGTCATAAAGTCCTTCGTCAGTAAACTTCAACCGAGACAGCTCCAGATTCTTTGAAACAGCATTCGGGATAGCCAGATGATTACGGCGCCACTGATAGGTCAAGTCTGCCCCTTCGGCAGATACTGAAAACGTGACTGCCCCGCCTACGGCTACCGATTTAGAGACCGGGTCAGTAACAATCACCGGATCGTGTACAATCAGCTCCACCGACTCAGAAATGAGACTCTCCTTCCAATTGGTCACAACTACATCATAGGAACCCTCCTGAGCTTTTTCCGCCATTTCCATTTCGAAATTTGGACCATTCGCATTCGGGATGGGGTCCTCATTAAATCGCCACTGATAGGTTACCGGGGTCGAGCTTGAAACCTCGACTGACATAGACACCGGCCCTTTGATTTGGAGACTTTGGGCCTGAGGGGGGGTAATGATTTGAGGAGGATCATACGCTGATGCATATGCCAAATGCACTCCGACATCATTGTATGAGGGATGCGGCGTAAAATCCGAATCTTCCACATACAATTTCGGGGTTAAATCATGCACGTAAGATAATGTGCGCAGCGTATCCGTGCCAAAATGCAGCGGCATATTGTAACGGGGGGCCTGGTATTCGATGCGCTTTAAAGGATCAGCTATGAGTTCCGCTACAGGCACTTTCCGCACATCTGGATACAGCCTCTCATCATAGCCATAGATAAGGGAATTACCACCAGGGACTCGTTGTCTGTAACCATCTTGTGGAGCAAAGGGATCCGAGGAATTTACTGAAAATTTGTCCCAATTCCACTGTGAAAAGTTTGCATAGCGACCACGCAGAGCTGTATTTGATTGAGAACCATAGGGACGCCCAATTGCTCCGTCAGAGTTAAAGCTCCACCAATGAGGAGCCTGTAGGCACGGCTTATGATAAGGCAGCCCGTTTGCGTTAAAGCCGTGTACAGGGTATGTGCCCACCGTCACCAAATCCGGTGCCGGCGCTCGTCCATCAGGCAGTTTAAAACAAATGATCTGAACTGGTTGTACCGTTGATAATGAACTCAGTGAAAGATTTCCCGAATAAACCGCCAGCGTGATGAGCTCGGAACTAAAATCAAGAATCTCATCTCTATTCATCGTCCAGTAGAGCGATGATAGGTTTAAATTCAGTAACAAAGAAGTACTCGAGTTTAGATTGGTTATATAACCTGAATCAGCCGGCATCGGAGGCCGCCCCTGAGCGTACCGTCCACGGGCTATTTTTTGAGAGTCCGCAAATCCACCCAGAGTTCCTTGATCAGCTGTTTCAAAAAGTGCCTTTTGACTTTGAAAAACATAATCGGATGCCTTGGCAAAAATGGCTTGCCCATCAACACGAACTGAGCCCAGATCCGCACCTGAAATTACAAAGGTGAAATCAAAATTCTTATCGGCATCCGTTGTTATCGCATGATGCAATTGCAGATACAGCATCGCTTGTATGCGCTTCTGATTAACCGTCAAGGGGACATTATAATCCAGTGTGTAGTTCCAGTTGTATGGATTATACCCTGGGTGCACTCGCCGGGTCCGACCATACTGAGAGTCCCCAACCACACCTGAGAAATCGGATACAATCCCATACATTACGGGTGATCCGGACAAGGGAGGAAAATTGGAATAATACCTCTTTTTGAAGGTATTCTCGCCTTTCCCTGGTTCCGTCCAATGAACGGCCTCTCCATTGGTCAGGCGAGCTTCTTCCTCTTGCCCATAAAATCCACTGAACACGTCATGCGCAATGGCAAATCCTTGACCATTATAAGGCTCCACACTCAATGCTGTCCTCCCCCCACTGACATTGAGGGAACTATCCAAATCTTCTAGCGCAATTTCGGGGATCAAATAATCTTCTGGTGCTGAGCCAGGTCTCACATCCTTTACCGGATGACGCCAGCTATACATATCCGGCTGGCCATCCGCCGTACAAATGAAATGAAGACCAACCTGGCTGAGGGACAACCGAGGAACATCCTGCGCGGGTAGAAAACCGCCCCAAACACATGCTAGCAGTAGAGGTGAAGCACAGTGGCGGAGAGACAGTTTAAAATCCATGTGAGCACGTAAGAAATCGATGGTGTATTTACACACGTTTCTCATCACCATCCAACGAATTCCCACCTAAATAATCCTTTATCCTCCTTAACCATCCGGGGTGCTCGAACAGCACAAAAGAGAGGCTCATTTCACTCAATGGATTTCGGGGATTGCCAGCCGGGTTCTCTTCATGATAACAATGAATTAATTCCAGAATTTCACCTCTGGTAGCCACAGACCTGCGCACACGTCCTATTACGGATGACTGCTCTCCCGGCATCTCTGTCACTTCCACCGGTATTGACACACCCGTAATCCACTTATGGAAAGGCAGTCCTTATGTCAGACTCATCCTCCGACGACCCCTGCCATCTGCGTTGCAGATGGAATGGAAAAGACATGTGCATCCGTTGTCTGCTGACGCCGGAAGCTCAGGCTGAGCATCACCTCAGCCTGGGCGTCTCCTGCGGTCTCAGGCATGTTTATTACCCGAACCAGTTGCCCCCATGCCTGCATCACAATGGCGACCTGGACTGGCATTATGCGGAGGATGATTACAGCCACGAGAAGATGGCCTCTGAGCATAAGCACGAGGCCGCCCTGGCCTGAAAAAGCCCCGCCATCCGTGCCCGCTATTCCTTCAGCCAGGCTTCATAGGCCTCGTTAATCTGGCAGTCTGCGCCCAGAGCATCCTGGAGAGGATCGATAGCGGTCGCGCTGAAGCCCAGGTGCAGATGCCTGCGCCAGCCTTCGGCAAAGGTAAATCCCTGTGAAAGAGACCCCACTTTGCGGGAGGATTCATCCATGCTGACGAGGTAGGAGTCCATGCCCTGCGTCACATCCAGCCAATCTTTCTGGCTGACATGCGCTGCCAGCGCCTCCCGCTTTTTCGCGTGGACCCGCGTGGTATTCACGAAAGAACCTGCATGGATGCGCTTGCGCAACGGGTCACACAGGCCATGCGGCATGGCGTGGTAAACGGTGACATCATGCAGAAAGGAATCCCGCTGCGGGTCTGTGACAAAATTCTGGATGGGATGCGCAAAGGCGGCCGTACAGGCCAGCCGCTGGGCATTCTGATGATCCTCCATGTAGTCCGCCGGTGAATGGGTGAGCACAATGCTAGGCTTTGCTTCCCGGACGACAGCAGCCACCTTTCGCAGCAAAGGCACACTGTAGGTCAGTTCCAGATCATCCGCGATGGGCGGATAAAACGTCGCCCCCAGGATGCGCGCAGCCGCCTGCCCTTCCGTCAGGCGGGTGGCAGCGGTGGTGGCTCCGTCCATCTGCACAGAGCCCCCATTGCCCGTGCACATATTCATGTAGTGCAGGTCCCAGCCGCGCTCCTGAAGCAGCAGCATGGTGCCCGCAGCCACGAATTCGATGTCATCTGGATGGGCGAAAAGAGCGAGGACGGCAGGCATAATGGATAGATACGATGCTACGTCAGATTTCCCATCCAGTTGTCACCGATTCACATTTTGACGAACTGGTTTCCGGGTTTCCTGATGAGTGAAATCGGAGCAGCGGCTGGGCCCATCATCGGTTCCCAATGAAAGCTTCCACCCCAGATCCACGTCACTTCTACCTTATGCACGCACCGGCCATCATGTATTGCCTGGGCGTTCCAGCCTGGCTTATACTCTGCGTCTCGCAGGTCCCGGCGCACCGCCGCCGACTTTGCCGCCCACCTGGCACTCAAAAACAAACCGCTTTTCCGCATTACCGATCTTGATGCCTGGAGGGGCGGCAACCGCGCCGAATCCCTCCTCTTTCCCAACTACTCGTTAGACGCCACCCCTCCGCAAATCAACCGCACGCTCTTGCTCGACCTCGGCGACTGGGTGCCTTACCAAAAAGGCCAGCCGGTGAAAATTAACGTCATGGACCGCGATTCCCTGGGCGTCAAAACCCTCGTCATCCATCGCGATGGCCATCCCGTGGAAGAAGTCACCTTAACCGGTCTCGGACTCGTGGAACGCACCTTCACCACTTGCGGAGACTACACCGCACACGTGGTTAGGCCCGACGGCTCCGCCAGTCCCGCCTGCCAGTTCGCCATCTGCGACCTCCACCTTAGCCTGCCCACCGGCAGCGCCCCAATAGACAAGGACTGGACCGTCCACTTCACCTCCGAAAACATCGAGATCGCCGCCGTCTATCTCTACAACGAAGCCGACAGCTACGGCCGCCACCCCATCGTCCTCCCCCCCGAACAACGCCGCAGCGGAAAAACCACCATCCCCGCCAACCTGCTAAAAAAACCCGTTACCCTCCAAGTCTGGCTCATCGGCCAGCACCCCCTCGGCCGACTAAAAATCCGCCAGGACATCCAGATCGCTAGCCAGAAGTAAAAAACCTTTCACCCTTGGGAATTTCGCGAGGACTAACCTCAGCCAGCAACTCTTAAAAGATGAAGACTTTAGCCGACATCGTCAGACAAGCACAGGACACGACTGGCTGCAGTGTCAATTCACCCACAGGAATGCCCGTGTTACCCGGCAGTTTCACGCTTCCCCCTGACGTGCAGGAATTTTACGCCCTCTGCGGCGGCCTCGATATGTTCCCAAAAGAAGATTGGGGCTGGCGAATCGTCAAGCCGTCGGAGTTTCTGCGAGCTGATCAGGTTGTCTTAGAACTGGCTTATCGGGACCATCCCGACGACTTTGACACCACTCCCTCCGAGGGGCTTTACGTTGTTGCGGTAAGAGGATGCGGCCCTGATTACATCAGCATCGACACCCACCCGGCAAGGCTTGGCCGTTGTTTTGACAGCTACTCCGGGGATCATGCGACTGAAAACAGTCGTGTAGTTGCTCTCTCGTTTACTGAAATGCTCAATAAACTTTTCGAGCACCGACAGGAAGGCTATTTTTGGGAAGAAGCGTTTTACGGCTACTTTGGTCAGCCAGACAGCAACTTGAAGCTCCAAGGCCGTCCCTCGCCCAAGTTGCCGCTACCTTAGCTAGGCTACTTTAAGAGATCTGGGATACGTGGCGAGAAAACCTAAAATGTACTCAGGCAGTAAAATGGGCAGGCAACGGTTCCAGACAAACAGATCAACCCCTCATCGTGACCCCAATCCCCCCAGCCCCAAAGGGGCGAGACAACCCGCTCCCGCCCCATCCGCACACGGAGAAAGAGCGCTGGAGAATGCTTGCAGGGAAGAGCGAAGAGGGCGAAAAGTGCCCCATGATGTCCCCCTCCGTGAGGAATCGAGCCACCTCCTGAAATCCGTTGCAGTATCCTTCATTGAGGCATCACGCCGTCGTTCATCTGGAGTCCGGCTTGCCAAAAACTGACAAACTGATCATCCACTCGCAATGCCCCTGTTTTAGCCTCCTGGCCCCCCCCGTTGCCCGACCATCCTCATTCCCAAGACTCCCGAAACATCCGGCTCACACTCACAAGTTCTTCGCCATCAAGGTTATACAATCGCGGCTCAGGTGCGCGGTGGGCGATGCGCAAGCGTGAGAGCCGGGCGACGAGATCGCCGCCGCAGGCGGGGTGTTTGGCGGTCATGGGAAGGCTGCCTTCGCGCATGAGATCAGTGTAAGAAGGCAGATCAAAGCTGCCAGTCACCGATTGGGAGCCGCAATTCAGGCAGCGTGCCTGACCCTGCCGCCGTTTGCAGAGATCCACGTAAAAATGACTCTCGGGGATCAGGTTTTTGAAGTAGTCGCGGTTCTTTTCCACTGAGGCCTCTTCCGCTTTACGCCAGCCCAGCTTGTAGGCCCAGGTGGCTCGGAGTTTCACCAGCGTTTGTGTGTCCTGCTCCACATTCCGAATCACTTCATCCAACCGGGCCTGAGCACGCGCCAAGCTCAGGTTTTCGATGGGCACAAACTTTTGACAGTCCGCGCAGTGGCCCACCTCGGCTATGACACGGAGTTTTTCGCCTGAGTCGGTTAGATAGTCGGCACCGGTGATGAGAAGAAAAGTACTGCCCTGCACCTGACAGGTTTGACACGAGAATTCAATGGAGTGGGCAGACATATAAGAGTGTAGGCTGAAGGCAGCCCCGCTAAACGAGGCCAGTTTACCAAGAATCCACCAAATCGCCTTCAACAGTCAAACCTGATCAAATACGCCCCATGAAAATATTTTATTCCTTGGGCACTCCAAACCTCCCCCCGCTATCTCCAAGATAGATAAGCTGCCAGGTAAAACCATGACATTTTACTCTTCAGCTCAACGGCGACGGCTGTTCCCGCTAAATCAAGAGACCTCGTGGAGCTTGTCTCAGCCTTGATCCGTCATGCTTCCCCCGAAAACATTGAGTTTTCCAGGCCTTCACGCGACTGCATGGTGAAATTAAGCCGCTGCGATCCGCGCCAATCCTTGCAAAAGCATCGCCGACGTTGAAAATCGCGTGTCTTTTCTTTTTCCCAACCCCACAACCATGTCCAAAAAAGCCGCCGCCAAAGCCTCTCGCCCCGCGCCTTCTTCAGCGAGCACTCCGCCTGTGAAACCAGGCATCCGTCCCATCAAGAAGCTGATGGTCGCGAACCGGTCTGAGATCGCCATCCGTGTGATGCGTGCGGCGACGGAGCTGGGGCTGAAAACCGTGGGCATCTATGCCCAGGAAGACCGCTTTTGCCCACACCGCTTCAAGGCGGATGAGGCGTATGAACTGAACAAAAACAAAGGTCCCCTGGGGGCTTATCTGGACATCGAAGGCATCGTCACCCTGGCCAAGGAAAAAGGCGTGGACGCCATCCACCCCGGTTATGGTTTCCTTTCAGAGAACCCTCAGTTCGCTCAGGCTTGCGCGGATGCAGGCATCATCTTCATCGGGCCGGAGTCGAAGATCCTGGACATGATGGGCGACAAGACTGCGGCGAGAAACGTCGCCCGCAAAATCAATGTGCCGATCCTGGAGGGGACCGACGAACCGGTCACCGACCGCAAGGAAGCGGTAGTCATCGCTAAAAAGATCGGCTTTCCCCTCATCATCAAAGCCGCCTTCGGCGGTGGCGGCCGTGGCATGCGTGTCGTGCGCGAAGGCAAGGACCTGGAAAAGCTGCTGGAAGAAGCCCAGACTGAAGCCCTGCGTTCGTTCGGCAATGGGGCCGTGTTCCTGGAAAAATTCGTGGGCAAGGCCAAGCACATCGAAGTGCAGATCCTGGCGGATAAACACGGCAACGTTTTGCACCTGCATGAGCGTGATTGCTCCGTCCAACGTCGTCACCAAAAAGTCATCGAGCAGGCCCCCAGCTATGGCTTGAAGCAGGAGGTCATTGATGGCCTTTGCGAAGCAGCGGTGAAACTGGCCAAGGAGGTGAACTACACACACGCTGGTACGGTGGAGTTCCTCGTGGACCACGAAACGGGCGAATGGTTCTTCATCGAGATGAACCCGCGCATCCAGGTGGAGCACACGGTCACGGAAGAGATCACCGGCATTGACATCGTCCGCAGCCAGATCCTCATCGCCCAGGGCTACCAGATCCATCAGGAGCCACTGGCCCTACCACCGCAGGACAAGATCGAAAAAAGCGGTTTTGCCATCCAGTGCCGCATCACCACGGAAGACCCTGAAAATGCCTTCACGCCGGACTTTGGCAAGATCCTCACCTACCGCAGCCCAGGCGGCTTCGGCGTCCGTCTGGATGGAGCCCTGGGCGCAACGAACGCGGTCATCACTCCTTATTATGACTCCATGCTGGTGAAGATGACGGTCTATGGCCGCACCTATCAGCAGGCACTGGACCGCATGGACCGTGGACTCCGCGAATTCCGCATCCGTGGCGTGAAGACGAACATCCCGTTCCTGATGAACGTGGTGCATCATGAAGACTTCAAGACCGGCCAGGCCACCACCCGCTTCATTGATAACAATCCTGAGCTATTGAAATTTACGGCCCGCCAGGACCGTGCCTCGAAGCTGCTCAGCTACCTCGCGGATACCATCGTCAACGGCAATCCCTTTGCCAAAGGCCACAAGATCAGCAAAGCCTTCATCGGCGCGCCCATCCCGCAGTGGGACCACCGCATGGAGCCGCCTAAAGGCACCAAGCAGATCCTCACCGAGATGGGACCGGAGAAGTTCTGTAAAGACTGGATCGCCAAGCAGAAGCGCCTGCTCATCACGGATACCACCATGCGCGATGCCCACCAGTCGCTGCTGGCCACCCGCATGCGCACCTTTGACATGCTGGCCGTGGCGGATGCCGTGGCCCGCCGCACGCCGGATCTCTTCTCCCTGGAAATGTGGGGTGGAGCCACCTTTGATGTGACCATGCGCTTCCTGCGTGAAGATCCGTGGGAGCGCCTGCGCGACATCCGCGAAAAGGTGCCCAACATCCTCCTCCAGATGCTCTTCCGTGGCAGCAATGCTGTTGGTTATACCAATTATCCGGACAACGTGGTGAAGGGTTTCATCAAGCATGCTGCGCAAAACGGCATGGACATCTTCCGCATCTTTGACAGCCTGAACTACCTGCCCAACCTCACCGCCGCCATGGATGCCGTGCGTGAGGACACCAGCTCCATTTGTGAAGGCACTCTTTGTTATACCGGGGATATCCTGGATCCCAAGCGGGACAAGTATGACCTCAAGTATTACGTCCGCCTGGCCAAGGAACTGGAAAAGATGGGCGCGCACATGCTCTGCATTAAGGATATGGCCGGCTTGGTGCGTCCATATGCCGCAAGAAAGCTGGTCAAAGCGTTGAAGGATGAAGTGGGGATTCCTATTCATTTCCACACTCACGACACCAGCGGCCTGAACGCCGCCAGCATCATTGAGGCGGCAGAAGCCGGTGTGGATGTGGCGGATGCCGCCATCGCCTCCATGTCCGGCGGCACCAGCCAGCCGAACCTGAATTCCATCGTTGCCGCCCTCCAGCACACCCCTCGGGATACTGGCCTGGATACCGATGCCCTGCAGGAATTCAGCGACTACTGGGCCACCGTGCGCGCCTATTACAAACCCTTTGATACCAGTGAGCCATACGGCACCGCCGAGGTCTATCTGCATGAAATGCCCGGTGGCCAGTACACCAACCTCAAGGAGCAGGCCATCGGCATGGGCCTAGGGCCACGCTGGCCGGAGATCGCCCACGCCTATGCGGAGGTAAACCAGCTCTGCGGTGACATCGTTAAGGTGACACCATCTTCCAAGGTCGTCGGCGATCTCGCCATCGAATGCGTGGCCCGTGGGGTGAAGCCTGGAGATATCTTCCAGCTCACTGGCACCAAGTGGAGCAAGGACGTCACCAGCATGTTCGAAGGCTGGCTGGGCGAGCCCTTCTACGGCATGGAGGCCAACAAAGCCGCCGACAGCCGCAAGAAGTGGAATTCCCTGGCCGATGCCATCGTCGGCAAAGGCGGCAAGCGCATCAAAGGCCGCCCCGGCACCCATGCCGCAAAGGTGAATCTGACTGAAGTGCGTGCCGAGCTGGAGCAGAAGATGAAGAAGAAGCCCACCGAAGATGACGTGTGGAGCTACCTCATGTACCCGGATGTGTTCCTGAAATTCGCCGAGTTCCGCAAGACCTATGGCGACATCGCCGCACTGCCCACCCCGGCTTATTATTATGGCGTGCAGCAGAAGGAGGAGATCAACATCGAGCTTGAAGCTGGCAAGACCCTCTTCGTCCGCCTGCTAAACATGACCGAGCCGGATGCCAATGGCCAGCAGACCGCCATCTTTGAGCTCAACGGCTACCCGCGTCACACGACGGTCACCAACAAGGCCCTCGCCGTCAATGCAGTGTCCAAGATCAAGGCTGACCCAGCGGATCCCACTCAAGTGGGTGCCCCCATGCCCGGCATGGTCGCCAGCATCGCGGTGAGCGTGGGCCAGAAGGTCAAAGAAGGTGAAACCCTCGTGACCCTGGAAGCCATGAAAATGTTCGCCGCAGTCTCTGCGCCTACTGCCGGTACCGTCCAGGAAATCTGCGTCAAGATCAGCGAAAGCGTCGAGAGCAAGGACCTGCTGGTGAGGTTGGGTAAATAAACCCTTCATAGCAAACGCCCCAAAACAAAAACACCCGGTGAAGACCGGGTGTTTTCTGGGGGAGTTGAGAGCGAAACAAGGGAATCTCAGAGGGATTTCGCTTTGGCGCGGGTCCGTTTGACGGGCTTCGGTGTCGTTGTGGGGCGGAAGGCTTCGCCGAAGAGGTATTGGCGGGCGCTGTCCACCTGGCCCATCACGCGGCTCATCCACTTGGTGAAGTCCTTGCCAAAGTGCTCATCAGCCTGTGGGTCCATCAGAGCCTCATTCAGGCTGGCGTGCTGGCTGCGCAGCTCAAGCTCAAGCTGAAAGCCGATCTCGGGAATATAAAGTTCCACCGCTTCGAACATGTCCATCACGCGGGCTGCGTAGCTGGTATCCCAGACCTTGTCATCATCCTCATAGCTGCTGGTGATGAGGTGGGCGATGGTATATTCAGCATTGTCAGAATAGACCTCAGCAGCCTCCAAAACGGAGTCGAAGCTGTCGTATTCACTGGTTACGGGCAGCACCACCGAGAGGCTGATGCTGGCTTCATGAAAGACGAGGTCGAGCTGCTCATTCTGATACAGTTTTTCAAAAAAATCTCCCATGCCAGTGGCGATCTCCAGGATGGTGATCGGGCTATCTTCCATCCGGTCCAGCAGGCTGTCTGGAGTCAATGTATTCGCATCAAAGATCCTTCCAGAAGTATCCGTCCCAGCATCTTCGACGAGGGAGATCAACTGATGGGAGGCACCATATTGGGAGAGGTAACGGGCACAGCAATGAGCGAGCGTGCTCTTGCCAGTGGAAGGATAGTCATTCTGGATGAGGATCAGCTTTTTCATAATTTTTGTCGGGCTTCGTTGATATTCTATGAATTATTAAAATTATTGCAAGCATAAATAATTAATGTTTCCATAATTTCCAGAAGTGAGTGCTATTAAGGCCTCTTTTTCGCTGCACTGATTCCTTCCGCTACCGCATGGAAATGGATTACGCCGCGTTTAGCTTATTCGACATGAAATGCTTCTTCTTCCTCACGCTGCTGGCCTTTAGCCTCCAGGCCCAGACCCCCTCTCTCCCTCCTGTGGCAAGAGAAGAATACATGGGGCGCGTTATCGCGCAGACCATGCACTGGCAGGGGGCTAACTGGCTCATCCGGCATAAACGCGACCGGGAGGAAGCCACGCTAAAAATGCGGGAGGAACTGAAGCTGAAACCCGGCATGGCCGTCTGCGATATGGGCAGCGGCAATGGCTACCATACACTCCCCATCGCCGAAGCCGTGGGCAAAGACGGCAAGGTCTATGCCGTGGAGGTGCAGCCGGAAATGATCGAAATGCTAAAAAAACGTGCGGAGGCCAAAGGCATCACTCACATTGAAAGCATCATTGGCGAGCCGCATGACCCCAAGCTCCCGCCTGCGTCCTGCGACATGATCCTGCTGGTGGATGTTTACCACGAATTCTCCCACCCGGAGCAAATGTTGGCCGGTATGCGCCAGGCACTGAAACCGGAAGGCGTCATCGTCCTTGTGGAATTCCGGGCAGAGGATGACAGCGTGCCCATCAAGCCTGAGCATAAGATGACGAAGGCCCAGATCGACAAAGAACTAACCGTGAACGGCTTTAAAAAAGTGCGCGAGTTCGACGAATTGCCCTGGCAACACATGCTGTTCTACGGGCTGGCAGACACATAGGAGACAACGACGATACGCGAGCCTGTATCAGCGCCCTGGGATCTCCGTTGTGGCACCCGCACCCACGATCTCATTTTCATCCAGGTCATAGCCCACCACTTCCACCTCACCCCGGCGGATTTTTTTCTGGGACATGGCCACAGAAACCCAGCGGAATTCCTCGCTGTTATCCAGTAGCACCTTGATGACCATGGTCAGAGGCACGGCCAAAAACATGCCCATCGGTCCCCAGATCCAGCCCCAAAAGATCACTGAAAGTACCACCACAAGAGCGGAAATGCCGAAGCGGTTTCCCAGCAGGGTCGGCTGCACAAAATTATCCAGGGCGAAGTTGATGCCCCCATAACCGATAGCCACCCCGATCGCCGTTCCGCCGCCATGCTGCACGAGTGCCTCGATAACAGCCGGGATACAGGCCGCCGTGCTGCCCACTGCCGGAATGTAATTAAAGACAAAAGCCAGGATGGCCCACAGCAGCGGGTATTGCAGATCAAAGAACCAGCACCAGGCACCCGCCAGCAGACCGGTCAGGGCACTGATCAGCGTCTTGATGCCCAAGTACTTTTGTATGTCTGAAACACTGCGCATCAGCCCGCTGAAATTCGGCCCGCCCGCCATGCGCACAGCCACCATGCGCCGGTGGGTGCCCGGGGCCTCCATGAGCACAAACATCATCAGGATCAAGATCATCACCAGTCCTGCGAAGACGGTGGCCAGGGTACCAAAGGTGCTGCCCAGCATGGAGCCGATGCGGGACATCACATCCTGCTGCGTGGCATAACCAATGATGGTATTCCAATCGAACAGGCTGCCCATCAAGTCCTTGGCCCCTTCGATGCCGTTTTCATCCAGCCATACGCCCAGATCGGTAAGATTACGCTGCAGGCCGCGCAGGTAGCGGGGAAGGTCGGAATTAAAATTGATCAGCAACCGCACCGCCAGCGTGATCAATCCAGCCAGCACGCCCAGATTCACCAGCAGTGTGATCCCCAGCGCCACAGGCCCCGGAATCTTGTGTTTCGTCAGCCACCGCAATAAAGGAAAACTGAGCACGGCCAGGAAAAAGGCATACACCATCGGCACCAGCACACCCGCCGCCTCCTTCATGCCTGCAATGACGACAACAAGGCATGCCAACGTCACGATCATCTGCGAACCTTTACGGCCCCAATCGACGCTCTTATCTTGCTCAGGCAGGATGGTCATGGGTAAACATCCCTGCGATGGGATTCTTCTCAAGAGAAAACAGGTGACATCATGGGCTGTTTAGTTGCCCTGGATTGGCAGCCATAAAGAATCTCCATTTTCCATTAACATCTCAGTTGCAAACACAGCCGCTAAACGCCACTATCGCCTTCCCCAGCCGGGCCGCAAAGCCCCGCTAAAAGGTCGGGCCGTAGTTCAGCCTGGTAGAACGCTTGCATGGGGTGCAAGAGGTCGTGAGTTCGAATCTCGCCGGCCCGACCACTTTCCAAAGCCTCAGGGCTTGAACGCAGTTGCTTTGTGTCTGCTATTTGTGCGGTTTTAACGGGAAAAGCGCAGTACTTTGAGCACAGCCTAGGTTCAGAAAAGCCTTACTGAAAAAAACAAAAGGCGCAAAAAAGAGGTCTTCTTCTTTGCGCCTTTTGAATGTTTTGACGAGGTCTGAGAACGGTTTTCCGCGAGACGCGAAAAACGGCACGCGAGGACGCGTGTGCTCCATGGATCAGACGACGATGTTCACCAGTTTCCCGGGAACGACGATGAGCTTTTTGATGGGCTTGCCTTCCATGAACTCCTGCACGCGGGGGCTGGCGAGGGCGATCTTTTCGATCTCCTCCTTGGTGGCTTGGATGGCCACGCGCGCCTTGTCACGCAGCTTGCCATTCACCTGGAAGACAATTTCCACTTCGTCTTCAATGAGGGCGGCAGGATCATAGGCTGGCCACGTTTCATCACTGAGCAGACCCTTCACGGAAACATCGGCAAACTTGGTTGCAATGCGGGCATTCAGTTCCTCCGCCAGATGCGGGGCAAACGGTCCGAGCACTTTCAGGAAGGTGACGATCTCTTTCACCGGCTTTGTGGCCGCAGCGGTAAAGGCATTCGTGCACACCATCATTTGCGCGATTGCGGTGTTGAAGCTCAGCTTCTCGATGTCCTCGCCGCACTTTTTGATGGTCTCATGCAGGACCTTGGTCACTACCTTTTCCGCAGGCACATCCTGGAGCGCGGCGGAGATGCTCCACTCGCCCTCGGCATTCTGCTCCATGACCAGACGCCACACGCGGGCCAGGAAGCGATACACGCCTTCCACACCTTTCATGCTCCACGGTTTCACCTGCTCCAGCGGGCCCATGAACATCTCATACAGGCGCAGCGCATCGGCACCGTATTCCTTCACCACGTCATCCGGGTTCACCACGTTGCCACGGCTCTTGGACATCTTCTGGCCGTCCTCCCCCATGATGAGGCCCTGGTTCACCAGACGCTGGAACGGCTCCGGCGTGCTCACGTAGCCCAGATCAAACAACACCTTGTGCCAAAAGCGAGCATACAGCAGGTGCAGCACAGCGTGCTCGGTGCCGCCGACGTAAAGATCCACACCGCCGGGCTTGCCACCGCCCATCCAGTATTTCTCCGCCTCTTCGCTGACGAATCGTTGGTTATTCTGCGCATCGCAATAGCGCAGGTAGTACCAGCACGAGCCTGCCCACTGCGGCATCGTGTTCAGCTCGCGCGTGGCGGTTTCAGAATACTTCACCCAGTCGGTCGCCTTGGACAGCGGTGGCTCAGGCGTGCCGCTCGGTTTGAAGTCTTCCAGCGTCGGCGGCAGCAGTGGCAGCTCCGTCTCCGGGATGGAACGGTGCTCGCCGTTTTCCCACACAATCGGGAACGGCTCCCCCCAATACCGCTGACGGCTGAAAAGCCAGTCGCGCAGCTTGAAGTTCACCATCGCCTTGCCCAGGCCTTTTTCTTCCAGCCAGGCGGCCATTTTCTTTTTGGCTTCGGGTGTCGCCATGCCATTCAGAAAACCAGAATTCACTGCGAAACCTGCACTGGCGAAGCAACTTGCGGGTTCCATCTCACAAACAGAACCTCCTTCACTTTCCAGCTTCGGCGCAGCCGCCACCACCTCACGGATGGGTAAATGGAACTTGGTAGCAAACTCCCAATCCCGTTCATCATGCGCGGGCACGGCCATGATGGCCCCAGTTCCGTAACCCATCATGACATAGTCGGCGATCCACACAGGGATCTTCTCGTCATTGACGGGATTGATGGCAAAACCACCCGTGAAGACGCCAGTCTTGTCCTTGGCCAGCTCCGTGCGCTCCAAGTCGGACTTAGAGCCGACGGCTTTTTGATATGCAGCCACGGCCTCTTTTTGTTCCGGTGTGGTGATCACCTCCACAAGCGGATGCTCGGGAGCAATGACCATGTAAGTTGCTCCGAACAGCGTGTCCGGCCGCGTCGTAAATACAGTGACGGTCTGGTCATTGCCGACCAGGGAGAACTTCACCTCCGCCCCTTCACTGCGCCCAATCCAGTTCCGCTGCAGCAGGCGGATGCTCTCCGGCCAGTCCAGGCCATCCAGTTCATCAATCAGACGCTGGGCAAAGCTCGTGATGCGCAGCATCCACTGGCGCAGCGGACGGCGCTCCACCGGAAATCCTCCAACCTCGCTCTTGCCATCAATGACCTCTTCATTGGCCAGCACGGTGCCCAGCTCCGGGCACCAGTTCACCGGGGCCTCGCTCACATAGGCCAGGCGGCGGGCGTCAATCTCCGCGCGGCTCAGTCCCTGCGCTTCCAGCTCGCTGATAGGAGCTGCCTTGCCCTCTGCATTCACATAGCTGTTATACAGCTTCATGAAGATCCACTGCGTCCATTTGAAATAACCCGGGTCCGTGGTGTTCACCTCACGGCTCCAGTCATAGGCGAAACCCAGGCGCTTAAGCTGGCCACGGAATCCGTCAATATTGGCCTCCGTCGTCACACGCGGATGCTGGCCGGTCTTGATAGCATACTGCTCAGCGGGCAGGCCAAAAGCATCCCACCCCATCGGGTGCAGGACGTTGTGACCTGTCATCTTCTTATAGCGGCCAATAATGTCCGTGGCCGTATACCCTTCCGGGTGCCCCACATGCAGCCCTGCACCGCTCGGATACGGGAACATATCGAGCACATAAAACTTCGGCTTGGAGGCATCAAAATCCGCATCGCCGGGGTTCGGCGTACGGAAAGCCTGCTTGGCGTCCCACTCGGACTGCCACTTCGGCTCAAATTCGGAAAAAGGAAATGCTTTACGCTGCTCGCTGCTCATACGGGGCGCGCAAGAAGGCGCACCAGGGGCATTTCGCAACCGAGGAGTTGCAGTGTCACCTACGTCCAGCGCAAAGATTTCAACACCCACCTGCCTGCGGATTGTCAAAAGCAAAAAGGCCTACTTTCACAGGTCAAGATCTACCCCCTAAAGGGTTTCCTCCGCCGACTTTAGCCAAATCTTTCTTTGATATTGCACAAAGTCATAATAACACCAGCAAAAATCATTTTTATATTGAACCAATCAGGCCAGGTATTTACAAAGTATATCATGAGCACAACTCATGACACAAGCCGGGCGGTGAATAATCCAATTCTCCGTGAAACCATTCCGTCACTTGCACCTCATGATGCGAAGCGACATCCAGGCCTCACCTTCCCTGCTGGCCCCCCGGCGCGCCGCCGCAGACAGGGCTTCACCCTCATCGAAATCCTGGCCGTACTCACGCTGGTAGCTGTCCTTATGTCCCTCACCGCCAACGTGGCGAATGACGTGGTGGAAGCCAACCAGATCAGTCAAGCCGGTGAAATGGTTTCCGATGAGCTGAAACTGGCCCGCCACACCGCTCAGGTGCGGGACCGCGTCGTTGAGGTACGCTTTTATAAATCCACCGCCCCGAATTCTTTCGGTGAATCCCCTGGCGTAAGTGCCGTGCAGGCATTCATCTTTGACCAGGACAATGCGGAGGCCCGGCCCGTACGCGAAGTCCGCCGCCTGCCCTCTGCAGTAAAAATTAGCGAAGATGCCACCCTCTCCACTTTGATCACGGATGCCCGGATCAAAACCGACTGGAAAGAAGGCGATGAACAAAAGCCCCTGCCAGACGCCGGGACAGACTACACCGCCTATCGCGTTCGCTTCCTTCCAGATGGCAGCACCGACCTGGACGCCCAGCAGGAATGGTTCCTCACCGTCCATTCACGCAATGCCCGGCAGTCCCCGCCAGCGAACTACGTGACCGTCCAGGTGAAGCCCACACGCGGCACCGTCCGCTCCTTCACTCCCTAATTTCAGCGGGTTCAACCACCCCGATTCTCCCATGAAATCCCTCCCCCCCCATGCCCGCCAGGGGTTCTCCCTGGTTGAGGTGATGGTAGCCATCGGCATTGCCGCGGCTGCCATCACCCTCATGATCGGCCTGCTGCCTGCGGGCCTAAGCACCTTTCGCGAGGCCATGAATACCAGCGTGACCGCGCAGATCGGCCAGCGCCTTTTATATGAGTCTGCCCAGACGGATTATTCAGTCCTGGTCGCCCCTCCGGCCACCAAGCCCTGGCGCTACTTTGATGATGAAGGCAGTGAGCTGCCTGATGCTACCGGAGCCATCTTTCATGCACTGATCCGCATCCAGCCCTCCACCAGCATCCCCTCCGGTACTGCTGGCGGCACCTTGCAGCCAAACCTCGCCACCGTCATCGTTCAGGTAGCGCTCAATGCAGAAAACCGGGACATCCCCATCACTACTGCACCTGGAGGTCCCGCTGATCCGCCGGAAGGAACCATCCAGCCTGATTCCGGATTCAACTTCACCGCCTTTACCGGGCACGTTGCTAAAAACCTATGAAAAACCGTTTCCCAACCAGATCGGCCCGACCAGGTTTTTCCCTTGTGGAACTTCTGGTTAGCATGGCTGTGATCTCCATCCTCATGCTCATCTTTGCCACCATGACTGACCGCACGGCCAGCATCTGGCGCAGCACCCGGGGGAAGGTCAGCCAGTTCCAGCAAGCCCGTGATGCCTTTGAAACCATCACCCGCAATCTGTCCCAGGCCACGCTCAATACTTACCTGGATTACTATGACAAGTCCGGCGCACGGCGTGACCAGACCAATGCGGCCAGCTTTGAGCCAGGCCGCTATGGCCGATATTCTGAACTGCGCTTCCGCAGCGGAGCCGCCGCAGCCATCCTGCAGCAACCCCCTGCCCAGACGCCCGGACATGCCCTGTTCTTCTACGCCCCTTTGGGCGAAACTGGCATCCCCACCCATGGTGCGCTCCATCATCTGCTCAATCTCACCGGCTATTACATCACGTATGGCGAGGACACTGAGCGCCCGTCCTTCCTGCCCCTGATCCCCACCTATGGATTCCGGTTGATGGAGCTGAAACAGCGCTCGGAATCCCTCGTCCCCCTGGGTGGGCCAGAGCGCTGGCCGCCGGATGTCGCCGCCAACCCGGATGCCCACATCATCGCCCGCAACATCATCGCCATCACCTTCCTGCCTAAGCTGCCAGGCCAAGGCCCTGCTGGGGACCCTTCAGTGGACCCGACCGGCAGCGCCCTCGCGCCTAACTATGAGTTTGACTCATTCACCGAGGGGCAAGGAGGCTTGCGCAAGGAACTCAGCAGCCAGCACCAGCTTCCGCCCATCGTGGAGGTCACCATGGTGGCCATTGATGACGCCTCCGCTGAGCGCATCGGCGGCAGTAGCGAGCCGCCAGATCTCGGTCTGGCAGATCTCTTCCAAAATGCCGATGCCGAAATACGTAAAGCCGACCTCGAAACACTGTTGAAAAACCTGCGGGCAAAACAACTGAACGCCCGCGTCTTTACCACCCAGGTCAGTCTGAAAAGCGCCAAATGGAGCCGCGAGTAAACCGGCCACACATTCACTTTAGTTCTCCCTCTCCCCCCAACCAGCTTATGAAAACCGCCCCTCCCCGCCGCGGAGTCGCCCTCGTCATGGTCATTGCCTTCCTGGCATTGATCACCGGCCTCATCATCGCCTTCCTCACCACCGTCAGCACAGAGACGCAAGTGGCCAAGCGCACCGATGCCGGCACCCGTGGCCGTGAACTTATTGACACCGTCAATGCCCTGGTCACCAGCCAGATCCGCGATGCCACCTCTCAGGGGCAGGAAATCGCGTGGGCATCCCAGCCCGGCATGATCCGCACCTATGGCACCACGGAGGGAAATGCTGCCAGCAGCCCGCTGCGATACTATAAGTTATACTCCGCCAAAAATCTGGTCTGGAATGTGGCAGACGGAGCCTTCAATCCTGCCGATGACGTCCTGCCAGGCTGGGGTGATAACGATGCTCTCTACACGGATCTGAACCGTCCCGTCACCACCCTGAACGGCCAGCTTCGTTATCCCATCTTTCAGCCACCACCGGTTGCTGCCCCGGGCAGCCCTGCCACCCAGTCCCCCGCCGGTCTCGCTGTTAACACGCCTCCATCCGCCAGTGCTGGCGGCACCCCGCCTGCGGATGCCAATCCCGCCCCTATGCCCGTGCGCTGGCTGTATGTGCTGCGGGATGGCCGCCTCACCTCCCCCGCCCAATCCGTCCCCGGTGCCGATGGCCAGGGAGACAAAGTCGTTTGGGAAGCTGGCGCTGCGGATGCACCCAGCGAAACCAATCCCATCGTGGGCCGCGTCGCTTATTGGACCGATGACGAAACCAGCAAGATCAACATCAATACCGCCGCAGGGGATCACTGGACCTCCACCTCGGACATGGATGCCGGATCATATTGGGACTTGCCGCGCGTCACCACACAGTTTGACCGTCAGGCACTGGCGGATTTCCAACCTGCCCAGCGTGAATATCAACGTTATCCAGGCCACCCTGCGGCCACTTACCTCAGCGCGGCTTTCCCCAGCCTAACCCGTGGAGACATCACCCAAATAAGCTCTCGTATCGGTCTGGGTGGCTCATTGGGTGGGACTACCCTCGCACTGGAGCCGGTGCCTCTGGATGCAGACCGTCTCTATGCTTATGAAGATGAACTCATCTTTAACAACGAGCGGGAAAGTTCTGTCATCACACCCGATCAATTGGAGCAAGCACGTTTCCTCGTCACAGCGCACAGTCGCGCGCCAGAAGTAAACCTCTTCAACCAGCCTCGCATCGCGGCTTGGCCCGTGAGTCAAAACACGGCCAGCACCCACCGCAGTCCTTTTGACCAGCTCATTGCTTTTTGCTCCCAAGTAGGGGGAAAAAACTACATCTTCGACAGGATCAATGCGGACAGTGCCACCGACGACTTTGCGGGCCGGAATGTCGAACTCTACACCTATTTGCAGAGTCTCACTTCAAGGCCTATTCCCGGTTATGGCGGAAACTTCTCCACCAAGTATGGCACGGACCGTGATCAGATCCTCACAGAGATGTTCGATTACATCCGCAGCACCAATTTGTTTGATGACACCATCGAACCTCAACCTCTCGTTTATCCCACCAGCGGCAATCAGTTCACAAATGGACGCTCCAGCAAAACCGGCGCTTTGCCTGGACATGGCCAGGTGACCCCCATCCGCATCAACGACACCAAAGGTTTTGGCCGCTTCTTCACTTTGACTGAGGTGGGAATGCACTTCATCACCACGGCGGATTTTAATGTCCCGGATAGCAATGTGGTCCCCGCAGACAACATCGGCCAGACGGAAACCAAACCCACCAACCGCACTCTGGGCAGTGGCACCTCGGCAGTGAAATTGACGTCGAATCAACGCCGCATTGAGGCTCTGCTCTTGCTTGAAGCTTTCTCTCCCAGCCAAGGCTGGGGCTCCCTGCGGCCAGACATGCAGATACGCATTCGTGGTCTGCAAAATCTCACCGTCAATGGCACTTCCCTGGGTTTCCCATCTGAAGGTGTCCTGCGCATCGAATCCAACGGCGGTTATCACAGCCGCATGTGGGGTGGCAATGCAGGTTTCCGTTTTATGCTGAATAGCCGCCGCCTGCCAGCCCGTGGCGTGATGCCTGCAGACTCAGGCCACAGTGCCAACAATTCTTATCCCTTTGTCAGCATGCCTATCACAATCTCCGTTCCCAATGGCGATGCTTCCACCATGCAGTTCAACGGCGGTGAGATCACCATTGAAATCTTTTCTGACTCCAATCCCACAAGTGGTCAGGTGGACCCCGTGGCAGGACAAACGCCCGTGCAGACCCTCACCGTCAGGCTGGCCGCCGGCACCTTCCCAGTACCACGTTTGGTCATGAGCACCACAGCCGCAAACGCCACCACCACCGACACACAATCCGTGGATACCAAGCGTGAATTTTGGTGGAGCTTCTCTCGTGATGGAGCTCTCGCTGGCTTCCAGACCTTCACCGGCACCACGGCCGTCCCTGCTGCCGTGGCAGGCCGCATCCACCGTGCGCAGGCAGATCCCGGCACACGCACCACCACCCGTTCAGGCTCTGTCATTCACTACAACTCCGCCGCGCCCAGTGACGTCATTCGCACCATGGTCGTGGGGCATGGAGATCATCGTCTCCTGGCGGCACAAACCAATCCGCCTGCTGACATCTTCATCAAGCATCGTTATTATGATAACACCTCCCAGTTCAACGCCAACAACCTCCAGGAAGGCGGCGGCAGCAACTACACACCAGGAGCCGATAATCAGGCGGGCAGTTTCGTGACCGGCGCTGCTTACAACGGTGCCAAACGTCCTGACATCCCCGTTGCCGCACTCTCCCTGGCTGAGGCCACAGGGGACTGGGATACGGGCGTCGCTACAGTGATGGATGGCGCTTACATCAACAAACCTGACGAAGGAAACAGCTATCGGGAGAACTCAGGTGTCCCTTATTTCGATGCGAACCAAGCGCATGAAACCACCGGACCCACCTTCTTTTCTCCCAATCGGCAAATCCCTTCTCCCGTGATGTTTGGCTCCCTGCCGAACCGGGTCAAAGCTGGCGTCCCCTGGTCTACCCTTCTCTTCCGTCCGGATGCCACGAGTGGTGTCCATATTGGAGCCCAGGCTCCTTTAGATCATCTTTTGTTAGACCTGTTCTGGATGCCCGTGGTGGAGCCTTATGCCATCAGCGAGCCTCTCTCGACCGCAGGAAAGATCAATATGAACCACCAGATCGTCCCCTTCACTTACATCGAGCGGACAACGGGGCTGCGGGCCTTGCTGCGCAGTGAGCGCGTCTTTGCCGTGCCCACCACAGCGGCCAATGTTTACAAAAGCTCCACCACCACGACCAACTATCGTTACCTGATCAATGCCGATGAAACCCTGAAACAGTTCACACAGCGCTTTGATGCGGGTGACATTTTCCGCAGTGCCAGTGAGATCTGCGAACTGTATCTGGTGCCGGAACAGACAACGCTGGATAACATGCCCGCCTTTTGGCAGGCCCATAAACTCACCGCTGACAATGCCCGTGAGCATCCCTATGCTACCCTGTATCCTCGCCTCACCACCAAGTCCAATACCTACCGCGTACATTACCGGGTGCAGGCCTTGCAACAGGCCTCCCGCAGTCGTGGCAGCGATGCCGCTGCCTGGGCTACCTGGGAGGAGGGCAAAGATCTCGTGATAGCCGAGAACCGTGGCTCCTCCATCCTGGAACGTTACGTGGACCCGGCCGATCCTGCACTGCCAGATTTCGCCACCACCCCAACCGCCACCCTGGATGCGTATTACCGCTTCCGCGTCCTGGGCAGCACCAAATTTGGTCCCAAATAAGCAAATAACGTTAGGCCGGATGCAGCACGGTGGCAGCCTACAGCTCCACCGTCTGCATCAGGTTGGCCACCTCCACCGTGCCGCCCGGATGCCGCTCAGCCAGGGCTTTGCACAAAACGTCGGACCGCTCGCGCTCCCCATGCACTAGGAATACCCGGCGCTTCGGTCCACTGATCCGGTCAAAGTAGGCCAGCAGTTCCTCATGGTCCGCATGACCTGAGAATGAATCCAGCGTCTCGATCTCCGCCCTGACCTGGAATTCATCGCCCAAAATGTTCACTCGCTTGTGGCCGTTGCGCAGTTTCCATCCAAGCGTGTTTTCAGCGCAGTAACCCACGAACAAAAGGATGTTACCTGGGTTGCCGACGTTGTTCCGCAAATGGTGCAAAATACGCCCGCTTTCCGCCATGCCTGAGGCCGATATAATCACCGCAGGCCCCTTCAGAAAGTTCAGCGATTTCGATTCATCCACACTTCGTACCAGCCGCAGCCCCTCAAAACCAAACGGGTCATCCCGCATGAAGACTGCATCCCTCACCGTCGGCTTTAGGTCCTCAATATGCAGGCGGAAGATCTCCGTCGCCCTCACCGCCAGCGGACTGTCCACATACACAGGTACTGGCGGGAAGCAGTTCTCCGCACGCAGCTTGTCCAGCGTATAAAGAAGCTGCTGCGTCCGCTCCACCGCAAAGGCTGGGATGATCATCCGCGCACCCCGCTCATGGATCTCACGGATCAGGTGGCAGATGTGCTCGGACGTCTGCGCCGCGAGCTCATGGTGCCGCCCGCCATACGTGCTCTCCATGATCACATAATCCACATCCGCGCACGGCATGGCTCCATTCAGAAGATCATTCCCCGGCCGTCCCACATCACCACTGAAGAGCAGTCTGCACTTCTTTTTCGTCAAATGGTCCTCCAGATCCAGCACCACCTGCGCACTCCCCAGGATATGTCCCGCATCTATGAAAGACATCGTCACCCCATCTGCGATGTGCATCGGCCGCCCATAGCCCACCGTCACAAACTGGTGCATCACTTCCTCCGCATCCAGTTTCGTGTAGTTCGGCACCAGCAGCGGCAGGTCATTCCGCTTCCGGTGCTTGTTGAGCCAGGCGATGTCGCTCTCATGAATGTGCGCCGCATCTGGCAGCATGATGCTGCACAGATCCCTCGTCGCCGGGGTCGAATAAATATTCCCCGAGAATCCCTTCCTGTAGAGGTGCGGCAGATTACCGGCGTGATCAATGTGCGCATGAGACAGCACCACACAGTCCACCTGAGTGGGATCAAAAGGAAAGTCCGCATTCCTTTCCATCGCCTCTTTCCGCCGCCCCTGGTAGAGGCCGCAATCCAGCAGGATCCGCGAGCCATTGATCTCGATGAGATGTTTTGACCCTGTTGTCGTGCCCGCCGCGCCACAGAAAGTGATTTTCATAGTTGGTTCAGACTATCCCAGCGGAGTCTTTCCGCACTGGCAAGAATGAAAGCACCTTTCCTTTTGCGTATCCTTTGCCAGCATTGTCACCCGCTTCCATCTTTTTGTGCCCCCGCTCCTCATGCGCCTCCTTCCTCTGCTCCTCGCCCTCCCCTGCGCCCTTCTCGCCGATTTCCCACAGGTTTACAATAGCGACCCCGGCGATGCCCAGCCCCCAACTCCGCAGCAGGCCCTGGCTAAACTGAAACTCCCCCCAGGCTTCCAGGCCAGCCTCTTTGCAGCCGAGCCGGATGTGCAAAACCCCGTCGCCATGGCCTGGGATGCCAAAGGCCGCATGTGGGTGGCCGAAAACTACACCTATGCCGAGCGTAGCAAACGCTTTGACCTGGGTTTGAAGGACCGCGTCATCATCCTCGAAGACAAGGACAACGATGGCCATGCCGAAACCCGCAAAGTCTTCACGGAAGATGTGCAAATGCTTACCAGTGTGGAGGTTGGCCGTGGCGGCGTCTGGCTCATGTGCTGCCCCCAGGTGCTTTTCATTCCTGATGCCAATGGCGATGACATCCCTGACGGCCCGCCGCAAGTGATGCTGGATGGTTTCACCGTCGCCAAGGATAACTATCACAACTTTGCCAACGGCCTCCGCTGGGGGCCGGATGGTTGGCTGTATGGCCGCTGCGGCCACTCCTGCCCTGCCAGCATCGGCGTCCCTGGCACTCCTGAGGCCGAGCGACTGCCCATGAAAGGCGGCATCTGGCGCTTTCATCCCGAGCGCAAAATCGCCGAAGTACTCACCCATGGCACCACCAACCCCTGGGGACACGACTGGGATAAAAATGGTGAGATGTTTTTCATCAACACCGTCACCGGCCACCTCTGGCATCTCATGCCCGGTGCACATCTGCATGACACGTCCCCCTCCCTGAACCCTGGCGTCTATGAGCGGCTGGATACCATTGCCGACCACTACCATTTCGATACCTCCGGCTCCTGGCAGGACAGCCGCGATGGCAAGGCCAACGACCTCGGCGGCGGCCACGCCCACATCGGCATGATGATCTACCAGGGCGACCAATGGCCTAACCAATATCGCGATAAACTTTTCACCCTCAACATGCACGGCCGCCGCGCCAATGTGGAGCGGCTGGAGCGCCTCGGCTCCGGCTACGTCGGCAAGCACGAACCCGATGTTTTCCTCACTGAGGACGAATGGTTTCGTGGCATCGAGATCAGCACAGGTCCCGATGGCAGCGGCTTCATCCTCGATTGGAGCGATACCGGTGAATGCCATGAATCCACCGGCGTCCACCGCACCAGCGGCCGTATCTTCAAGATCAGTTATGGAAAACCCGGCCTGCCCCAGCCTGCCCTGTATCCCCGTTGCCTCATGGGTGAAGGCAAATTAGCCACCCTCTGGAAACAATACCAAGCAGGCAAAGCCACTCCCGAGCTGCTGACCCAACATCTGAAAGACGAAAACGAACACGTCCGCGCCTGGGCCATCCGCCTCCTCACTGACTTTTGGCCGCTGGATACCCTCACCAGCAAACGACCCGCCACCGAAACATTCGATGCGAACATTTACACATCCTTAGTTAGTCTGGCCAGAACGGATCCCTCCAGCGCCGTCCGCCTCACCCTCGCCAGCACCCTTCAGCGCCTCCCTTTGGAAAAACGCGCTGCCTTGGCCACTGAACTGGTGAAGCATGCCGCCGATGCCCAGGACAAGTTTCTTCCCTCCATGGTCTGGTATGGCCTCATCCCCCTGGCCGACAGCGATCCGCAGTCCCTTGTGAGCATCGCCAAAGAAAGCCAATGGCCCCACATCACCCGCTGGATCACCCGCAATCTCGCCTCACGGATTGAAACAAACCCCGCTACCCTCAATGCCCTGCTGAGTTCTGGAGTCCCGGCTTTAGCCGGTTCCAAAGGACAAGACCAAGCCATTCTCCACGGCCTCAGCGAAGCCTTCCAAGGCTGGCGCAAAGCCCCCAAGCCCGAAGCCTGGGACCGTTTTGTAGTCCCGGCTTTAGCCGGTTCAGGAGATGATAAAACCTCCTCCGCATCGAAGGCGACGACAGAAAAACTCATCCGCGAGCTTTCCACCCTCTTCGGGGATGGCCGCGCTCTCGATGAAGTCAAGGCTCTGGCCCTCGACTCCAAAGCCTCCATCGAAAACCGCACCGCCGCTCTCAAAACCCTCATTGATGCCCGCCCGGATGACCTCCGCAACATCTGCGAATCCCTCCTCGAAACACGCGGCCTCAACAGCCTCGCCGCCAAAGCCCTCACCCAGTTTGATGATCCGGCGATCGGTAAAAAGCTCGCTTCCAGCTATCGGAAATTCAGCAGCGAAGACCGCCCCGGCATCATCTCCGCTCTCGTTTCCCGCCCCAGCTTCGCCAAAGCCCTCCTTGCCCAGATCGCCGCCGGAAAAATTCCCCGCACTGACCTCTCCGCCTTTGATGCACGCCAGATCCGCTCACTCAATGATGAAAGCCTAACCAAAAGCCTCACTGAAGTCTGGGGTGAACTTCGCGACTCCGCAGGCGACAAAGCCAAACTCATCGAAGATCTCAAATCCCGGCTCACCCCTGACGTCCTCGCCAAGGCCGACCTCAGCAAAGGCCGCGCCATGTACCAGATCTGCGCCGCCTGCCACGTCATGTATGGTGAAGGCGGCAAAGTCGGCCCCGATCTCACCGGGTCTGGCCGTGCGAATCTGGATTACCTGCTCGAAAACATCGTGGACCCCAGCGGCGTCGTCAGCGCCGATTACCGCATGAGCATGCTCACCCTCAAGGATGGTCGCATCCTCAGCGGCGTCATCACCCGCCAAAACGACCGCACCCTCACCCTCCGTCTCATGACCGAGGAAACCACGGTCGAAAAAAGCGAGATCACCAAACAGGATACCTCCCCCGTCTCCATGATGCCCGAAGGCCTCCTCCAGGCCTTCCAACCCGACCAGGTACGCGACCTCATCGCCTATCTCATGCACCCCTCCCAGGTCCCCCTGCCAAAATAAGTTTTGTAGTCCCGGCTTTAGCCGGTCTTTTGTATTTTAACGAAGGAGCAAGGTCACACCAAAATCTCCTTCATCACATGCCCATGCACATCCGTCAGCCTCACGTTTCTTCCGCTAAAGAGATACGTGAGTTGCTCATGATCCACACCCATCAGATGCAGCACCGTCGCCCATAGATCATAAACCGTCTGCGGCTTGTCCACCGCCTTGTAGCCGAACTCGTCCGTTTCACCCAACGTCGTGCCCCCCTTGATACCACCGCCAGCCATCCAGATGCTAAACCCATAGGGATTGTGGTCTCGGCCATCCGCCCCTTGAGCGAACGGTGTGCGCCCAAACTCGCCCGCCCACACCACCAGTGTGCTATCCAAGAGTCCGCGTGATTTCAGATCCTTGATCAAGGCAGCGATCGGCTGGTCCACCTGATGCGCCATGTTCGCATGTCCCTTCTTGATGGAGCTATGCTGATCCCATGGATTCGCCGCCTGCCCGCTGCCGATATTTTGTGATAGACAGCTCAGTTCCACAAAACGCACCCCGCGCTCCACCAGCCTCCGCGCCAGCAGACACTGTCGGGCATAAGCCGTTCTGGAGCTTTCGGGGCCATTCATGCCATACATCTTTTTCGTCGCTTCCGTCTCCCCTCGGATGTCGCACAGCTCAGGCACCGCAGCCTGCATACGCCAGGCCATTTCATAGTTTTGGATAGCAGCTTCCACCTGACTGTTGGCCCCCAGTTCCCCGAGAAAACTCTGGTCCATCCCGCCGATGAAATCCAGCCTTTGCCTTTGCAGCATCGCCGCCTCACGCGGCTGGATATTTCTCACCGGCTCACTGCTGTCCGCCTTGATGATGGAGGCCTGATGCTGCGCTGGCAGAAACCCATTGCCAAAAAGCCCCACTCCCCCATGCGGTGCCGTGGCGCTGCCACTTTGCAAGACCACATAACCAGGGATGTCCTGAGACTCCGTGCCCAGTCCATAACTGGACCACGCACCTGCACTCGGATACCCCACAAACGGAAAACCCGTGTGCATGAAAAAATTCCCCTGCGCATGCTCGCTAAATTTCGCCGTCATGCTGCGCACCACCGCCAGCTCATCCGCCACACTGGCCATATGCGGAAACAGATCACTCACCGGCAGCCCGCTCTGCCCATAGTTTTTAAAACCCCAGTGTGATGGCTGGATCACACCATCATTGTTAAACTGCGTCCTCGCCGTGGCAAACGGCGGCGGCTTCCCCGCGTGCTTCTCCAGCATCGGCTTGGGATCAAACGAATCCACATGCGACACCCCGCCACTCATGTAGCAAAAAATCACACTCCTGGCCTTCGGCGCAATCCGCTTCGCCCGATGCACCAGAGCATCCCCCCGCGCCTGCTCAGCCATGAGCCCACTAAGAGCCGCGAGCCCAAAGCCCGTGGAGGTCCGCGATAAAATCTGACGACGTGTGAGGAAGGGGTTCATTTCAGATAAACAAATTCTTTCAGGTTGATGATGGACAGCGCCAGGCTCTCCCAGCCCGCCCTCTCAGGACTCACTATTTCAGCATTTTCAGTTAGACGAGTCAGGCTTCCCATCACTTCATTCAGTTCAGCCTTCGCACGCTCCAGCTCGGCCAGCTTTTCCTGGCTCAGAGCATTCAGCACATCCCGCTCGGTCACGGTCGTGCTTTCCAGATGCCGGGATAACGCCACCTCTTTTTCAGTCAGTGCCCGGTCATAAAGCCGTGCCCGCAGGATCCTCCCACGCAGCATCCGGTTCCCGCCCACGGCCCCATGACGGCAGCCAAGCAGCACCTCCGCATCACCAGCGGCATACGCGCTCACCTCCTTGCTCATATACGGTTCTCCATAGGGTATTCCATCCCGGTATCCCCGGACTTCTTTGCCCTTATAAGTGATGGCTACATGCACCGGCCGCATCGCTACCTCCGTATCCGGTTCTCCTCCGAACTCCTGCGTACGGCGATGGTTATTGCTGCCGGATAGCCACTCTTGCGGTGCCCTTTCCGCATAGACAATCGCATCAAACAAAGAGCCTCGCCGGTCCTGCACCGTCATCACGCCGCCACCTTTTTGATCCAGCGTATCCAGCACCACCCACGCCTCCAGCGTCTTGTTTTCTAAACTTTTAGTTAGCGGCAGGCTGCGCGCCAGTGCCGTCCGCCCGTCCAGGATCAGCGCCCCGTCCTCCACCTTTGCCCCACCTTCCAGCTTCAAGGGCAGGCGCTGCTGCGTATCCTCGCCCCCCTTTTCAAAGGTCCACTCAGCAAACGGCAACGGTGCATCCGCCGCATTCGCGCCCCCCCTGCCATCCGCCAGCTTCTGCCGCACCGGATTCAAGATCTGAAGGATGCGTTTTTGCAACTCCGCTTGCCTCATTTCCATCGCGATTACTTCCCCTTCCTGCTGCCGCGCAAAGTCGGCAGATTTCTTCACAAAGGCCAGGCTCGCCTGCATCTCGCGGTCACTTGGCTGTCGGCCTAAAGCCTGCATAAACATCCGCTTCGTCCGTGCCTCCGCCTTCGGCTCCGCCAGCACCTGGTTCGCCCAGCGGCTGCTCCAGTGGATGATGGTTGGATCATTTAGCAACGCCAGCGACTGCGCAGGCACATTTGTCACATCCCGGTTTCCCCGGGTGCTGGAAGGCACCGGCATATCAAAGGCATTCAAAAAAGGATCCAGATTGTTTCGGATCACTCCCACATAAATGCTCCGCCGCCCATCCTTGCCATAAACTGAATCACCATACATTTGGTTATTCATCGCCCCAGAAAGCATCAGAATGCTGTCACGAATCGCCTCCGCTTCCAGCCTTCGCACAGTCCAGTGGCTCAGCAGTTTGTTCTGCGGATCTTTTTGATCTGCCTGTCCCGTCCCTCTGTCCTCACGCTGAAAAGCCTCCGTCAGCATCAGCGCCTTGATCATCTGCTTCATGCTTCCCCCGCTTTGCTGAAACACCGCCGCCAGTGCATCCAGCAGTTCAGGATGCGTCGGCAGTTCGCCCAGTCGGCCAAAATTATCCGGCGTCCCCACCAGCCCCCGGCCAAAGACATGATGCCATAGCCGGTTCACCATCACTCTGGAAGTCAGCGGATTTTTCGCATCCGTCAGGCTCTCCGCCAGTTCCAGCCTCCCGCTGCCTTGGGTCTCATACGGCGTCGGATTGATCCCATCCAGGAACCTCCTCGGCACCCTCTCCGCAGGCTGCTTGTGGTCTCCGCGAACAAAAAGTGCCGCATCGTAACTGTCCGCTTCCAGCACCCCGGGGGCACGCGTCGGCACAGGCAGTTTTTTTTCCACTTCCCTGTATCGCGCCAGCAGCGCTGCCGCACCCGGCACACTCCTCACATCATTCGGCAGCTTCCCCTGCCTCAAAAGAGAACCCAGCAGCTCCGCCTGCACATCCGTCATCGCACCCTTCTTCCACGCCGTCACCGCCTCTCGCGGATCACCCCACACCGCGATCCCCGCCGGATTCTCATCCGAATTCGTCACAAATGCATCCGTGATGCCAAACCAGGAACGCCCATCCTCCCTCCCCTGCACTGGCGAGTCCGCCACCGTCGTCACCTGCAAAAAGAGATCATCCCCCTTCCAGTAATTGAGGTCCAGCTTCTGCCAGCGCAGCACGCTATCCTTATCCTCCACCAGATCGATGGATCGGTGGATCGTTCCTGTTCGTGGATAATTTTGCACCACATACTTCGCCTTCACACCCCCAGCCCCGGCAGTCCTCATCCACAGGATGCCCCCTTCATTTTTAAAGCGACGCGTCATGATCACCGCCCGGTCCTTCGTCGAAATTAGGTCACTAAAATAACCACTCGGGTGGATGCGGGCAATGATCCCCTCCCCCTCCAGTTCCACACTAAACTCCCCTGGTTTCGACACCCCCTGCTTGATCCCTTGGCCCTCCGTGAACCACGGCTCCTTGCGCATGTCCCACACCTTGGTCGCCACCGGATTCACCCTTTCTTTGGCCTCTGGAATCGTGCGCATATTTTCCACCACCGGTGTCCAGACCTCAGCCATCACCGCCTTGATTTCCCCCTTCAGCCTCACCAGTTCTGCCCGCTCAGCCTCCCCCGTTCCCGGTGCGCTCACATCCACCACCGCCGGCCTCGTGCTCGAAAAAATCCCATACAGCGAATAAAAATCCGTCTGGCTGATCGCGTCAAACTTATGGTTATGGCAGCGCGCGCAGGAAACCGTCAGCCCCTGAAAAGCCTTCGTCACCGTATCGATCTGGTTATCCGTAAACGTCACCAGCTCATCCAATGAATCCGTGGGTGAAAACCCATGCAGCACCATGCGCAGTTGGCCAATGCCCAGCGCACTTTCATTGATGCCATCCTTGATTCGCGGCTTCGCCAAAAGATCCCCGGCGACGGCCTCCTTCACCATTTGCGGATACCGCACATCCTCATTGAATGCGCGGATCACATAGTCCCGGTATCGCCATGCATAGGGGATGCGCAGATCCCCCTCGCTGCCGTGGCTCTCCGCGTAGCGCACCCAGTCCAGCCAGTGCCGCGCCCAGCGCTCACCATACGCGGGACTCGCCAGCAGCCGGTCGACCAGCCGCTCATAAACCTTCGGCACCACTTCCCCCTGCACCGCTTTTTCCCTTCCCATTTCCTCCACAAATTGCGTCACCTCCTCAGGCGTCGGCGGCAGCCCCGTCAGGATGTAAGTCGCCCGGCGGATCAGCGTCGCCGCATCCGTCGGCCCCACCGCTTCCAGCCCCTCCACCTTCATCTTCTCCATCAGTTGCCGGTCGATCTCTGCCGCCACCGCATGCACACTCGCCTTACCGTCCAGCTTTCCCGCCTTCACTGGCTGAAAAGACCACCACTGCTTGCGCCGTTCCAGCACCGCACTCCAGTCCGTCTCCTTCGCCAATTGCGCAGCCGTCGGCGCTTGGTCACGCGGATCATGAGCCCCTTCCGCGATCCATTTTTCAAAGTCCGCAATCACTGCGTCATCCAGCTTCGCGCCGTTCTTCGGCATCTTCAGATCCTCATGCGCATGCTTGATGGAAACCAGCAGCAGCGAGGCCGTCAGATCCCCAGGAGTGATCGCCGCGCCACTGTCTCCGCCGGCCTGCCAGCCCGGACGGGAATCCAGCAGCAGCCCGCCCTTTTGTTTGCCCGCCTCGCTGTGGCATTCATAGCATTCCTGCGCCAGCACCGGACGGATGCGGGATTCAAAAAACTCCACTTGGGCCGCCGTTGGTGCCCCCATGGCCACCCCGCCCGCCAGCAGAAAGAGAATGTGGATTGCCTTGTTCATGCCAGCAGCCTCCGGGTGATGTTTTCCGCAGCCTCCATACACATACGCCCCACTTTTTCGAATTGGTCACGCTTCAGCCGGAAAGCCGGAGCCATCACCGTGACCGCCGCCACCGGATAACGGTATTCGTCCATCACTGCCGCCCCCACGCACTGGATACCTTCCAGCCCTTCGGAGAGATCCAGGGAATACCCGCGCTTGCGCACCTTGGCCAGATCCGCCTCCAGTGCATCACGCGTATCCAGCGTCGTCGGGGTAAATTTCTTCAGCGTCACCTGGCTAAAAAATGCCTCCAATTCCGCCTTCGGCAGATGCGCCAGCACCGCCTTCCCCGGCGCGCAGGAATACATCGGCACCTGCAAGCCCACCGTGCCGCTCACCTTGATCGCCTTCGTGGAAATGCATTGCTCCAGCAGCGTCATCTTATGATTCACCCCCGCCAGTAATTGCACTGTTTCCCCGCTCTCATCCCGCAGCCATTTCAGGGATTCCAGCGCACACACCACCAGGCTCTTCTCCCTCACCTGCGGACGTGACAGGTCGAACAGTTTGTTCGTCAAAACAAAGCGCTTATCATCCTCACGCCGTTGCAGATAGCCCCGCGCATGCAGCGTGCCGGTGATGCGAAAGACCGAGTTCACCGGCAGATCCAGGTCCCGCGCAATCTCCGTCAGGCTCAGACCCATCCGGTGCCGCCCCAGCAGCTCCAGGATAGCCAGCGTCCGCTCCGTCCCAGGCGCGGCGGAATTGTCGTCCAGCAGGATGGCGGAGTCTTCGTCAGAGAGTCGTTTCATTTCTAAATCCAGAAACGTTTCCAGATTTGGAAATCTTTCAAGCCCTCGTTTTTTCCGAAAATCGCGTTCTTAATCCCCTCCCCCGCCACAACCACCGCAGCCGCTGCCCCCACAGCCGGAGTTTCCACAGCCTGAACTACACCCACCACAGCCCACAAAGGTTCCGCTGGTGTTTGAATCACCGGCCGATCTCCTATACAAAGCCGAATGCAAACTAGCGTATGCTGGCATTTGCAGGGCCTCGTATCCCCCCAGCGCCACCAGCATCGCCATCTGGCGGGGGTCCCCCATCATCGGAGTTTTCTCAACCTGGCTCGCTGTCACTGGCGGCTGCTTCCTGAGTGCCCTCCAAAGCCGATCCCCATTCTTGGTCCGGCGTGGCAGGAGCGAAACACGCACCATCAGGATAATAAAAGAGATGATCAAAAGCATCACCAGAAGCGCCACCGGGCGGTCCCGCGAAATGCCGACATACACCTTCATCACCCCCATTACCATCACTGTAACCAGAGGCACAGCCGCCATCCAGCGCTGCCTCCAGATGCCGGAAACGCTTTCCAGGATCCCTTCCGCTGCCAGACGCTCATGCATCTCCATCATCATCGGTCTCAGCGCCTTGCGTATCTTGGCAGATGTAGTCTTGCCTCGCACCGGCACCACCTTCAGCACGCGTATTTCCACCGGATGCAGCCCCTCAGGGATAGCGGTGTTTGTCTCAGCCCACAGTCTCGCCGGGCTTTGGCCGCTATTCACATTCACCAGTTTCAGGCTGTAAAGCGCAGCAAGTGCAGCATCCACAGCCCGGTCACCTCCGCCCCCCAGAAAAGCGATGTCATATCGGTCCGTTAAGGTCACCGCCCTACCGTTTCTGCACCTCACCAGCCATGGCCAAACCAACGATGCAACCAAGGCCAGTGCAAAACACACCGCATACCATTTCAAAAACTCCCCCCCGCGCTGGCCCAGCACCTTCATTACCGGCTGGCAACCGGCCAGGAATATCATCCCCAGCACCAAAATCACCGCCGTCTGCACCACCGCCGTCCGGGGCAGCCTCAGCCACGTCGGCTTTGGCAGCAGCCAGTGCCGGGACACATCCACCCAACGGCTGCTCATCGGCTGAAACCTTTTTTCCGCAGGCGGCCAGATGTCCGCAGGTGCGACTTCACCAAACAAACGTGCATAGCTTTCCAGCGTCCGCTCATACTGCTGGTGAAATTTCACCTCCTCATCCACCCCGCCCGCCGTCGGCTCGTGATGCAGCGGCCTCCTCAGCACCTCCTGGCACAGCCCGTCCCAGTAAGAGCGCGTGTACACCATGTGCAGATGCCAGGCTTGGTCCACCTCCTCAGACGGCGTCACCGGATGCCCCGCGTGCTGGGTCATCAGCAAAAAGCGCTTGTACTCAAAAATCACCCGTTTAGCGAAGTGGTGGCTCCAGCCATTCTCGCGCGCCAGCCTGGCGGCAAAACCAAACACGGCCTGGTTGTCATTGAGCTGGAACCTTTCCAGCTTCTCCCACGTGGCCTGAACCTCAGGCGGGCATTGGATTGAGATCATCAATTAGGATATTCACCTGACCTTGCCAGACTTCTCTGGACCATGCACGGACAATTTGGCATCCAGTTTGGAATCCCTGCACAACTTCAATTAGAAGTTGGCGCATAAAATTTAATTTCCAAATCTAGAAACAATTCTAAATTTGGAAATCTTTCAATCAACCTCCATCTTGCCGAAAGCTGCCGCCATACCCCGGCTCATACAGCGTGTATCCCAGCACCGGAGCCATGGCCTCGAAGTGCTTATCCTGCGCATACACCCGGCACTCCATACGCTGGGCGATGGTGGCGATGAGCACATCATTGGCCGGAGCCGTGATGCCAGCATCGCGCAGCTTCCAGTTGTTGCGGACGGCAGCCATGTAATCCTCTTCGGTGACGCGGACGTAAAGAAGCTCGGAAAAAAGGCCCGCCATCTCCTTTCGCTCCTGCTTGAATGCACCACCCATCACCTCCAAAAAAACGGGAGAGCAAAGCGTCGCCTCATATACTTCCAGCAACCCTCGCAACCCAACTTTTGCCTCCAGGCTTCCTTGTCGTCGGGCTGCTGCAATCCAGATGGAACTGTCCACAATGACCATGCTCAATCCACCCCCAGGGCTTCAAGTTCATCATTGGTCATGGGATAATCAAAATAACCTTCCATCAGCTTTTGCCCGAACTCCTTCGCACGCATCCGTTTCACATAATGCTCGACAGCCTTAGCGATGGCAGGACTCTTGTTTTTTTCTCCAGTCAATTCCATTACCCGCTGAATGGTCTCATCTTCAATTTCGACTGTGATTCTCATGATGGCATCATTATGCCTCACCTCCCGCATCATTTCAAGCCTTTTAGCATCATTACATCAATAATTTTCCCTCATTTTTCATGAAATCCGTCATCGCCCTGCATCCCGGCCAGATCGAAATCCTCGATACCCCCACGCCCACTCCCGGTCCTTATCAGGCCCTTGTTAAGACGGAATGCGCCTGTGTCTGCAACCGTACAGACAGCGAGCTGCTGCATGGCAACTTCCCCGGCATGGAAGACAAGTTCCCCTTTGCCCTCGGTCATGAAAGCGTGGGCATCGTCATCGCCGTGGGGGAAAAAGTACGCCATTTCACCGTCGGTGATCGCGCCGTTAGCGGCCTGAATTTTGATCTCCAGATGGAAGGCGTGGACTCCGGCTGGGGCGGCTTCGGCGAATACACCCTGGCCAATGACCACGAGGCCATGGTCGCCGATGGTGTGGCCGATGAAGCCCACGGCTGGTTTGAGGTCTATGAGATCCAGACCAAGGTGGATGCCGACATCCCGCCGGAGGAAGCCGTGCTCCTCTGCACCTGGCGCGAAGTCCTCGGGGCCTTTCGCGACTTCCACCTCCAGCCCGGTGATGACGTGCTCATCTACGGCGCAGGTCCCGTCGGCTTAAGCTTTGTCAAACTCGGCCGCCTTTTCGGCCTCGGCTGGATCGGCATCGTGGATCGCCATCCAGACAAACAAGCCAAGGCCCTCGCCTTCGGAGCCGATGCCGTTTTTACTCCCGGTGACAAGATTGAACGCACGAAAAAACTCGATGCCGTCATTGATGCCGTCGGTCATCCAGACATCCTCCAGCAGGGGCTTCCCCTGCTCCGTCGGGGTGGTTCCCACTGCATCTACGGCGTCCTCAGCCACCCCATCTTGCACATCGATAAATCCAAGGCCGATTTCAATTTTAACCTCTTCGTCCACCAATGGCCCACCCGCCGCTACGAAAAGGAAAGCCAGCCCCAGCTCTGCCAGTGGATCCGTGAAGGCAAACTCACCTCCGCAGAATTCATCACCCATCGCTTCCCCCTCGACCAAATCGTCGAAGCCTTCGATGAAATCGCCCGCCGCAAAGTCATCAAAGCCCTCATTCAGTATCCCAGCGCCTGATGGCTATCCATACCCCCGGCCAAACTCGCATTCCCACTGCTTGCATCGCCTCTTGAATAAGAGGATATTATAGATGCTGATCCAACCCTGCTGCCAGGTCTATACTAGCATCGTAGATCCATCTGTTCTGAAGCGTCCACTCCTGCTGGGGGCCATCAGGTCTCCCTGCTAGACGCCCAGACCGCCCCTTCATCCCGACTCCACCGTCTTCCCCATGTCCCCATTTTCACCTTCAGAATGCGCCCCATGGGGAGCTTTTGGGGATCATGGGGATTGCATGGGGACTCTTGGGGAATCCAATCCCCATCGGAATTCGTTGGTTATCAGTCGTTTGTATCGATTCTTCCCCAAATGGGGAAAAATTTGCACCTTTCCCCATTCCCCGGCATTCTTCACACCCACCCCATGCGTTTCCTGATTCTGCTCGCTGCCGTTTCCTTCCTCCTTCCTGCCGTTGCCCCGGCTGCGGAGGTCACTTTGCACCGCTGGTCAGGAGACCTCAATGTCCCAGACCCGGTAGCCTGTACCGTGGATGAAAAAGGCCGTGTTTACGTCGCCGCCACCACCCGCCGTAAGGTGGGGGATCTGGACATCCGCGAGCACACTCAGTGGATCCCGGACGATGTCAGCTTCACCAGTGTGGAGGCCAAGCGCGACTTTTATCACCGCGAGCTGGCCCCTGGGAAAATGCGCCGTCCCCGTGGCAGCCTGAAGGATCATAACAAGGATGGCTCGATTGATTGGAAAGACCTCACTGTACACACCGAGCGCATTTATCAGCTCCGGGATACCGATGGTGACGGCACTGCGGATAAGATGACGGTCTTCGCGGAAGGTTTTAATACTGAAGTCACCGGTATCGCCGCTGGCGTGCTTTATCACGATGGCTGGGTTTATACCACCATCGCGCCAGACCTCTGGCGGTTGAAGGATACCGATGATGACGGCGTGGCCGATATCCGGGAGGTCGTCGCCCACGGCTTCGGCATGCACATCGCCTACGCCGGCCACGACATGCACGGCCCGCGCCTAGGACCGGATGGCCGCATTTATTGGAGCATTGGGGACAAGGGCGTGAACGTCACCGACAAGGCAGGCAAGAACTGGTACTATCCCCATGAAGGTGCCGTCATGCGGGTGGAGCCTGATGGCAGCGGCTTTGAAGTCTTCGCCCATGGCCTGCGCAATGTTCAGGAAGTGGCTTTCGATGACTTTGGTAACATCTTCGGCGTGGACAACGATGCCGACATGCCGGGGGAAAAAGAGCGCTTTGTTTACATCACTGAGCGCAGTGACAGCGGCTGGCGCTGCAACCACCAGTACATGAAATCTGACAGCCGCTGGATGCGTGAAAACATCTGGATGCCGGGCGCTGTGCAGCCCCTTTTCATCACTCCACCTCTGGCCAATGCCTCCAACGGCCCCGCCGGATTTCTTCATGAACCCGGCACCGCTTTGGGCGAACGGCTGCGCGGTCACTTCATCCTCAATCAGTTCCCTTCCGGCAAGATGGAAGCCTTCACGGCCAAGCCCGTCGGCGCGGCTTTTGAGATGAGCAAGACCCGCCTGGTGAACAGCGGCATCATGGGCATCGGCATGAGCTGGGCTCCCGATGGCACCTTCTATATGGCGGATTGGGTAGGCGGTTATCCCCTAGATGAAAAAGGTGCCATCTGGTCCGTGGATGAAGAGAAGGGCAAGGAACATCCTCTGCGCAAAGAAACCCAGACTCTGCTCACAGGCGGCTTCACTGAAAAGAGCCTCAATGATTTGCAAATCTTGTTAGGCCATGCTGACCAGCGCGTACGCGTCGCCTCCCAGCTCGAACTGGCCAAGCGAGAAGAATGGAAAACTCTCGCCAAAGTCGCCGGAGATACCAAGGCATCACTTCTGGCACGCATTCACGGTGTGTGGGGATACGGCATCGGCTTCCGTCGCGGGCAGACGGATGACAAACCACTGCACATCATCCTGGAAACCGAGACCGATCCCGAAGTGCAGAGCCAGATCGCCAAAGTTCTCAGCGATGGCAAACCGGGCGAGGACGCGAATACCGCCCTGATTACCCTCCTGGGTTCGGATTCCGCCCGCGTGCGTTTTCACGCCGCCATCGCACTGGGTAAGCTGGAAGTGTCTGCTGCCGGTGATGCCCTCCGTCTCATGGCAGAAAAAGACGCGGCAGATGCCTGGTTGCGCCACGCCGTGGTCACGGGCCTAACCGGTTGCGTCAAAGCTGAACAGCTCGCTTCACTGACTGCTTCGGAATCTAAAAACCTACGTGTCGCCGCCACCCTCGCCCTCAGCCGCCAGCATTCACCCCTGGTCGCCGGTTATCTGGAGGATGCCGATGTGGCCATCGTCAATGAGGCCTCACGGGCCATTCACGATGACATCGGCGTGCCCGAGGCCCTGCCCCAGCTTGCCGCCATGTTGGATGAAACGCACTCCCTGGAAGAGCCCACTCTGCGCCGCGCCATCAATGCCAACCTCCGCCTCGGCCAGCCAGAAAATGCCTCCCGGCTGATCCAATATGCCCTGGCGGACAAACCCCTGTCCGTCGAAGCCTTCCAATCCCTCCTGTTTTTCACCGCCCCTCCGCTGCTCGACCGGGTGGATGGCGTTTATCGCACCTACCCCGCCCGGGATACAAAAGCAGTGGCCGATGTCATGCAGCCTCATGTGCCGGCCATGCTGGCTCTGACCAATCCAGATCTCAAAGCTGCCGGGGTCGAGCTCATGATCAATCTGGCGTTGGCTGTAGAAGCCCCTGCCCTCCAGCAGATCATTGCGGATAAAATCGCCAAGCCTGAACTCCGTGTCGGTGCCCTGAAACTAATGGCCGCCCAGCATTCCGCCGATCCTGCCTTTGCGGAAACGGTGAAACAGTCCGCAGACAAATCTGCTCCTGCGGAACTCCGCATGGAATCCCTAGCTCAGACTTTCCAGCATCAGAGTGACCTCGCCCTGGCCGAGGCCTCCCGCGTACTGGAGAAAGGCACCCTGGCGGAAAAACAAGCCGCGATGAAACTGCTGGCTGGCACTAAAACCAAGGCCGCCAGCGATTTCCTGGATGGCTGGATGCAGCGCCTCGCCGCAGGCAAAGTGGAGACTGGTCTCATGCTGGATGTCATGGAAGCCGCCCAGGCCCATGAGTCCCTCGTCGAGCGTGTCACCACCTATCAGCAGGCCCGCACCAGCGCTCCCAGGGATGATCTGGTGGAAGGCGGCGATGCAAAGAATGGCAAGGACATCGTGACCAATCACCTGGGTGCCAACTGCCTAGCCTGCCACACCGTGGAAGAAAAAGAGGGCAGCCAGGTGGGTCCTATCCTGAAAACCATCGGCAGCCAGCGCACCAAGGCCGACCTCCTGGAATCCCTCGTCAATCCCGTGGCGAAGATCGCTCCCGGTTATGGCCTGGTTTCTGTCACCCTCAAGGACGGCAGCAATCTGGCAGGCGCTTTGTATAAAGAAGACAAGGCCAGCATTACCATCCGCCTGGCCGATGGCACCGAAACCAAGCTGGCCCGCAGCCAGATCTCCATGCAGACGCCACCTATCTCCATGATGCCGCCAATGATAGGTATCCTCACTCCTCGTGAGGTACGAGACGTCGTCGCCTACCTGGGGAGCCTCAAACCCAAAAAATCCACCTCCAGCAAGAAGAAGGATGAGCATTAAGCCTGAACTCTCAGCGACTTTCCAAGGCCACCCTTGCCAGGAAGAAAACGCGGCCTAGTCTGAACTCATAACATGGTGGTGCGAATTTTTGACCGTTATCTGGGCAAGCAGGTTCTCTCGGCGACGCTGATGGGCGTCCTGCTGCTCAGTGGCGTGATGGTGCTTGGGAACGTATACAAGAAGCTGGATGAACTGCTGGGGGATACCCAGTTACCCCTGGGATTCATCCTGGAGTTCATCGCTCTGATCATTCCGTTTTCCCTCATCTTTACTATACCCTGGGCTTTCCTCACCGGTATCCTCCTGGTATTCGGGCGCTTGTCAGCGGATAACGAACTCGTCTCCCTGAGGATGACCGGCTGGTCCATGGCGCGTATATGCGCGGCCGTATTCGTCCTGGCCTTTGCCTTTTCCAGTGTCTGCTACTGGGTGAATGTATCCGTATCCCCCATGGCCAAGGACCGCATCAAGCGCATGTTCTTTGAAGTGGCCATGGAAAATCCGGCCGCCCTTTTCCAGGAAGGCCGTGTATTAGACAAGGTCCCCGGCTTCCGCATCTATACAGGCAAGCGTGATGGCAATATCTTAAAGGATGTCGAAATCATCGAGATGGAAGACCGGCTGGCCCAGCGCGTCATCCACGCCCGCCGTGCCGTCCTGGAGATGAAACCTGGGGAGCTGGACTTTGTCATGCACCTGGAAGGGGCCGAGATCGAAAGCATCACCTACACGGATGAAAAGGCAGTGGATAAGGTGGAATTCGTCAATGCGGAGAGTACGGCCATCGTCTTCCCCCTGTCGCGATTAAAGGCGGATACCGTCAAGGTGAATGCCAGTATGAAAGCCACCAGCATGCTATGGGAAGAAGTGAGCAGTCATCAAGACGGCGTCACTGGCAAAGCCATGGATGCCAAGGACCACAGCCGCTCCCTGACGGAGCTCAGCAAGCGGTATAGCTTTTCGCTGGCCTGCATTACCTTCGCTCTCGTGGGCATACCTTTGGGAGTCACCGCGCAGCGCCGTGAAACTTCCAGCGGCTTTGCCCTCAGCCTCATCACGGCCACCGTTTACCTCGTCTTCATCATTTTGGGAGATACCCTCAACAGCCAGCCTTCGGCGCTGCCGCATCTCATTATGTGGCTGCCCAACGTGCTTTTCCTGGGCATCGGCGGCTTTTTGTTTTACCGCCTCAGCCGCCGCTGAGCTCTTTTGTTTATGAAGACCCGCCGTCAATTTTGGTTGTCCATCCTGGCTCTTGCGGCCGGACTGACGGCTGGCTGTGAGAAGGCTGCTTCTCCCAAGGTGAATTCCCTGCAATCTTGGAAAGTGGTGCTTCTTTCTGCCCGGGGTGACCGCATTTTTGAAAACGGTCAGCGCACTGCCCTGACCCGCCTCATGGCCCAGGACCCACGCTTTGTCCTGCAAGTTCAGGATGCAGGCTTCAGCCCTGAAACCCAGCTCACCCAGATGAAAGAGGCTGTGGCGGAGAAGCCCTTTGCCATCCTGCTGGACCCTCTCCAGCCCAAGCCCTTGAAGACGGAAGTCGCAGCGGCAGTCAATGCCGGTATCCTGGTCATCGGTCTGGGCGAAAAATGCCTGGACCTGGGATGCAATACGGCCCTCATCGGTGATCAGCGCCAGCTTGGCAGCCTCGCCGGGGATATGACCGTGCGGGCTCTCCTGCTCAAGAACCAGGAAATGGGCTTGTCGGAGGCCGTCGGCCGGGTCATTGAAATCCGGGGTGATGAAGATAGCAGCCTCTGCCAGCATCGGCATGAGGGTTTTGCAGCCGCTTTAAAAAAGGCACCTGGAGTCATCCTGGTACACGATGCCCCGGGTGACTGGAATGTGACCGGTGGCCGTGACCGCACCTTCGACGCTCTGCGTCTTCAGCAGTCCTTTGATGTCGTCTATGCCCACAATGACCTCATGGCCCTGGGCGCGTCCATGGCTCTGTCCCAAAAGAACCTGCGGGACAATGTGATGGTCATCGGCACAGACGGTTTCCGCGGTCCTGAAGGCGGCATCACCCTGGTGAGTGATGGTGAAATCGACGCCACCTTTTATCACCCCCTGCTGGTGGATCTGGCCTGGGTGCTCGTACGCAAGAAACGTGAAGAGCCCGCCTTTCATCCCAAAGCCCGTTATGAACTGCCCCTGCGCAGCATTCAGCCCAAAGACTTAGAAGACATCCGGCTCAATGGTCTGGCTGCCTTTCCAGAACTATAACAACGGGCTGGCAAGGATCGTTAGATCGTCCAGCCGAACCACTGTTTCATCCAACCCAACGCCGCGATCAGGCTGGTGACGACAATGCCGAATTCCAGGAGCAAGGCCAAGCGGCGACGCTTCGCTGCCTTACGCAGGTGAAGAGGGATGCGCTGCGGGGAACGCAGGGCTTTCTTGACATACATTGGCTCTGGGGCCGGAAGTACATCTTTGGTCGCCATGCGCTGACGGCGCATGGCATGCGGAGCGGCCACAATGGCACATTCCAGGACATGGATTTCCTCCTGCAAACTGCGGGAGCGGCTGCGCATTTGCTTCAGTCGGGCGGGCTGGATTTCTTGGGCAACGGACTGAACGGTCTTCGGACGACGGGAGGCGACGCGTTTGTTCATAGGAGCAGGGAGTTAAAACATCAGCTTGGCTAGAATGACTGCAATCAGCACTGTCACCATGAGAGGCAGAGTGAAAGCAAAGCCACGGCGAGTCCAGGCGGCCAGATCATCACTTCCCGAGAGGGAACTGGTGAAGCGACGTGGGCTGTGGCTGACGTATTCTTCATCTCCACTTTCCTCATCGTTCTCATCCTGATGATGGTGAGAGCTATCGGCATTGCGGTGTGCGGTCACGCGGCGGATACCTTTTTCAAAGCTCGTCTCCGCCTCAATGAGGGAGGAGATGGCTTTGTCCAGTTCCTGGTCGAGCTGGCTGCGGTGCCAGCGCTCAGGGAGAAACATTTTCAGTTCTTCGAGGCGGTCGCGAAACTCCTGCTGGGTGGCGGACATGTCCTCAAACCGGCGGCGGGCATCCTCAAGGTCATCGGTGATGACCCGCAGGCTGCGTTCCAGTTTTTCAGTGATGTCCTTACGACCTGCGATGAAGCGCTCCTGCTTCTGCTTTAGGTTTTCCAGGATTTTTCGCTGATGCTCCAGCTCTTCCTGCTCGGCCCGCAGTTTGGTGAGCCGATGCTGGGCTTCACGGACCTGCTGGTCCATGTCCTCCATGGGAGATTCATCGGCATGACCGATGGTGAATTCCGGGGCGTCATCGAAGCGAAGGATATTGTTATCCTCAGCGGCGGGAACCGTAGCATTTGCGGGAGAGCGGCGGGCCATGGCTGTCATGAGTTTTATTTCAGTGACAGTAATATTACAGCTCTTTTAAATAATCTAGGCTTTTCGTGCGTTTTTTGGCCAGCCAGTAGGGGGCTGCACCGAAGATGAGGGAGAGGACGAGTACCGCCGCCAAAGCGGAGAGGTCTTGAAACAGGATGCTGCGGGGGGATTGGAAAAGGCCCGCGGCCTGGGCTTTCCAGCGCAGGGCCTCAGGTAAAGCCAGGGCGGTGGCGCTGAATAGGATGTAAAGAAAGCTGCTAATGAGGCAAAGAGTACCCCCAAAGCCGGAGATGATGCGGGCAGGATTCGGCTCGCGGAAATTGGGCAGCAGGGCTCCCAGGGACAAAGCCAGGGCATTCAGTCCATAGCTAAGCATGAGCACCGCCGCGCAGAAGAACACGGTGCGCTGCCAGGGTAAGGCGAGCGAGAGGCTGGAGGTGAAGACGAGGGCGGTGGTCAGCAGCGCCATCACTCCCCCGCTGAGGCGGAGTTTCAGGCTGAGCACGCGCTGCAAAGACAGGGGTGAAAGCCCGATGATCCACATCCGCTGCCCTTCCAGGCTGAACTGTGGGAAGATGAAACGGGTAGTGAGGGTGGACAGCGCCAAGCAGCATACTAGGAGGTTGAGGTGGCTGATGACGATGATCCAAAACGGGCTTTGCAGGTCATAGCCTAGCTGGCGCAGATTCGTCGTATACATCAGCAACAGCCCAAAGATGAGCAGGCTCTGCCCCCACTGGGTAGGCTCGCGGATGAAAGTACGGATGTCTTTGAGGATGGAAGCGTGCTCGGGCCGACTCAGCCCCCAGACGCGCCGCATCAGGCTGGGGCGGGCTGTTTTATCCGGGTGATTGAACCAGGCTTCGGAGGCGGCCTGCTGCCGCGCCATGGGGACGGCAGCCATGACCCGGTTCCACGCAGGGTAGAAAAGCCGCCCGCCGATGCCCACGGTGAGCGTCAGGGCAAAGAGGGCATTGGCCAGCAACGCAGATCCAAAAAATGCAGCCTGCTCATGCAGCCCCCGGCCGGAGGCAATGATGACCTCCGCCACCCAGGAGCTGGGCAGCAGCGGATGCATGCAGATTTCCGTATGCTGGAGCACCCCATGGAGACTGGAGACGATGTCGCTACCGCCTTTATGATCCTGCATGGGATCACGAGCAGTAAAGAAACTAACCAGTGTACTGCCCAGCAGCCATAGGCCCAGCAGAGCCACCGGCTTCCACCACCATTGCTTGGCATGGCGGACCAGCAGAAGGAGAAGCCAGGAGGAGAGATTGGCCGAGATGGTGACCAGGCACAGAAGTGCGGGAGCACCAAAAAAGTAAAAAGCCGGTCCGGCATGATACAATCCTCCCAATGCCACCAGAATAGGAGCACTCAGCACCAGCAGCCCCCAACTGGCCAGGGCCATTCCCTCCAGAGTTTTCCACAATACCAGACTGCGATATGGCAGCGGCAACGCCACCTGCCAGTCCATATCCTTGCGGCGAAACATACCCATGCCGGTGATGGTGGCATTCGAGAGCACCAGCATGACAAAGAAGAAAAAGAACAGCAGGTAAATCAACCGCTCCAGCAGCAGCGGGCCGAACAACGGCATGCGGTTGACGAATTCCAAACCGCGTGAAACCAGCACATAAGCCGCCACGCAGTATAAGCCCAGGAAACTGCCAATGGTAAGAATGAGCAGCCGGTTTGAAGCCAGCCCATGACTGATCCGATGCCGGAGCATCTGCCCATGAATACGGGCCAGGAGGAGCGTGGCTGAGGCGGATGACATGAAACAGGTTTCCGTAAACGACTAACAGCCACTGTATGACAGGACTGCAGCAAATGGCGCTGTATTTTTTATAGTGGGAATGAAGAATATTCGTCTTTGCCCGGCTACAGCTATTTGCCCCAAGCTGATAATAGCCGCTTTTAAAAGTGCAGGGGGTGCTTGCACAATGCCGTGCTGGAAAAACTGGACAGATGTGAAGAATGTCGGGATGCCAGCTGGCTTGTGCTTGAGAATGCGGTTTTTAGGGGAAGAGGGGGCCGGGATAGTTTTCGCCTGCGATTTGACACTTGGCACCCCTCATGCGAGGTGACGTGTGCGAAGTCTTATCCATGAAGTATCTCACTGTTATCCGTCATGCCAAATCTAGCTGGGCACAGCCTGGGCGGGCGGATCATGACCGGCCTTTGAATGAACGGGGGCTGAGCGCTGCTGGAGCGGTGGCTTCGTTTCTACACCGCACCTACTTTGGTGGGGGGGAGAGCCAGGCGTTGATCCCGCCTCCGGACCGGTTGATGACGAGTACAGCGGCACGAGCGCTGGCGACGGCGAAGATCATGCAGGAGGTGATGGGGATGACTACGGAATCCCTCATCCTGGATTCGACGCTGTATCTGGCAGAGGCTCCGAAAGTGCTCAATGCGGTGAGGCAGCTCGATGAGAACTGGAGGCATGTGGTGTTTTTTGGCCACAATCCGGGGCTGCACGACTTTGCGGAGCGCATCCTGGCGCGGGCGCATGTACCTAAAATGCCGACTTGCACGGCGGTGCTATTGGCGCTGCCGCATGCCTTTTGGGGGCTGGCGGACTGGGGCGAGGCGCAATTGATCGGCTACGTAACGCCAAAGGCACTGGAGCGCCGTTTCCCGGAGCTATATGCTGGGATCTCCCGCACAGATGGCGAGGATTAATAGCGCGGGACCGGAGACTTAAGCCTTCTGCAAAAAGGCAAAGACGAAGACACCGAGGAGGAGGAAAGCAGTAGCGACGAGGATTCCGATGATCATGACGTACCCAAATTGACAGAATCTCTGTGGCTGACAAATGAAATTTCTCCTTGCGTAGTGGAATACTTGAGGCAATTTCGCCGCCCCTATGGCAAAAACAGCTTGGCTTGAGCGCGAGAAGCGCAAACAGAAGACCGTCAATAAGTACGCTAAACTCCGCGCGGAGTTGAAGGCGAATGGTGATCACCAGGGCCTGGCCCTGCTTCCCCGTGATGCCAGCCCGACCCGCCTGACCAATCGCTGCCGCGTTTCTGGTCGCCGTCGTGCTTTCATGCGCCGCTTCCAGATGTCCCGTCTGACTTTCCGTGAAATGGCCCTCGCTGGTCTGATTCCCGGAGTTACCAAGTCCAGCTGGTAAGCGCTTGTCGCCGGTCCAGGGAAAGTCTCTCTGGACCAGTTCTGGGGAGACGTGGATAATCTAATTATGCCCACGTATTCCTACATCGCGGAAAATCCTGAAGAGAGCTGCCCCTCGTGCAGACGCGGCTTTGACCTCCGCCGTCCGATGGAGCGTGCTCCGCTGACCCACTGCCCGCTATGCCGGAAGCCGGTGAAGAAGCAGATCAGTGGTTTTTCAACCCCTAAATACACTAAGCCCGTGTCCACATCGGACGCTAAAAGTGCGGGCTTCACCATCCTGGAAAAGCGGTGTGATGGTAGTTACGAACGGCTTTAATCTTGCTGTATCGACCGTTGTCAGCGCTCCCCCATGAACCCCCTTTTTCCCTTCCTCACCCACCTCGCCATGGGCGGGGGTTCCCATGAGGTGATCCATGAATGGAATTTAACGGCCGGAGAGGTGGCGTGGTCTGCGGCGCTGGTACTTTTCTTTGTGCTGCTGAATGCCTTCTTTGTGGCGGCTGAATTTGCGATTGTGAAGGTGCGCAGTACACAACTGGATGCGCTGGTGGAGGAAGGCCATGCGAGTGCGATGGTGGCGCGCAAGGCGCTGAAGAATCTGGATGGCTATCTGTCAGCCACTCAACTAGGCATTACCCTGGCCAGTATTGCCCTGGGGATGATCGGTGAGCCGTATGTGGCGCGGGTGATCCAGCCGCTGATGTGGAAGATGGGGGTGACGAGTGACCCGATCATTTCATCTGTTTCCATCGGTATCGGATTTGGTGTGGTGACTTTCCTGCATGTGGTGCTGGGCGAGCTGACGCCGAAGTCCCTGGCCATCCGCAAGTCCTTGGCGACGGTACTGGTGATCAGTGCGCCGCTGCACTTTTTTTATGTGCTTTTCAAACCGGCGATCTGGATCCTCAATGGTGCGGCCAACTGGCTGCTGAAGGTTTTATTTCGGCTGGAGCCCGCCTCCGAAAGTGAGCTGGCACACTCTGAGGAAGAGCTGCGGCACATCGTGGCGGAGAGCCAGAAATCCAAGGAAGTGACGGAAACGGAGAAGGACATCCTGCTGAACGCGCTGGCGCTGAATGACCGCTGCGTGCGGGATGTGATGACGCCACGCAACCAGGTGATCTCCCTGGATGCGGATGATTCCTTCGAGGCGAACCTGAAGGTGGCGGTGGACAGCAAGCATACGCGCTACCCGCTGGTGGAAGGACACCTGGACCACAGCATCGGCCTGATTCACATCAAAGATCTGCTTTCACTGATCGGCAAACCGACGGCGGATCTGCGCAAGATCAAGCGGGACCTGCCGATGGTGCCGGAGATGATGCCCATCGACAAACTGCTGCGGTTTTTCCTGGACCGGCATGTGCACATCGCCCTGGCGGTGGATGAGTACGGCGGGACGGTGGGGGTGGTGACGCTGGACAATGTGATGGAGGAGATCGTGGGGGACATCCAGGACGAATTTGACCAGGAGAACAGTGAATTCCGCCGGGTGAACGAGGATGAGTTCATCGTGGAGGGGATGCTGAACCTGTATGAGCTGACGGACCAAGCGGGCCTGGAGATCGAGAGCGAGGATGTGACGACCATCGGCGGCTATGTGACGCATCTGCTGGGGCATCTGCCGAAGGTGGGTGAGCAGGTGATTATCGAGGATTACGAAGTGACAACGACGAAGGCGGATCTACGCCGGGTGCTGCAACTGCATTTTAAACGCATCAAAAAAGAGGATGCGGCGGATGGCAGCGGGCAGGCGGATGAAGAGGATGAATAGTGCTTTCAGTTGCAGCGGGCGATGGCATCGCTAAACGCTGGGGCATGAATCTTTCGTCTCCGCGCCTGGGTCTGCTCGTCGTTGTTTCCGGTCCATCCGGCACGGGGAAAACGACGCTGTGCAGGAAGGTGTGCGATGGGGAAAAGGGTGTGTTTTCCGTCTCCTGTACGACGCGTGCGCCAAGGCCGGGGGAGGAGCATGGAAAAGATTACTTTTTCCTGGAGGAAGAGGATTTCCTGGCCCGGGTGGACCGGGGAGAATTCTTCGAATACGCGCGGGTGCATAACCGGTGGTATGGGACGCTGAAGAGCTATGTCTATGATTACCTGCGGCGGGGGGTGGATGTCTTTATGGACATCGATGTCCAGGGGGCAGTGCAGGTACGCGGCTGTGACGATGAGCTGGTGGAGCGCTGTCTGACGGACATTTTTGTGATGCCGCCGAGCATGGAGGAACTGCGCCAGCGCCTGAGCGGGAGGAATACGGAAAGTGCGGAGGCGTTTGAACTGCGGATGCTGAATGCGGAGGCGGAGTTGCAGCATTGGAGTAACTACCGCTACTGCCTGGTGAGCGATACGCGTGAGAGTGATGAACAGCGTTTCCGTGCGCTGCTGGAGGGGGAGAAGATGAGGACGAGCCTGGTGATCTGAGAGGACGGGGGCTGCGAATTCTAGGTGGGGTTACGCATGGAAGGAGCAAGACCGGGGAGTAGCTGGATGCTACAATGGAGGTTTTGGCGAGCTAAATCTCTGGAGTACTTTGATGGCTCCGGGGTTGGGGAAAATCTTTTGATTTGGCTATGGCGTGGCGGAGGCAGGACGAAGTGCGTGGAAGTAAGCTAGGGTGAAGGTGGGGTGGATTTTATGGTAGAAGGCGATGACGAGGTCGGCCTTGGCTTTCACTTTGGGGTGCGTTTCGATGGCGGACCAGAGGGCGCGGTCGCCCATGAAAAGGAGGGCGGCATAGGAATTGAAATCTTCTTCGATGCTGGCCAGGCCGTATTCGTGGAGGAAACCGTCGGTATGGACGTCCTCCTTGATGCGGACGGAGGCCTGCTTGTTTTTGATGGCTGCCACTCCACTACCGCGATACGCAAAGCCGGGAGGGTTGATGGCCTGCCAGGCGATGAGATCAAACTGCGAGTGGTGGTTCCTGAAGAGGATGCTGGAATACTCCGCGTGGAAGATTCTTTCGATCTGCGCGGCGGTGTATTTAGGATGGCTGACGACGTAAACGATGCTGCGGGAATTTGTGCCGCCGGTGCTGACGCCTCTGTATTTCAGTGCAGCGACGACATAGACTTTTTTCAGGCTTGTGCTTAAAACCTCCGCCGGATAATGAGAGAGGGCTTCTTCCACCAGGGCGCGGGCCTGCGGCTGATCTGGCCCGGACAGGGGCACGGCGGAGGGTGCGGTTTTGGAGTTTCTCCAGACGGCGGGGAAGATGTGGGAGTCTGCCTGGTCCACGATGATTTCGGGCTGGGAAATCTGGCCGAGCGCGAATGGGGCTGCGACGAGCGTGATGAAAAGGAGAATGGCATTCATGGTTAGGCCGATGATTGACGGAGGCCGTGGTGAGGCTTCGCCGGATGGGCAGGCTGGTCCAGAATACGAAGGTTTGTCGAGCGTTTTGACCGTCGTTTTTGATGGCGGGATGGAGTACCTGGGGCAACGAGGCTGGAATACCTACCGCAGGAAGCATGTATTTAGCCGGGGAAGCAGGTTCTTTGGCAAAGGCGGGCAACTGCCAAATTATCCACCTTCTTGGGGGGCAAGCGGCGGACGATGCGGGTATGCGCAAAACACCTCAAGCCTACCTTCCGGCAACCAAATAGGGCCAGCTTACGGCTGGGGGCACAGGCTCAAGTTTAGGAGACCTTTCGGGCGATTAGGGGCCCGGATAGGCTTGATAGGGATGCTCGACACTGCGGACTTCATCGCGGCCGAAGAGCTTGTCCACGAGGGCACGAATGCGGCTGCGCTTGACGGGATTCATGGCGGCTTTGGCGGCTGCCTCGGCCTCGGCGGCGATGCGTTTTTCATCCTGCATGAAGCCCATAGCTTCGGTGGCGAAGGGGCTGGTGCCTAGGCCGTCCTGATAGGTGGGTGGGAGGTCATGGGTGCCTTCGACAATGCGGGGCTGGATGAAGATCAGCAGCTCACGGCGGTCATCGGACTTGGCGGTGGATTTGGTGAGGAGGTTGAGGACGGGGATGCGGGAGAGGAAGGGCACCTTGGAACCGCTGCCTTTGTCGGAATCGCGAATGAGGCCACCGAGCAGGACGGTGGAGTTGTTTTTGCACATAACGACGGTGGTGAGCAACTGCTTGGAGAGTGTGGGGTAGAGGTCTTCACCGACGAGACGTTCATCCAGCAGGTCGCTATTTTCCTGGGAGATTTGCAGGGTGAGCTCGTCCGGTGTGTTGATGAGGGGGACGATGTTCAGGCTGAGGGCGACGTCCTGGTATTGGACGTTGGAGATCAAGCCGCCGGCGGTGCCGAGGTTCTGGCTGGAGGAGGCGATGGGGAATGAGGTGCCGGTGCTGATGGCAGCGGGGGTGTTATTCAGCGTGAATATGGTAGGGCGGGAGATGATCTTAGCCCGGGAGTCGGTTTCGACCGCACTGATGATGAGATCAAGCCCTTCACGAATGCCGCCATAGAAAGACAGGCCACCGCCGGAAGCCAGACCTGCCGCAGTGGCGGTGTCGGCGAGGGGGATGTCGGAGCGGGGATCAAAGATGGGCGTGTCGGTAAGCAGTGAGCCGATGCCGCTGGCGAGGCCACGGCTGGCGGTATCGCCATTAGCATTTTCACGGGCGCGGATGAGGGCGCGGATACCAAAGGATTCGTTATCCACGAGTTGGACCTCGGCGATGACGGCGGAGATGAGGATCTGCTGCGGGCGGCGGTCGAGTTCATCCAGGATTTCATTGAGGGCGCGCAGGTGCTCAGGCGGGCCGGAGGCGAATAGGGAGTTGGCGGTAGGATCGCTGATGAGCAGGGTCTTGCCGACGACGATGGATGTAGGGCCGTTATTGGTGCGAAGAGGCTGGAGATTGCCCCCGCCGCCTGCGCCGCTGAAGCCGCCACCGCCACCGAAGCCGCTGCCGTTGTTGTTACCGTTGCTACCGAGACCGGAACTATTGCTGCCGAAACCGCTGCTGTTGTTGTTGTTTCCAAATAGGCCGCTGCTGCTGCCAGTCCCCGTGCCGGTGCCTGTGCCGGTTCCGGTGTTATTGCGGTTGTTGGATGAATTGTTAGACTGGCCCAGGCTGTTGACACCGCCACCAGCACCGCCGGAGCCGTCCCCTTCCGTGCGGGAAATGGCATCGCTAATGATGCCCATGGCGGCTTCGACGCTGAGATATTTGAGGGTGCGGGAGACGAAGGTGCGGAGCTCTGAGGCGGAATCCAGCTCGGTGACGAGGGTCTCGATGTATTCAGCGGTCTCTGGCATGGCGATGACCAGGAGGCGATTGGTGCGGGGGATGGCGAGGATCTTCGGCTTTACCTCCGCAGCGGTGGCGGCATTGCCCTCACCGGGCATCTGGGCGATCTGCGGAGGAATGGCTGCGCCTGGCTGTGGGATGACGGCGCGTGCACCGGGGTTGCCAGGATTGGCAGCGGCATCTTTATCCTCCAGGCCGAGGATCTCATCTAGGGCGGTTTTGACGTCCTCCGCATCGGCGCGGACGAGCTGGATGCGCTTGGTGACGGTGGCTCCGGGCTTGACGTCCAGGCGCTCCAGCAGTGCCAGGATGGAGCGGATGGTGTTGCTGTTTTCCACGATGACGAGGGCCTTGGCATTGGGCACGGGGGTGATGATGCCGTAGCTATGGCGGGGGATGATCTGGTCGATGGCCTTGACGGCATCATCTGGATTCAGGTATTTGAGCAGGGCGACAAAGCTGACGACCTGATCCGTCTCTGGCAGATCCGCTGCGGATTCATACAGGGGGGCACCATCGCTGGTGGGTTTTTTGTCCGAACCGAGGATCTTGACCATGCCATCGCCGGCTGGGACAAAGGAGTATCCATTGAGCAACAGGCTCTTTTCGATGAACATGATGGCGCGGTCTTTGGGAAGCTCCCCAGTGGTATCAATGGAAACGATGGCCTGCTCAATGCTGGCATCCCGGATGATTTTAAGGCCGGTCAACTCTTCATAAACGAAGAGGATCTGCGAGAGGGGGGCGTTAGGGAACTGCAGCAGTACGCCACCGCTGGGCAGGACGGCATCTTCCGGCCGGATGGACTCACGCTCTTCTCCGGCAGCGGCACTGCCTGGGGCAGCGCCAGGGCGAGGGCGGTTGAAACCACCGGCACCCGGAGGGGGTGTGCCATTGGGATTACCCGGACGCTGGAGCTGAGGCGGAATCTGCGCCAGCGCGGCCAGCGGGAATCCGAGCAGGCCCAGGGCCAGTAAAAAACGAAAGAAAGAAAGGGTCATGTCAAAGGGGCTGGCGAAAGGCTTACTGCTGGGGCGTGGGAACGATGGGGGCCGGGACTAACTGGCGACGGCGGGACATTGTCGGCGGCGTGACGGCTGGCTGGGCGGTGCCCGGAGCGGATGCCACGGGTGAGTTGTTAGGCACCATCGGGCGATTGGCGGCGGTGGGCGGGATAGTCCCTGGCACGCCGCCTGGCTGGGTGACATTAACCGGCTGCCCGGGCTGGCCCGGCTGGCCTGGGCGGGCGTTTGGATTGCCCACTGCACCGGGTTGAGTGGCAGGGGCTTTGAAGGTATTGTTCACCGTGACGGGACGGGAGGTCAGGTTGTCATCGTATTTGACGGTGGCCGTTTCACTGCCCCGAGCAATATCGGCTGAGGCCTCGGTGCGGTTGCGGTTGAAGTTGGCTTTGATGAGACGAAATTCAGTGTCTGTGTCTTCACTGGTGACTCGTTTGAATTCACCGGTCTGCTTGTTTTGCAGGCTGATGGTGATCTTGCCAGATTCACTTTTATACATGCTGGAGAGGGCCCAGTCCTGAGACCAATCCACCCTGGGGCCAGCGATGACGACGGTCTTGCGAAGGAAAGGATTGCTGCTCCAGGTCGTCTGATACCGGGCGTCCGGGAAAGCCTGGGGAATGACGGCCTCATCCAAAACAGATGTCGCGGCAGGTGCCGGTGCAGATTCATCGACAACGGCATCCTCGCTCGAGGCTTCCTGGGCCTGGAGGCTGGTGAAAGCCAGGCAAAGAAATCCCAGGGTTTTGAGCGCTTGTTTCATGAAAGGATGAGGATAGACCGATGAGGGGAAGCTGGCGTTCACAATCCCCCGGTCAGGGTTTTGTCGTATTTGAGGATGGCTTTCACACCGCCTTTTTCGAGTTCTGCGGACGCTTCGTTGCGATACCGGCTGAACCGGGTGTCTAGGAGCCTGTATTCCCCCTGTTCTCCAGTCATCACGCGACGGGTTTGACCGGTTTTTTGGTTGATCATGTGGATAGCGACGCTGCCACCCGAACTTTTATACATGCCGGTGAGCGTCCAATCCTGAGCCCAGCTCACTATCTGAGCAGGCTGAGGAACGGACCTGCTTAAAAAGGGATTGCTGCTCCAGGTGGCGTGATAACGCATGTGGTTATACGATGATGGAATCACCTGTGGCTCAAGAATGGGAGAGGCATCCTGGGCAGGCAGGGCCAGGATGCTGAAAAAGCATGCGGAGATACCAGTGAGGAAACGTTTCATGAGGGAGGCAGGCGGAACCATTTCTGGATGTTCATGGTGACGATGACCAGACTGGTATCCTCCTCATTGGGGATCATGGTCAGGGACGGGATGCTGATGTAGGCATCCGGTTTTTGCAGATCATGAAGCCATTTGTTCATGGATTCCCAGTCGGCACGGGCCTCGATGGTGAAGGTGGAGGATACCAGACCGGCGCGCTCGGAGGGCTCGATGGGCTGGATTTGGGGCAAGGTCACTCCGTGGGAGGTGGCCGAGGCTTCGAGCTGCTCCAGGAAGCCTCTGTCCACGTCGCCACGGCGGGTGAAGATGGGCTGCTTATCCGTGAGCCAGGTGAAGCGCTGATTCCAAAAATCCTTTTGCGCCATCAGGTCATCCGCCTCTATGCGACGGGTCTCCATCTCGATGGAGCGCATGTCCACCGTCTGCTTCCAGACGCGTAATTTAGTGAGGCCAATGAAGGCACCGCCAAGCACGACAACGGCACCCAGGCCTAGAGCCAGTCTTTGTTCACTGGCGGTCATAGGGTGGTCACCTCCGATTCTGGTTCAGCGCCATCGGCAGGGCGGCCTTCAGCACGGAAGGTGGCGGTGCCATCGTTTAGATTGGTAGGGTTAGGCGCGTCCCAAATCCAGCGCTTGAAGGCTTCATGGGAGAGCAGTTTATCCCGGAAATCAATGCCATGCCCCAGGCTGGAGGCGGCTCCATCAATAACAATGCCGTCTTCGCGAACCTCGAAACGGGTGATGCGGATGTTTTCCTGAGGTAGCAACTGGACGAGCTGGTGCAAGGTCTCGACAGGGTAAAGGTCGGGTGAAATGGCGAAGCGCATGTCTTCCCAGGCGGCCTGGGCATCGCGGATAGTCATGAGCTCCGGCTCCAGGGAATCCAGCCGGGCGAGTTCGCTATTCACCGTGTGCTGGCGAAGAGCGACGCGAGCGGCGAAGGCACCGAGGGCAGCGAGGAGGACGAAGGCAAAAGCCAGCGCACCCATCATGACCATGCGGCGTTGCTGGCGGTCATGGCGGTCTTTGACGACCGGGGCGGGGATGAGCCGGGAGGCGTGTCCGGGCAGAGAGGGGATCTGCTCCGCACGCAGGGTTACAGGCAGATCCAGGGCCTGGGTGAAATCCTCGGTGATGGCATCCTCCCGAGGCAAGAGAGCCTCCTGCCCTTCGGCAGCAGTGGGAACGAGGGCAGTGCTGACGACGGCGAGTGTCTGGATATTGGGTGAAAGGCCGCCGAGCTCCAGGGAGGCGAGGATGCAGCGGATCTCCGCTGCGGCATCCGCATCCAGAACACGGGCGGCGAGGGCCTGGCAGTGAAGAGGTGCCCCCGTTTCATGGGGAATGGCCAGGACGAGGGTGCCATCTTCACGCCAGATGAGGGCCTCCCCAGGCAGCAACTGATGAAAGGCGACTGAGGGTGCAAATTGGGCATTTCCGCCTTCTTCCAAGATATCCGCCGGCAACGGAGCGACCTGAATAAAGCCGATGGAGCGCTGGTCCCGCTCATCATTGCCGAGATTCCACAGGTCAAAGTTATTCCGGTCTGAGGTTTCCTGGCCGAAACCGGCTGCCTCCAGCTCCAGTTGGGCCATGGCTTCCCGACGGCCTGCATCCACGCCCTGAAACCGAAATGGTATGGTGACAAGGCTGCGCGCGGGCAGCGCGATCCATGCGGTTCCACGACGAGAGCGGGATTCGGCCTCGGGCCGGGCGACCTGGCCCCCGCGCAGACGCCATGCGCGGAATCCTTCCTCGTGAGGAATGAGCATGAGTTCGTCAGGGTTTTTCATGGGGCCGAATAGTAAAGCCGTGAGAGTATCAAATGCCTATGCAGTGTGCAAGGCATGAAGGGAGACAGCAAGGTCACAAAGACGGTTCAAACTTTGCGCCCGACTTGAAAATAACCCTATGACTATTCCCGAAGGGACTTCAGTTCATCCGCGCCCCACTGGTCCCAGGCGGCATAGTTGTTTTCAAAATCTTCCCCCGCAAGTATGGTCATCACATTGCGCACTTCTTCATTTTGCGGGTGCTGAGGATTTTTGAGGATGTTCAGGAAGAGCGGGATCTGGAGGGCACGATCACGGTTCATGAGATCTGAAAACAGAACTTCGATCACTTCAGGATTCGTCTTGGGGTCCACCAGGAAACCGGAGATGAGGTTATAGTCTTCATCGCTGGTCAGGTTGACCAGATGGCGGCTGGCATTCACCTGGGCTTCCCCGTTGAGGGTTTTGACCAAATTATGCAGGTCCTGCGCCATGGCGGGAATTTCCTTGTCCGAGCGGAGGATGTCATCAATGAGCACATCCCCTTCCTCAGCCGTGGTCAGTTGGGTAGCGATGCCAGGCATGGCCGGGGTGACCTTGGGAGCCAGCGGCTGGATGTCCGTCCGGGGAGCGGGCTGATCTTTCGGCTTTGAAGCAACGGGCGGCAGCTCTGGCGTCGAACCAGCGTACTGCCAGCCGATGTAAAGAGCTGCGACCATGAAGATGCCTGCTCCGATGAAGATGAGACGTTTCTTGGTGGACATGGGGGCGGAAGACATATGAGGCTATGACAAGCAGCAGTTTAGAATCTGTTCAAATCCAATCTGGCTGATCCGAGGTTCAATTACGAATCTCTTCACCTGTCGTGGCATGAGCCAGCTTCATTTCTTCGCGATGCAGGTTTGGATCGCTGCGGAAAGTGAGACGTGCGCCATATTTGCGCTCGAGGTCCACGAGGAGTTCACCGTCTTCGGTTTTTAGGCGTTGCATCACTTCCGGATGAACGACGACGAGGAGGCTTTTTTGGTCTTCCTTACCGCGGCCGAGAATGGCGCTGAGGCGGCGCTGAAGCTCCACGCTCATGGTCATGGTGGTCTTCACCTGGCCATGGCCTTTGCAATATGGGCATGGCTCATAAAGGGCGCTGCTGAGGCTCTCATGCAGGCGCTGGCGGGTCATTTCCATGAGGCCAAACTGGCTGATGGGCAGGACCTGGGTCTTAGCCTTGTCCCGCTTGAGATGGTCCATCATGAACTTGTACACAGCCTGCTGGTCCTTGCGGTGCTTCATATCAATGAAGTCCACCACGATGAGGCCACCCATGTTGCGCAGACGGAGCTGGCGGGCGACTTCCTGGGCTGCTTCCAGGTTGGTATCCAGAAGAAGTTTATCCTGATCCTTGGCTCCTTTGTTACGGCCAGTATTGACGTCGATGGAGACCAGGGCCTCCGTCTGGTCAATGACGATGTAACCGCCGCAAGGCAACCAGACCTGACGGTAAAAGGCATTGTCGATCTGCTTCTGGATGCCGTAATGCTCAAACAAAGCGGTCTGGCCCTGGTAATGGGTGATGCGGCTCTTGGCACGGCGGGAGATTTGAGCGGCCATTTTCTGCATGCGCTCGACGGTGGCCTGATCATCGCAGGCCACTTCATCGATCTCCTCGGTGAGGAAGTCACGCACGGTGCGCTCGATCAATTCTGGCTCCTGGAAGCAGCAGACCGGGGCTTTCTGACCGTCACGCTTGGCGACGATGTCATTCCACTGCTCAATGAGGAGGCTGAGGTCACGAATGATGTGGCGGGCGCGCTTGCCGGCGGCCTCGGTGCGCATGATGAGGCCCATGCTTTCTGGCAGGTTCACCTTTTCGATGATCTTGCGCAGACGGGCGCGCTCTTTGGGGTCCTCCACCTTGCGGGAGATGCCGAACTGATCGTTCTGCGGCATGAGCACCAGGAGACGACCGGCGAGGGAGATGTTGGTGGTGACACGCGGGCCTTTATTACCGATGGGGCCTTTGGTGACCTGGACCATGATTTCTGAGCCGACTGGGTAGAGGTCTGGGATGTCCTTGGCCTCGATGCGCTTGCGCTTCTTCTGGGCACCACCACGGGTCACTTCTTCCATGCCCTGGTTGGAAAGAGCTTCGGGAATGGCATCCCAGAAGTGAAGGAAGGCATTCTTATCCAGGCCGATGTCAATGAACATGGCCTTGAGACCCTGCTCGATATTTTTGACACGGCCTTTGAAAATGGAGCCAACGATGGTGCTGGTACCAACACGCTCAATGGTATATTCTTCCAAGACGCCATTGTCCAAAAGGGCGACACGGTTTTCCAGCTTTTCACAGTTAATGACAAGACGGGTGCCGCTTTTGATGTCTTTTTTTCCGGTGATAAACTCTTTGATTCGTTTCACGATTCCAAGGGGCATAAAAAAATTAGGTCGGGTTAGGGGTAAAATGGGAACAGCTACTGGCGGAAAATCCGGCGGAAAAATCCGCCTCCCGGGTTGGAGGGATTGGATTCGTCACTGCTGCCGCCGCGTTTGAAAAGAGGAGCCCTGCGAACAGGCTCCGCTTTGCGTGCGGGTTTGCTGGAACCGGCACCTGCCGAGGCCTCGCGGTCAGCCTCCCTGCGGATGCTGGGTGCCGCAGATGTCCGCGGTGCTTCGTCAGTAGATTCATTGGCCGGCTCATTGGTGCCGGTATCGCCGTCCTCATCGGCAGCGGCGACGACAGGCACGCCGAGGTCCGCATAGGTGACGGCCTCGATGGGTTTAAAGTTGCCCTCGACTTCACCCAGCGTTTCCGGGGTGACTTGATAGCCGTTTTCAAGCGCGAGGGCCTGCTCCAGCACGCGGTGGGCGACCGGGGCTGCACAGCCGCCGCCGGATTTCCCGCCCTGCACAAGAATGCAGATGGCATATTTGGGATTCACATAGGGGGCAAAGCTGATGAACAAGGTATGGTTATCCACCACACGGACGTTTCTTTCATCCCGGCGCCAGTTCTGGGCCGTGCCAGTTTTACCCGCGACCTCCACACCGGGAATGCGCGCGCCTTTGGCGGTGCCGCCCGCATCATTGACCACTTTCCACATGCCTTTGCGCACCATTTCCAGGGATTTGGCATCGAAGTGCTGGGAGAGGTCTGAGCGGAGGACGGGTTTGTTCTCCATCACCAATTCATCATTGTCCATCACCCGGTGAAGGAGATGGGGGACATAAGACTTGCCAGCGGCCACAGCGCCAGTGACGGAGGCCATCTGAAGTGGCGAGGCCAGTACGCTGCCCTGGCCGATGGAGGTATTCGCTGTGTGGCCGTTGCTCCAGCGGTCCTTCGGACTGGCCATGCGCAGCCAGGCTGGATTCGGCAGGATGCCGCCGTCATCTTCTTCCAGCTCAATGCCGGTGCGCTCACCCAGGCCGAGAAGTTTGCCCGCTTTGGTGATGTTATCAATACCGGCGCTGTTCCCATACTGGTAGAAGAAACAGTTACAGGAGCGCATGAGGGCATCGCTGAGGCCCAGAGAACCGTGGGATCCGCCGCCCTGGCGCTGGATCCAGCATTGCATGGCCTTGCTACCGTACGTGACGCTGCCACTGCAATTAAAATTGCGGCTTTGAATACCGGCCAGACAGCCTGCCAGCGCGATGGGGACCTTATACGTGGAGCCTGGAACGAAGGTGCGCGTGGCACGGTTCATCAAAGGCACGGTACGATTGGAAAGCAGGACGTTATAATCCGCCTGGGAAATGCTGGGGATGAAACGGTTGGGATCATAGCTGGGGACGGAGGCCATCGCCAGCACTTCACCCGTCTGCGGCTGGATGACGACGACGGAACCGCGGCCAATGTTGCCATCTCGAAGAGCCTTTTCCGCGATGTATTGGATGCGGGCATCCAGGGTCAGATAGACATCATTGCCTTTGCGAGGTTCTTCGAAGCTGACCTCACCCACGATGCGCCCGCGCTCGTTGACCTGCATGGTGCGTACACCCGGCTTGCCGCGCATGTATTTGTCGAAACTTTTTTCCACGCCTGCGCCGCCGTAGTCATCGGGCATGTAATAATCCCAGCCTTTGCGATCTTCCACAGAAACACGCTGGTCATCCGGCAGGCGGACATAACCCATGATGTGGCAGGCCATGGCCCCAAAAGGATAAACGCGGCTGCCACGCTCCGCCACGGTCACGCCGGGTAGGCCCAGGTTATGCTCGGCAAAGCGGCTGAATTCTGAAAAGGTGAGGCTGTCCTGGTAAACCCAGGGAATGACGCCACCGAAACTGCGATAATGCACACGCAGGGCTTCATCGAAGCTGGGGGCGGGCAGGCCCATTTCCTTCAGCCGGGCGATGATGAGCTCCTGAAACATGCGTACGATGTCCGGCTCCTCCTTTTTGCGAGGCAGGCCACGGTCCATGTATTCAAAAGGCACCGTGGGAATATCCACTTTTTTGGCCTGGCACTGGCGGGCGTATTCCTCATAAACCTCACGCAGATTGACCCGTACTTCAAAGCTGGCCTTGTTTGTGGCCAGGACGATGCCATTGCGGTCCTTGATTTCCCCACGCACCCCGGGGATACGGGCGCGAAGCTGCTTAGCCTCGGGGACTTTGTTCACAAACTCCTCATGGCGGACGATCTGCAAGGTCCACAACCGGTACACAAGAACGCCAAACCCGCACATCATAGCGAGGGTCAGCAGGTATAAGCGGAAACGGTATTTAACGACCATCGAATGAGTACCTCAGTCCTTCGTATTTAATTTCATAACGTGACAGACCGGCCAGAGAATACATCACAAGAAAAATCAACGGAGATGCCAGCATGGCCAGCAGGGTATCGGTGATCATCTTTGTCCAGACGGCTGATGGAAAATGGAGGCTGCCACGCAGGAAGGTCATGACCATATATTCACTGAGCAGCCAGGCAAAAGTGGTGAATCCGACGAGCAAGACGGGCAGTTCAAGACGGCCGCGTTTAAACAATGGCCGGACGCCTTGCAAAAAGGTGCCCAGCAGGCCGAAGAGGAGAATGGAAAGTCCAAAGCCGAAACCGCCACCTGCCATGTCCAGCTCTGGCAGATGATTGCCAGTGCTCATCAGAGAATGAACAGCTTTTTCCGCCGGCTCAAAAACGCCGGGCACATAACGGGCATCCCAGAGGAAACCGGTGATGAAGGCCAGTAGCAGCATCATGGGAAAAGGTACTGCCACGGAGGCGGCAAAGAAAAACACCGGCGGCAGAAACAGTGTGGCATACTGGGCCATCGGAATACCGGGGATAAACTCCTGCACCACAAAGGTGAGCAGCAGCAACAGGACAGTGGCAGGATAAAAGATCATGACCTCCAGGCAATGCCTCCTGCAGAGATGAAAAACGGACAGCAGAAATATGCAGCAGCCGAAGGGCCGCCGGATCTCCGCTGTTTCATGGGGGTGAGTCCGTGATTCATTTTAATGCATCAGTGGTTACGCGCCTCATTTCCCGCTGACTGCGGGGACTGGCGTTTCCTTGTCCGGCTCAGGTTCCAGCACGGGCTGCATTTCTACCACAAAGACATATTCCAGAGAGGAGAAGTCCACCGCAGGCTCCACGATGGCCTCACCGGAAAGGTCCCGGTTTTCAAAACGTTTCACACGGCCAATGAGCAGCCCGGCGGGAAAGACGCCGCCTTCCCCCGTGGAGATCACATTGGCACCCGGATTGATCAGCACATTCTTGTTCAGAAAGCGAAGACGCAGATCTGGTCGCATGTCCAAGCCTGCCCGCTCACCGGCCAGGATCCCCTGCTCCAGCGTGCCTTCGATCTTGGAAGACACACGGCACATCTCATCCGTCAGCAAAACGATTTCCGCCATGTGATCCGCCATCTTGCCCGTCTTGCCGATGAGGCCTGTGGCACTGATGACCGGACTGTCCGTGGCCAGACCGTCAAGCAGCCCCTTGTCAATGATCATGCTATTCCACCAGGTGGATGAAACGCGCTTGATCACGCGCGCAGCCGTCATCTTGAAAGGCGCGGCTTGTTTAAAATCGATGAGACCACGGAGGCGGTTGTTTTCCTCCAGGGTCTGAGCATACTTTTGGGAAATGATGCGCAGGCGCTCCACCTCGATCTGTAGCCGCTCGTTGTCGCGGCCCATTTCACGGGGATCCTCAGGTGAGGCCACGACGCCACCCACGCTCTGCTCGACCGCAGCGCTGGAGTGAATGAAGGGAGAGAGCACCGTCATGGTGCGGCTCTGGATGTCACGCGTGACGGGTGTGTCCATGGTGAACACGGATACCACTGCCGCAGTGAAGAGCAGCAGCGCCAGGATGTTGAGCTTTTTCATGATTCAGCCTTTCATCCGGCTCAACCTAACAAAGGATTGAACAGGATTGGGATTCCACCTGGGGACATGCATCACACCTCCGTGGTGCTCACCTTGCGAAGGAACTCAAGTTCGCTCAGCACGCGCCCGGTGCCTTCACCCACGGCGCTCAACGGATCTTCCGCCACGTGCACAGGCAGGGCGGTTTCTTCCTGAAGGAGCTTGTCCAGACCACGCAGCAGGGCGCCGCCACCGGCCAGCATGATGCCACGGTCCACAAGGTCAGCAGAGAGTTCAGGCGGGCAGCGCTCCAGAGTGGTGCGCACTGCGTCGATGATCGCATTCAAAGGTTCCAGCATCGCCTCACGCACTTCCTGGCTGGTGATGGTGATGGTCTTAGGCAGGCCAGCGACCATGTCGCGGCCTTTCACTTCCATGGTGGTCTCCTTGCCCAGAGGGAAGGCGGAGCCGATGCGCAGTTTGATTTCTTCCGCTGTGCGCTCACCGATCATGAGGTTGTAGGCACGCTTCATGTAATTGATGATGGCCTCATCCAGTTCATCACCCGCCACCCGCACGCTGCGGCTGTAAACGATGCCGCTGAGGGAGATGATGGCCACCTCCGTCGTGCCGCCGCCGATGTCCACGATCATGTTGCCTGCGGCTTCCTGCACTGGCAGACCGACGCCGATGGCAGCAGCCATGGGTTCTTCGATGAGATAAACTTCACGTGCTCCGGCCTGTTCGGCGCTTTCTTTGACGGCGCGCTTTTCCACTTCGGTGATCCCAGAAGGAACGGCGATCACAACACGTGGTCCGCGCATGGCACGGCGGTTGTTGTGAACCTTACGAATGAAATGGCGCAGCATGGCCTCCGTAACGCGGAAGTCTGCAATCACACCGTCTTTGAGCGGGCGGATGGCGGTGATGCCACCGGGCGTTCTGCCCAGCATGCGTTTTGCATCATCACCCACGGCGACCACTTCATTGGTGCCGGTTTTTACGGCGACCACGGAGGGTTCGCGGAGCACGATGCCGTGATCTTTAACGTAAACGAGGGTGTTTGCGGTTCCGAGGTCAATACCGATGTCGTTGGCGACGAAGCCAAAAAGTTTGCCTAGCATGATGGGGCTTTAGAAATGTTGAGATTGAAAAAAATGAACGGACCCTGTGTGGTGTGGAAGGGATTCCGGCTTTTTCAGTTCACAAAAGCAGCGCCACCCACGGGGCTCCTGACAAGCTGCGAGCTTAAGGGCGGCGTTTTTTAGGGTCAAGGGGAGATTCCCCAAGGTGAAAAAGAGGTGAAAGAGGCAGAATTCGCGGAATTGCAGGTCAAATAGCGCTTTTGTCGAGAACAAACCCGAAGTTTCAGCCTCTTCTCCTGGACTGGCTTATTTCTCATCCCAGCCCGGATCGCCTTTAAAACGGAAATTCTTCCGGAAAAATCCCGCAGCAACTCCAACGATGCATGACCAGCTTATTGCCAGCAGTCTGACTATGTCCAAATTGTCTTTTGCATGATCAAATGCCGCTCTGGCCAGCGGGGTCCATACCCACATGACCATGTTCCAGAAAGCCATTTCATCAGTAACGCTCTTTGTGAAAGATCCCATGGCCGTAAAAAATGCCAGGAGGGCAAAGACATAGGTTAATGCAAAATGAATGACTGCAATTTTGATCGCCGCTTTAACCGAGAATAGTGATTGGGTAGCCATGACTGTTCATGCGGACAAACTCACTCCAAAGGATCACGCGGCTCCAATTAAATAACTTGTTTCACTCACCCCCTGCCTTTTGCACCCTTGCCCCCTCCACCTCATACACCCGACCAGGCACGACCTCTCCTTGAGCCCACTCCAGATTTGTCGTGGTGATGACTTTTTGGGTGCCTGTGGGCAGTAGCCGCAGCAGGGCCCGGCGGCGGTGTGCGTCCAGCTCCCCAAATACATCATCCAGCAGGAGCAATGGTGGAGATCCGCCCACCTGCTCCAAAGCATGCGCTTGGGCGATCTTTAGCGACAAGGCCAGACTGCGTTGCTGCCCCTCCGAGGCATACGATGTGGCGTCCAGGTCATTGAGCAGCAAATGCAGGTCATCGCGATGAGGTCCCAATGCGGTCTGGCGCAGGCGTTGTTCCTCATCACGTTTTTCACCCAGTGCTTTAAACAGGCTGGCGCCAAAAAAACTGGGTGCATAATTAGTTATACCGCGCTCACTGCCGCCGCTTAACTCAGCATGGATGCGGGTGACATGAGGCTGAAGCATCTGCGTGAGCTCATGCCGCCGGGTGATGATCACGCGGGCAAATTCATCCATCACTTTGGCAAAGGCATCCGCCTGCCGCCAGCCAATGACGGCATCCCTTTTCAGTACATGATTGCGCCCGCGCAATGCGCGCTCATAGCCACGCAGCGCCTTCAGATAATCTGGAAACATCTGGCTGGCAGCGAAGTCCAGATAACGACGCCGGTGCTCTGCACTGCCACGCAGCAGATTCATATCCCGATGATCCATCCAGACGACCAGGCCACTCTGGCTGAGATATTCGGCGGATTTTCCACAAACGGCTCCATCCACTGCGAGACGCCGGACGGTGGCGGACTGTGCGCAGCGGAGTTTTTTATCCTTCAACGTGCCCTCAATGAGCATCGTCTTTGCCCCAAGGCGGATGACTTCCGCGCGGTTGCTGGTGCGCGGAGATTGCAACCGCAGCAAGACGCAGGCGGCCTCCATCAGCGAGGTTTTCCCCTGGGCATTGCGCCCGACAAAGACCGTCATTTCCGGATGCAGCGTGACGCGGCATTCGTCAAAGCAGCGAAAATCTCGAAGCAGCAGATCCGTCAGCATGAGTCATGAGACATGGTCCCCGGCCTGAATTTTGGTTGAATTCATTGTGCAGGGGGCCATGTGTCCGGCCCTTCTAATGGCCTCCTTCCGCACCGTCAAAGGCTTTCGCGACTTCTTCCCCGAGGAGTGCGCGTTGCGCAATTATATCTTCGACACCTGGCGCTCTGTCGCGCGCCGCTATGGTTTTGTCGAATACGAAGCTCCCGTCGTGGAGTCCACCGACCTGTACCGCAAGAAAAGCGGTGACGAGATCACCAGCCAGCTCTTCTGTTTTTTGGACAAGGCTGAGCGTGAAATCTCGCTGCGCCCGGAGGTGACCCCTTCCCTGGCCCGCATGGCCACGACGCGTCATCGCGACTTCAAGAAGCCGATGAAGTGGTTTCAAATCGGCTCGTGCTTCCGCTATGAAGAGCCGCAGGAAGGCCGCTCCCGCGAGTTCATCCAGTTCAATGCCGACATCCTGGGTGATGCCAGCCAGGGCACGGATGCGGAGCTGGTGGCCCTTTCCATTGATGTGATGCTGGCCTTTGGCATCCAGGCGGAGGACTTTGTGATCCGCCTGAGCAACCGCCAGATCTGGACGACCTTCCTCGCCGAAAACAACATCGCAGAGGAGCATACCTCCGCCTTTCTACAGATCATCGATAAGATCGAACGAGCTAAGACGGAGGACACAGCCAAGAAGCTCGAAGCCATCGGCCTCAGTCTGGATGTGGTGCGGTCCTTCATGACGGCGACCGATGGGGACCATCCCGCCTTTGCAGCGCTGCGTGCGGACCTCAGTGCCCGTGGCCTGTGGCAGTATGTGAAGATAGACGCTAGCATCGTGCGTGGCCTTGCCTATTATACCGGCACTGTCTTTGAAGTCTTCGACCTCAAGCATGGCCTGCGTGCTGTGGCCGGTGGGGGACGTTATGACAAGCTGTGCGCCCTGATGAGCGATGGCAGCGTGGACATGCCCGCCGCTGGTTTTGCCATGGGGGATGTCGTGCTCGGCATCCTGCTTTCCAAAACACCCGGAGCACAGTTTGGCATCACCGAATACCTCAACTCCCAGCAGGGTGTGGACGCTTACGTCGTGGTGGCTGATGAAGCCCAGCGCGCGCCGGCCCTGGCGGCTGTGCAGGCGCTGCGCAGTGCGGGTGTGCGGGTGGACTTCAGCTTCGGTGCGCAAAAAGTGGGCAAGCAGTTCCAGGCCGCCGAAAACCAAAAGGCCCGCCTCGCCATCGTCTTCGGCCAGGAGTATCCACAGGTGGCCCTCAAGAACCTCGTCAGCCGCAGTCAGGAACTGGTGGCTGCGGACCAAGTGGTCAGCCTGGTGACGGAAGAGCTGAAGAAGCCTGTTATGGGCAAGATGATTGCATGATGGGATGCTGGGGGGCAACTGCCGGAACAGGTGACCACCACCTTTTTCCGGCAGCGCAATTTCACTTGATTCCAGGGGGACTAGAAGCAGCTTTCTCTGTTGCTTACAGATTATGCCAAAACCCCAGACGCATACCGTCAAGCCCATGACCGTTTTGGAAATCCGCAAGGTCTTCTCCGAAGCGCTGCAACGGCAATTGAGCCTTCAAGGACCCATGACTGTGGCCAAAGTTCAGGCGCTACAGGCGACCATGAAGCCGAGGCATTGATCCGTTTTGCGGAAAACAATGGTCTCCTTCTGGATGGCATCGGCATAGGTCAGTTGATGCGTATGAATGCCATGAGAAGTGGCAGTGAGCACAAAGTGGCTCATCACATCCTAGAAAATAGGGTCGTTAAAGATCTCGATTCACAATCCATCGCCACGGAGTCCTTGTTTGACTACCTGACGGACCACCTCCTCTCCAATCTTTTTTTTAATGATGATGTGAGACTGGAAGGTTTCTACGAAGAGAAGGACAGGATCCATATCGTCATATCCCAGCCGTATGTGCACGGAATCCATCCAGATTGGGAGACCCTGAAGGCTGAACTGGAGGCACAGGGATTACGTCACGAAAGTCCCTCATCCAAGATTCCCACCTTTATGATCGAGGACAGCCCAGCAGGCACCATTTACGTTTACGATCTTCACGAGAACAATGTGATCCAAGGGAGCATAAGCGGCTTGATGCACCCAATTGATGCTCATTTTTATTTCGATGACCGGTATGAGCGAGTTGCGGCGCTGCAAGCTTTAGGAATTCTGGAAAAGCAGACACACACGGAATAACGTAGGGCTGCTTGCACTCTAAACTAAGTGGCTCCCATGCAACCTCGCTCCCCTGAAATTTCTTCCTCGTTAGGCCGCATTGCCATCATCGGTGCTGGGGCGGTGGGCTGTTATTATGGAGGGCGTCTGGCCCAGCATGGGCATGAGGTGCATTTCCTGATGCGAAGTGATTATGAAGCGGTGGTCCGGGAGGGGCTGCGCATCACCAGTTATCAGGGGGATGTGCATCTGCCTGTCAATGCCCACAAGACCGCGGAGGACATCGGCCCTTGTGATCTGGTCATTATCGCCATGAAGGTGACGTCCAATGCTGCGCTCCTGGATCTCATTCCGCCGCTGCTGAAGGAAAAAACCGTGCTGCTGACGCTGCAAAACGGTCTCGGCAACGAGGAATTCCTGGCGCAGCACTTTGGTGCGGAGCGTGTGCTCGGCGGGCTTTGTTTCGTCTGCATCAACCGCATTGGCCCTGGGCAGATTCATCACATCGCCCAGGGGCGGATCAACATGGGAGAGCACACCCGCACTCCCCTGCCCCGCACACAACTCATCGCGGAGGAATTTCGACGTAGCCTCATTGACTGTCACGTGGTCGAAAGCCTGGCCGCAGCGCGCTGGCAAAAGCTGGTCTGGAACATTCCCTTCAACGGCCTGTCCATCGCCGCCGGTGGCATTGATACGGAGGTCATCCTGGCAAATCCCGCTTTGGAAACCCGAGTGCGCGCCCTCATGGTTGAAATCATCCAAACAGCAGCCTGCCTGGGGCACACCCTGCCGCCAGACTTGGTTGAAACCATGATCTCCAACACCCGTACCATGGCCGCCTATAAACCTTCCTCTCTCATTGATTACCTCGATGGCAAGGAGGTCGAACTGGAGGCTATCTGGGGGGAACCCATCCGGCAGGCGGCCCAGGCGGGTATTGCGATGCCCTTTGTTCAGGAGCTGTATGATGAACTAAAAAACCGCCTGGCCGAAAAGGCATAAAACACACCCCACCATTTTCCCTACGCAAAATCAAACCTCGGTGGTCGCGTTTGATGAAGCTCACGCGGCTGCCTATGACAAAAATTTCGCCAAGCTAGCCCCCATCAGGGATGCCTTGAATCTGCTCATGTATGCAGTTTTTTCCAAGCTTCCCACGCAGGCGCGAATCCTCTGTGTTGGCGCTGGGACTGGGGCGGAAATCATTTATTTGGCCCAGAAAAATCCCGGCTGGCATTTCACTGCCGTGGAGCCATCTGCGCCGATGCTGGACGTCTTCCACCGAAAGGCCGAGGAGTGCGGGATCACACCACGCTGTGAATTTCATGTGGGATACCTCGACAGTTTGCCGTCTGCGGATTCCTTCGATGCGGCTACCTCTCTGCTCGTTTCCCATTTCATACTCACCCCAGCAGACCGCATTGCCTTTTTCCGCAGCATCTCCAGCCGCCTGCGCCCAGGCAGCCTGCTTGTCAGTGCGGATCTGGCTTATGACAGGGCTTCTCCGGCATACCCAGGCCTCCTGGATGTGTGGATGCGGATGATGGCCGATGCCGAGGTTTCCGAAGAAAAGATGGAATCCATACGTATTGCCTATAGCCGGGATGTCGCCCTTCTCCCCCTGGAGGAAGTGGCCTCGATCATGACTGCCGGTGGTTTTGAAAAACCTGTGCTCTTTCTCCAGACTGGACTCATCCACGCGTGGTATGCCGCTGTAGCGCCCTGAGGACAATTTGCATTTTTACGACCATGGACGTTCATCGGCGATGTCCATAACGCGCCTCCATGAAGCCAGCCCTGAAACCGCCATCGTGCTTGGCTCTGGTCTGGGCGGTGTGGCGGAGGCACTGGGCATTGAAGCAGAGGTTTCGTATTCGGATATCCCGGGCCTCAGCGCCTCCACGGTTCCGGGACATGCGGGACGTTTTGTGCTCAGCCGGGTGAATGAAAAGCCGGTCCTCATCGCCCAGGGGCGGCGGCATTTGTATGAAGGTCTGTCCGCATATGAAGTGACAGCAGGCATCCGCTTCATGAGCACACTTGGCGTTAGACGCATCGTATTAACGAATGCGGCGGGGGCCATCAACGCGAGCTTTGCCGTGGGTGATCTGATGCTCATCACGGATCACCTGAATCTCCTGGGCACGACGCCATTGCTGGGAGGGCCGCATTTTCATGACATGAGCGAGGTGTATTCGCAGGCATGGCGCACGGAGTTTTTGCGGGCTGCTGAAAAGCTGGTCCTGCCTTTGCATCAAGGGGTGTATGCAGCCACACTGGGGCCGCAATACGAGACCCCGGCGGAGATCCGCATGATGCGCACGCTGGGGGCGGATGCTGTGGGCATGTCCACCGTGCCAGAGGCGATCCAGGCGCGTGCCCTGGGCATGGAAGTGGCGGGCATTTCCATGCTGACAAATTGGGCCGCCGGGCTGAAAGCGCAGACGCTGCACCATGCGGAGGTCGTCAGCGTCGGCCAAGCCGCCTCCACGAATCTGGCGGCACTTTTGAAATCAGTGTTGTGATTTGGCTGCAATTCGCCTGAACTAGTGCCATGAACTTCCATTGGCGCATTCACGGACTGGACCACGACCTCACCCAGCGCGGTCTCGTCATGGGCATTGTCAATGTAACCCCGGATTCCTTTTCCGATGGTGGTCGCTATCTGGATACGGGCCGGGCCGTGGAACATGCGCTGACTTTGGTAGCAGAGGGAGCTGATATCCTGGACATCGGCGGAGAGTCCACCCGTCCTGGGGCTGACCCGGTGGAGGAAGCGGAAGAATTGAAACGCGTGCTACCCGTGATCCGTGCCTTGAGATCGGAAACTAAGACGCTCATTTCCATTGATACCATGAAGGCCAATGTGGCGCGTGCGGCTCTGGAGGCGGGGGCGGACATCATCAATGATGTCACTGGTCTGCGGGGAGATCCGATGATGCTGCGGGTGGCTGCGGAGACGGAGGCGGGGCTGGTGGTCATGCACATGATCGGCACGCCGCGTACGATGCAAAAGCAGCCTGAATATGGAGACGTGGTGGCGGAAGTGCAGGCTTATTTCGCCGAGCGGCTGCGTATTCTCGCGGAGCTGGGCATCGCCCCAGAGCGTGTGGTTTTGGACCCTGGATTTGGCTTTGGTAAGACGCTGGAACACAACATCGCCCTGATGAAAGCCCTGCCCACTCTGGCCGTGCAGGGCCGCCCCGTGCTGGTGGGCATCTCCCGCAAGAGCATGATCAGTAAGCTGCTGGAAACCGATGACGTGGACGACCGGGAGTGGCCGACCGTGGCCCTGACCTCCCACACACGAGAGCTGGGAGCACGTATCGTCCGCGTGCATGAGGTGAAACCCAACGTGGAAGCCATGCGCATGACAGAGGCAATTTTGGGGCAATGAAAGTGCTCTGGAGCTTTGGCTGGCCACCCTCCCGAAATCCCAGCCTGTCTTCAATGCGCACGGGATACCGAAACACGCACATTGGATGACTGCGCACTGATCGAGCTAAAGCTCTGGATTACTTTCCCCGTGCTCCGAAAATGGCACTGCCTACGCGGACGATGGTGGCGCCTTCTTCAATGGCCACTTCAAAGTCATGGCTCATGCCCATGGAAAGGACGGGCAGCGGTGCACCGCCCAGTTTTTCCAGTTCGTCACGGATCTCCCGCAGCATCTTAAAATACCGGCGGCTCTTTTCAGCCACCGGATCAAAAGGCGGGATGCACATCACGCCCTGGATATAAAGACGGTCCAGCTCATACAGGGCATCCAACTGCGCCCGGATAGCGGATGGCGTGAAACCATGCTTTGAAGATTCCGCTGCCACATTGATCTCGATCAGCACCTTGGGATGCAGGCCCAGTTCCCCGCCGATGCGGTTGATGTCCTTCGCAATGTCCACGGAGTCCACTGCGTGGATCATCTGCACCAGTGGCAGCACCTTGCGCACTTTGTTGGACTGCAAAGGGCCGATGAGATGCCATTGCAATTTCCCTGGAAGTTGCGGCTGCTTCAGCAGGACCTCCTGCACCCGGTTTTCCCCAAAAAGGATCTGACCCGCATCCACCGCCTCATGGATAGTTTCCACTGGATAGGTTTTGGAGACGGCCAACAGATCCACCTCCTCCGGCTTGCGGCCAGCGCGTTCGGCAGATTTGGTTAGGCGATCCCGGATTTCCTGGAGACGGTCGGCAATGTCAGACATGCCCTGGATCTGAGCGAAGACCCCGCCCGCTGCAAGCGGTCACTTGGCTGCGGGCTTCAGATGTTTGTCAAAAAAGGCAATCACCAGCGGACGCAAGTCCTTTTCCTTTGGCTGAAGATGGAAGGTGTGTGGGGCACCGGGAATGACCTCCAGATGATGCTCGATGCCCTTTTCCGCCAAGGCTTTGGCCAGGATCTCTGACTGACTGAGGTCCACCGTTTTATCCGCCGTGCCGTGCAGGATCAGGAATGGGGGATCGTCCTTGTCCAGATGCGTGGTGACGGAAAACTGGCGGTAAAGCTCAGGATTTTCCGCCAGGGTGGCCCGCAGCGGTGTGAGGTCTTTGTTCCGCACGACCAGGTCCGTAGGCCCATACATATCCACCACGCAATTTACCTGACAGGAATATTCTCCATACGGTCCAGCGGGGTCCAGACCGTCCTTGGCCTGGGTCACACCGACCATGCTGGCCAGGTGCCCGCCTGCCGAGCCACCGATGACGCCGATGTGGTCCGCGTCCACCTTCAGCCGCTCCGCATTGGCCCGCAGCCAGCGCACTGCCGTCTTGCAATCATGCAAATTCTGAGGCCAGCAGGGCTGCTCGCTCTCCGCAGAATGGAGGAAATATTCAATGCTCATGCACACATATCCCTGGCCAGCCAGAGTCGTGCCGATGTTGATCTCACGCTTGGCATCCTTGACCCCGCCGGCCCAGCCACCACCATGGATAATGACCACGGCGGGATGTTTTTTCCCATCTTCCACTGGCAGATACAGGTCGGCTTTTTCAGCCCGGCCTTCCGGCAAATAAGAGGTGTTTTTTTCAATGCGCACCTGAGGCTCCGCGGCGGAGGCGAGGAGGCTGCCAGCGAGAGCGGCGGTTAAGGAAAGACGGAAAAGCATAGTCAGAATGAACGTCGTGAAGACCCCTAAACTTCGTTTAAAATGAATCCACCGTTCACACCGCCAGCCCGTGCTTGCGGGCCCAGGCGGTCAGGTCAGCGTCCAGCCGGTCATGGGCCTGATGATGATAATGATGCACGTCAAATCCCAGACTGCGTGCAGTGGCGATGTTTGGCTCCAGGTCATCAATGTAAAAGGTCTGCGCAGGATCCAGATCCAGTTCCTCAATGGTCACGCGAAAGATCGGCTCCCACGGTTTGCTGCATTTGGCGGAATAGGAATAAACACCGCCGGTGAAGGGACGGAAGATATCAAAGGTGCGCAGCAGATAGTCCTTGTGCAGGCCGCTAGTATTGGAGAGCAGTTTCATCGGCACCTTGCCCACGAGCGGTGCCAGGGAGCGCTTCATCGCCTCGTTTTCTATAAAAATATCGCACCAGATGGCCACGAAATCCGCCGTTGTGCCTTGAAACTCCAGCGCCTGGATGGCCGCGCGCACAAAGGTATCATCATCCATGTCCCCATTTTCAAAAGGGCCTTTGATGTCATCTAGCCTTGACGAAAGAGCCTCCGGGGGAAAGGGGCAGCGCTCAGACACACGCTGGGCGGCGATGGTAAAATCAAAAAAGGTCAGCACATTGCCGATATCAGAAAGGAGGACGGGGCCAGGCATGGGGGCTAAGAATGCAGAGCTACCCCCGTCCGCTCAAGGCCCACAATGCAAATTTACGCTGCGGATTTCGTCATTCCCACCGTGTCATTCCTCTTGCCACGTAGCACCGTCCTCATTAACGCTGGTGGTTCATGGAATCAGCAGCCCAACCTTTCCGCATCGGCGTGGCCGGTGTGGGTGCCATCGGTAAAAATCATGCCCGCATCATGGCGGAGATCGCCAGCCGCAGTGCGGGGGCCGTCACCTTTGCCGCCGTGTATGACGCGGACCCGGCGCGCGCGGCCGAATTCGCCGCACAGTATGGCACCCAGGCCGCCAGCGATCTGGCCGACTTCGCCTCCCGTGTGGATGCCGCCACCGTGGCCGTGCCCACCATCTATCACCGCCGCGTGGCCGAGCCCCTCATGGAAAAAGGAGTCCATGTGATGGTGGAAAAACCCATCAGCGAATCCTATGCCGAAGCCCAGGCTCTGATTGAACTGGCTCAGGCCAAAAACGTCATCCTCCAGGTCGGCCACATCGAGCGGTTCAACCCGGTGCTGCGCCAGCTCGAAGAGCGCATGGACCAGCCTCGTTTCATCGAGGTCCACCGCCTCTCCCCCTTCCCCAATCGCAGCATGGACATCGGCGTTGTGCTGGATGTAATGATCCACGACATTGAAATCGTACTGCACCTGGTGAAGTCCCCGCTGGTTCAAATCGATGCCGTGGGCATCCCCGTACTGACCAAGCGCGAGGACATCGCCAACGCCCGTTTCAAATTTGCCAACGGCTGCATCGCCAACATCACCGCCAGCCGCATCAGCCCGGAGAAGATGCGCAAAATTCGCGTCTTCCAGCAGGACAGCTACCTCTCCCTGGACTACCAGGAACAAAGCGGCTGGATCTACAAAAAAGACGGCATGCAGATCGTCCGCGAAGCCGTCGAAGTGGAAAAAGACGAGCCATTGAAGCTAGAAATCAACGCCTTCGTCGAATGCTCCCGCCACGGCAAACGCCCCGTCGTCACGGGCCAGGAAGGCGCAGAAGCCGTCCGCATCGCCTTGGAAATCACCGACCAGATTGAGAAGAATGCTGCACTTGGTGCAAACTGACTTCCCATACATGAAGTTGACCAAGCAGGCTGTTACCGATACTTTTGGAGTCATGACCATCACTGCCAAAGGCCAGGTGACCATTCCTCAAGCCCTGAGGAATCGCTACAGCCTGCGTCCCGGCACCCAGGTGGAGTTTCTTCCGATGGAAGACGGATTGCATCTCGTTACTCAAAAAGCGCAGCGGCATTCAAAACCCATCGTTGATGCTTGGCTGGCCAAGGCGACAGGGTCCGCCACAACTGCTTTGACAACAGATGCTCTCATGAAGATGACACGCGGGGAGGACTGATCCATGGTACTCGTGGACACGAATGTATGACATCCATTTACATCATCGCCGGTGAAGTCAGCGGGGACACCCATGGCGCGGGGCTTATCAAAGAACTGCTGGTCCTCGATCCTGAGGTGAAAATCACCGGGCTGGGTGGACCGCGCATGAAGGAGATCGCGGGTCACGGCATTGAGGACTGGGTGGAGACTGCCGGGGTGGTGGGACTGTGGGAGGTGCTGAAAATGTACTCCTATTTCAAGCAAAAGTTCACTGCCACCGTCACCTCCATTCTGACGCAGCAGCCCGCTGCCGTCATCCTGGTGGATTACCCCGGCTTCAATCTGCGCGTGGCCAAAGACCTGCGAACGAAAGGTTACACCGGGAAGATCATCTATTACATCAGCCCCCAGGTCTGGGCCTGGAAAAAGGGCCGTGTGAAAACCATGGCCAAGGTGCTGGATCTGATGATCTGCATCTTCCCCTTCGAAAAAGACTTCTATGAAAAAAGCGGCCTGCCTACTGAATTCAGCGGGCATCCCATGGTGGACCGCGTTGTGGCCCTGCGGCGGAACTGGGAGCGTGAGCGTGCCCTGGTGGGCTGGTTTCCTGGCAGCCGCTTGAATGAAGTGAAGCGTCTTTTTCCCATCATGCTCCAGGCCGCCCTGGCCATCCGCATGATGCATCCGCAGGTCCGTTTCGCCGTTTCGGCAGCCAATGAAACACTGGCCGGTCACCTGCGCCAAATGGCCGATGACGCTGGCATGCCCGAGGCGAAAACATGGATCGAGACCGGTACGGTCTATGATCTCATGCAGCGTGCCCAGGTTGGCGCTGTGGCCAGTGGCACAGCCACGCTGGAGGCAGCCTGTTTTGGCCTGCCCTATGCCCTGGTTTACCAGGTGAATCTCCTCACCTACATCGCGGCCAAGACCGTCGTCCGCATCAAAAACATCGGCATCGTGAATGTGCTGGCCAAGCGGGATATCGTCAAAGAACTCGTCCAGGGGCGGCTCAATTCGGATACCTTGGCGGCTGAAATGGTGGACCTGCTGACCAATGACGTCCGTCGCCGCGATCTGCAGGAAGACCTGGCCGAAGTCGTGGCCACACTCGGTCACGGCGGGGCTTATCGCCGCGCCGCCCAGGCGGTCATCGGTGCCCTCACGGCATAGGTCCGGCCTTTCCGGCTTGCTTTTCCCGCATTTACGCCTAAAACCCTCGCTCTCTATGGCATCAACCCCAGTCATCAACCTCCGCAAGGGGCACGCGGTTCGTTATAATAACGAAGTCTGCCTCGTCTCTGATTTCGAACTCAAGACGCCTCCTCGCATGGCGTCTTATGTGCAGATGTCCGTCCGCACCCTCAGCACGGGTAAAGTGTACAACCTTCGCATGACCTCCAACGAGTCGCTCGAAGCCGTGAACCTGAACCGCGAGCCACATGAGTACAGCTACAAGGACGGTGAAGATTACCACTTCATGCATCCTGAGACGTTCGAAGACGTGATCCTCATGGAATCCCAGGTGAAAAACGCCAAGGATTACCTCATCGAAGGCCAAAAGTACACGGTCCAGTTCGCGGATGACATCGTCATCGGTATCGAACTGCCACCCTCCGTGATCATGACTGTCACCGAATCTCCTGAAGGCGTCAAAGGCGACTCCGCGAACAACGTTTACAAAGCAGCCAAACTGGAAACCGGACTCGTCGTTCAGGTTCCTCTGTTCATTGGCCCTGGCGATAAAATCAGCGTCAAGACCGAAGACAACAGCTACCTCGGCCGCTCCAACTAAGCCTCCGCTTTTCAATCCTCAAAAACACAAAAGCCCCAGTGCAAACTGGGGCTTTTTTATGGATTCCACCCGTGGGAGCCGCCTCAGCTTTCCAGGACGATTTTGATCTTCCCGGCGGTCTTGCCAGCCGCATTCAGGCTGTCCACCAGAGTCGGGCCAAGGGGCTGTGAAGGGCTTGTGCTCAACGCAGGACTCGCGACACCAGATTCAGCCTCCAGCGCAGCTTTGAGCGCGCCTTCCACCATCTGGCCGCAATGAATCTTCATCGGCGGCAGCGGCCCCAAGGGAGCGCTCAGTTCAGCCGCACTCATCTGCAAGGCTTCTTCCTTCGTTTTTCCACGGATCAACTCTGTGGCAAGACTGGCCACGGCAATCGCGGTCTGGCAGCCGAAGCTTTGAAAGCTGGCCTTATCAATCACCTTGCGCCCATCCTGATCTTTATACTTCAGCCACATGCGCACCATGTCACCGCAATCTGGAGAGCCGACGGTCCCCACGGCATCCGCATCCGGCATCTCGCCAAGGTTTTGCGGATTGGAAAGAGCAGTCTGGAGGGTGGATTCGTTCATGAAAAAGGTTCGGTGATATTACGAACAAGCCAGCCCTGCGGCTGGCCGGATCGTTTCAAAAGATAGAGGAAGCCTGCCACCCGGCTGCCATCCAAAAGGACAGTAGCCAGGAGCTGACACTCGGCCTTAATTAGGCCGTGCGTCCGCAGCAGTTCTTGAATTTTTTCCCGCTGCCGCAGGGGCAGGCGTCATTGCGGCCGACATTAGCCAGGGGCTTTTTCTGGGCCATGGCACTGGGCAGGATCAGCTTTGGGCCATCGCTGCTCGGATTGTGCGGCTTCGGTTTAGGAGCCTCGGCTGCCTCTTGCAGCGGTGGCACGTTAGCCTGTGCGCCGGGGAGACCGCCGCCTCCCTGCTGCATCATGGCGATCTGAGCCAGGAACTGCTCAAACGCGGCCAGCTGCTGCGTGCTGCGGAAGAGGTTGTTAACCACCTCGCCATTGATGTTGCGCATCAGCTCGGAGAAGATGGTGAATGCCTCCTGCTTGAATTCGATGAGCGGATCCTTCTGGCCATAACTGCGCAGGCTGATGCCTTCCTTCAGGGCATCCAGAGCATACAGGTGCTCCTGCCACAGACGGTCGATGGCATTGAGCAGGATCATCTTCTCGATCTCTTGTAGGGCCTGCGGATTGGCCCCGCTGACTTTGATATCGTAAGCGGCAAAGATCTTTTCCTTCAGCCATTCAGCCTGGGCATCGAAATCCAGCGCCTTGAATTCATCATCAAACTCACGCAGGCCGATCGGCACTGTGGCATTGATCCACTGAACCAAGTTTTCGTAATCTGGCTCCATGTCGCTGCCTTTTTCCTTCGGCAGGAATTCTTCCAGACGCTCCTTGAGGCCCTTTTCCACAGATTCATTGATGAGCAGGCGTGGGTCATTGCTTTCGAGCACGTCATTGCGCCACTCATAGACCACCTCACGCTGCTGGTTCATCACGTCATCGTATTCCAGCACGCGCTTGCGCCAGCCATAGTTCCGCTGCTCCACACGCTTCTGCGCTGTTTCTACGGAGCGGTTCAGCCATGGATGCTGCAACTCTTCGCCTTCAGCCATGCCAAAGCGTTCCATGATCTTCGTCATGCGGTCCGCAGCGCCGAAGTTACGCATCAGGTCATCCTCAAAGCTGAGGAAGAATTTGCTCTCACCTGGATCTCCCTGACGGGCGCAACGGCCACGAAGCTGACGGTCCACACGGCGGGATTCATGACGCTCAGTGGCCAGCACCAGCAGGCCGCCCAGGTCACCCACACCCTCGCCCAGCTTGATGTCCGTACCACGTCCAGCCATGTTGGTGGAGATGGTCACAGAACCTTTCTGACCGGCACGCGCCACGATCTCGGCCTCCTGCCGGTGATACTTGGCATTCAGCACTGAGTGAGGGATCTTTTGCAGTTTCAGCATGCGGCTGACGGTTTCCGAAGCTTCCACGCTGGCCGTACCGACGAGCATCGGCTGGCCCTTGGCGTGGCGCTCACGGATCATGTCGATCACGGCACTGTACTTTTCGCGACGGGTTTTGAAAATGCTGTCGTTATGGTCCAGGCGCTTCACAACGCGGTTAGTCGGGATGGTCAGCACGTCCAGGCCATAGATGTCATGGAATTCGGAGGCATCCGTTTCAGCCGTACCGGTCATGCCGCCCAGCTTTTCATAAAGGCGGAAATAGTTCTGGATGGTGATGGTGGCCAGGGTCTGCGTTTCAGCATCGATCTGCACACCTTCCTTGGCTTCCACCGCCTGATGAAGACCGTCGCTCCAGCGGCGGCCGGACATTTTACGGCCGGTCTGCTCATCCACGATGACGACTTTGTTTTCCTCCACGACGTATTCCACGTCCTTCTCATAAAGGCAGTAGGCACGCAGGAGCTGGCTGATCTGGTGGATGCGCTGCCCCTGGTGGGACAGGCGGTCCTGCAGCTCGTTTTTCTTTTGCAGCTTCTGCGCATCCGTCAGCAGGCCGTCACCGTCGATTTCAGAATACAGCGTGGCCAGGTCTGGCAGCACGAAGGCATCCGGCTCATCCGGGCTCAGGAAAGTACGGCCCATTTCGCTCAGGTCAGCATCGTGGCTCTTCTCTTCGATGGAGAAATACAGGCCTTCTTTGAGGGCGAAGAGATCCTTCTTCTGCGTGTCCTCATACATCTTCAGCTCGGCCTTTTCCAGGGCGCGGCGCAGCTCGTGATCTTCCATGCAGCGCATCAAGGCGCGGTTCTTGGGCTGGCCCAGACGGCATTGGTAAAGCTTGCGCCCGGCCACGTCGAATTCGCCCTTCTTGGCATCTTCCTTGGCTTCAGAAACAAGGCTGTTGCAAAGGGTGTTTTGACGCCTAACCAACTGTTCAACCAGGGGCTTGTACCGCTCATACTGGTGCGTACTTTCCGCACCGGCCACCGGACCGCTGATGATGAGAGGCGTGCGCGCTTCATCAATGAGCACGGAGTCCACCTCATCCACGATGGCGAAATAATGGCCGCGCTGCACCTGCTGCTCCTTGCTGGAGGCCATGCCGTTATCACGCAGGTAATCAAAACCGAATTCACTGTTGGTCCCGTAAGTGATGTCCGCCTGATACTGCTCACGGCGCAGATGGCTGGGCTGGTCGTTTTGAATACAACCCACGGTTAGGCCAAGGAACTTGAACAGATAGCCCATCCATTCGGAGTCACGACGGGCTAGGTAATCATTCACCGTGATGACGTGCACGCCACGCCCGGTCAGCGCATTCAGCGTCACCGGCAGCGTACCGACGAGCGTCTTGCCCTCACCCGTCGCCATTTCAGCGATCATGCCCTTGTGCAGGGCAATACCGCCGATGAGCTGCACATCGAAGTGCACCATGTTCCACTTCAGCGGATTGTCACAAACGATGTGCTCCTGGCCGACGAGGCGGCGCGCGGCGCATTTCACCACGGCATACACCTGCGGCAGGATCTCGTTAAGCATCTTCGAGATGATGGCGGCAAATTTAGGCTGGATCTCATTCCAGGCATCGCGCGCCTTGTCGATCCGCGCCTTCTTATCTGCAATGGCCGCACCATTCCAGGAACTCTCCGCCAGATAGCTGCCATCCAAGGATGGGAAATGGGGCTTCAGTGCCTTGAAGTATTCTTCAATATGTCGCAGGCAGGCCTCCACGGTGGCTTCATCGGCGATGCGCAGACCCACGCCCCCTAGAAAGTGAGGGGTATGAAAAGCACGGAACTGGGCTTTCCAATTCGCCACCCGCTCACGCAGGGCATCGTCTGTTTCATTTTGATACTGCGCTTCGAAGCGATTGATCTCCACGACGACCGGTTGCAGGCGCTTCACAGTGCGCTGGTTCTTGGTGCCGATGATTTTTTTAATGATCCAGTCAAACATAACGAAAAGGAAAAACGAAAAGACCGCCGCCTAGCTTGGTGGCAGGGAGGTCGGGCCGATTACTTTGGAGAGGATGCACGACTTGGCAAGCAAGGAGGAAAATCCTCTCTTGCGAAGCAGCATCCATCAATCCCGCATCTGGCCAGCGAGATACGTGCCTCGCCCAATATGCGGCCTCAAGATTTCCTTTTCACCATCCTTCCCATCGCGCTGAAAGCCTTATCCAATAAGCCTTGCGCCCGTTTCCTGCCCCACGTTGGTCAATTTTCACCCATGGCAAACGGGGACCCGGAACCTGCTAGGGATTCCCAAAATGATTTTACCCTGACACCTGCCGCAGAAGCATCTGCATTCACTTCCACCACAAAATCTGCCACTAAATCTGCCTGAGCGTGACGCCCAAAAGTTTGTCCGAAAACGTTCATATGGTACCACCCGAGTGAAAGTGACTCATTCAGCAATGGCTGAGTCGCAGCAGAGAAAGTGGTGGTCTTCATAGATTTGAGAATTTGAGAGATCAGGAATGCAACTTTATCGACTCTGTGAGAGGTGATTCTTTATAATGAATCGCCAAACTGACTCAAAAACACAGGCGAGTCACAAATATGAGAGGTTACAGGCCAAAAGGATGACGTGGGCTGAAGCCAGCATAGCTACGGCCCTGTGGACGCCAGCGTGGGCCCTCGCCCACCTTGCCACCTGACGTGTCCAGGCGAAGACCGCACACTGTCATGAAAACATGGTCACCAGGTTTGACCCAGATGGTGATGAAGCGGCCTTCCCCAGCCTGGCCATACTTGGCGAAGCCAGCAGAAGTCAGCGGGCTCTTCAGCAGGCCAGCCTTGATCAGGGTATAAGACGTCGAGCTGGAGCAATCATAAGCACGATCTTCCACCCGGCCGTGGCCACCGCCGCGCACATATGGGCTGCTCTGCAGGTGGTTGGCCGCATTGATGAGATACTTCACCTGGGAAGGCAGGCTGGAGGAGCAAGCAGCATATTTACCATCATAGCGGATCAGTGATCCCGCCGCTGGTGCGGAGCGTGCCACAGGCACTGCACGCACCGCCATCATCATCTGCTGCTGCTGGGCCGCATAGGCCGCCTGCTGCTGCATCTGGGCGTGGTAGGCAGCCTGCTGTTGCTGCTGGGCGTGATAAGCAGCCCAGGCCTGCTGCTGCATCTGCGCCTGATACGCTGCGGCATACTGCTGCTGCTGAGCGTAGGCCGCCTGCTGGGCTGCGTAGTTGCTCGTCGCATATCCATACTGAGCAGAAACCGCCGAAGGAAAAACCGTGATCGCGACAAGCAATGTGAGAGCGGCGAAGAACTTGGATGCGTGTTTCATAGCAGTTTCTTGTGATTGATATGGTAATTATATCAAAAACTAGAATCACTGCAAAGATTAAATCATCAAAAAGTAGAATTTCCGTAATATGAGAGTCTTTTATTATAAATTTAGATTGAATATAAACTTAATGTTTTCCATTTTAAAAATGTATTAACGTTGGTTATGAACGTATTATGTTATTTAAATCCCATAGAATAAAATAATTATCATTTATCATAATTTAAAAACATTTAGAGTTTATTAACAAGTTTTGCCGATTTTTCTAATAAATGCGATAGATTCCAGCGTGTTAAAACCGCTGTTTTTTTGAAATCACAGCTAGTGCACCCTTGATAAACACCGATCGGCGCCCCCTGAACTCCCTTCCGCACTCCCACAGCTCTGTCTCTGACCGCCCTCAAGCCCACCATTCAGACCTGCTGCTCATCGAATGATCGAATATGAACACAAAAAAGGCCGCCCAAACGGGCGGCCTTCATAGGAGGTCAATAATGAGAGAGTGTGAGCGGCTAGGCTTTTTTGTCTTTCGCTGGAGTGGCTTCTGTAAACGAAGCAATGGCTAAAAGGATCGCAGCGACGACCACACAGGAATCTGCGACATTGAATGATGGCCACGGATTGAAAGGCCGGAAGCCGAAATCAAACCTCAAAAAGTCCACCACGTAACCATGCAGCAGCCGGTCCGTCAGGTTTCCAAAAATCCCAGCGACGAGCAGCGCCACCGAGAGGCGGCTCAAAATCCCAGGGAAAAGGCCTTTCCGATACATCACCGTCAGGATTGTCAGCGCAGTCAGCGAAATAGCCCCAAAGGCGTAATTGGCGTATTCGGTCCCATTGAACATGCCAAAGGCCACGCCCGTATTCGCCGTGTGATGCAGCCAGAAAATTCCTGGAATGACCTCCTGCTCCGTCACATGCAGCTCAAAGTGTTTCACAATCCAAAGTTTCGACCACTGGTCGAGGATGTATAAAGGGACGGAAAGGAAAAGCAGGAGGCGGATCATGGTTGGGAACTGAAGTGACAGCCTCTCCCATAAACGCCCCGCCAGAATTCACAAGCCTCAGCCGTCATGGACAGATGATCTTGCAGGCTCCGGTCCCCAGCCCATACTCAGGCTCCTCATCGTGAGCCGTCCCAACCTCCAGACCATCGCCGATCAGTTGGGTATCTCCAAGATGACCGTCTCCCGGGCTCTGCGCGGGGAGCGCCATGTGGAGGATACCCTGCGGACCCGTATTCTGGAAACCGCTGCTGCGCTCGGCTATCGGCCAGATCCGGAGATCTCCAAGCTGATGACTCACATGCGGCAGAAGCGCAGGACGCACGCACCGCGCACGCTGGCCTTTGTCTGGGCCGAAAGAAAAGTCTCAGAGATCTCCCTCTCCCCCTGGTCGCAGCAGCTCATCCAGGGTGCCCGGCAGCGGGCCGACCAGCTCGGCTTTCAACTGGATGAATTTTACCTCTCCGCCAAAGGCATGACCGGACGTCGGCTTTCGGACATCCTGGAGGCGCGCGGCATCCCCGGCTTCATCCTTTCCCCGCTCATCTCCCGCAGCCGCGGCCACGTCTCCATGCGCTGGGAAAAATTCAGCAGCGTCGTCATCGGCCTCGGTTATGCACGGCCCGCTTTGCACCGCGTGCATCATCATCACTACCTGGGCATGATGACCGCCATGCGGCAGTTGAAAAAACTGGGCTATAAACGCATCGGTTATTATGGAGGCAGCATCGTCAATGAACGCATGTTTGGAGCCTGGTCAGCCAGCTTCCTGGCGCATCATCCGCTGCCCTTAAAACAGGCGGCTGAGTTGCTGGGCCTGCGCCGGGAACTGACGCGTGAAGATTTCCATCGTTGGTTAGCCCGCGCCCGGCCAGATGCCATCATCCGCAATGGCCAAAATGCGGGCGACTGGCTGGAGGAAATAAACATCCCGCAGGACCTGGGCCTCGTCACCCTGGACTGGCAGATGGAAAGCCCGGACATCACGGGGGTGGATCAGCAGGCTGAGGTGCTCGGCGCAGCCGCCGTGGATTTGCTCGTCGCCCAGGAGCAGCAAAACGAGCGCGGCATTCCCGCCCATCCCAAGATCGTCATGACCGCAGGCGAATGGCAGCCCGGAAAAACCGTGCGCAATGTGCGCGAAGTTTGATCAAATACCCCGGCATCGCTATCTTATAGAGGATCCCTTTCCCCTTGGGGCATCCGCACGCCATCCGCCCTGGCCTCTCAAAACATGAAAAACATCCTCTGGGTCATGCTCCCGCTTTCCGCCGCATTGGCGCTGCTGAGCGGACGCCACACGGGGACAGCCTGCGCAGATTGCAGCCCACTCATCCAGATGCCAGATCTCACTGCCCTCTGGACCGGCTCCGCCAAAATGAAACTCCCCTACCCTGCCCCGCCACCGCCTGATGAGTGGCGCACACTGAAGCCTGACGAGCGCCTGGCCCATGTCAAAGACCGCGTGCAGGCCCCGCTGGCAGCACTCCTGGAAAAACAGGGGCTCCGCCTGGGTGCCCCCGCCTTCATCCGCATCTTCAAAGAAACCCGTGAGCTGGAACTCTGGATGCAGGCAGGTGGAAAATGGCAGCTCTTTCGTACCTATCCCATCGCAGCCATGTCCGGCACGCTGGGTCCCAAACTGCAAGAAGGCGACGGCCAGGCCCCCGAAGGCTTTTATTCCGTCACGCCGGCCTCCCTGAATCCCGGCAGCACCTTCCACCTCTCCTTTAACATCGGCTATCCCAATGCCTATGACCAGCATCATGGCCGCACGGGCACCTTCATCATGGTCCATGGCAATGAAGTCAGCATCGGCTGCTTTGCCATGACCGATCCCCTCATCGAAGAGATATACCTCATCGTGGACGCCGCCCTCAAAAAAGGCCAGCCGGAAGTACCCGTCCATACCTTCCCTTTTCCACTGACGGATCAGCGACTGGCCGAATTTGCGGAACATCCGCATGCCCCGTTTTGGCGTGAACTCCAGCCCGGATACACCGCCTTCGAAACTCAAAACGCACCTCCCCAAGTCACCCTCCGAGATGGCCGTTATCGCATTCGCGAATAGCCCGATCATTAATTTCACGCAGCATTTTCTCCTCGCTTCTCCTCCCGTCCTGCCCATAAGCTCCGCCGGTGGAAGACAAGGATTACAAGGTCAAACTGGAGATTTTCGAGGGCCCCCTCGACCTGCTGCTGTACCTCATCAAAAAGGATGAGATCGACATCTATGATGTGTCCATCGGCCGCATCACCAAGCAGTATCTCGATTACATCAACACCTTCAAGATGCTCAACATCGAGGTGGCCAGCGAGTTCATCGTCATGGCCGCCAACCTCATGTACATCAAAAGCCGCGAGCTCCTGCCCCAGACGCAGCAGCCGCCCGATGAAGACGCCGATGAGGAAGATCCGCGCTGGGAGCTCATCCGCCAGCTCGTCGAATACAAAAAGTTCAAAGACGTGGCCAGCTTCCTCGGCACTCAGGAAGTCAAAGCCGACGAATTTTTCGCCACCACCCCCGAGCTGCCGGACCTCTCCGCCCCCGCCCCGAATGTGGCAGGCCAGGTGGGCATCTTCGACCTCATCCGCGCTTTCCAAAAAGTACTCAAACGCTTCGAAAACACCACCGACATCCGCGAGATCGTCAGCGACCGCTACAGCGTCGCCGACAAGATCGAGCACCTGCTGGAGGCCATCCCCATGGGCGGACGCGTCCGCTTTGATTCCCTCTTCAGCACCGCCGCCTCCCGTGTCGAGGTCATCGTCACCTTCCTGGCCATGCTGGAGCTCATGAAGCTAAACCACCTCATGGTGGAGCAGGAGCAGATGCTCGGAGACATCGTCGTCATCCGCCCGCAGATCTAAAAGGTGGCCTGGCTCAGCGGTTAAAGTGAGGCGGGCACTCCTGCCTGCCATGGAGGCTCAGCCCCGTCCGCCATCATCTTCACCAGTTCCTCCCGCACCCGCCGCTTCAGCTCTGGCGGCCCCAGCACCTTCGCCTTGCTGCCCCAGCTCAGCACCCATCGCGTCACTTCTTCCAGGCCAGAAAGAGTCGCGTGGAATTCAATCACATCCCCATCCTTGTCCAGTTCCTTGATCTCTTGGGAGGGATGCCAGGAGCGCTCCGCCACCACCCTGGCCGCATATCCCTCAAAACGGATGCGCACCGCATGCGGCCCGCCCTCCTGCCCTTCATAACTCCACACCCCGAATCCGCCTCCCAGGTGATCACTCACATCGAACCTGGCATCGCGGACAAAGGTCGTCCCCAGCATCTCCAGGTTCGTCATCCGCTGCAGCGCAAACGTCCGCATCCCCTGCCGCCCCGGATCATACGCCAGCACATACCATCCATGCTCGATCTGCCCCACATGATACGGCTGCACCGTCCGCCGCTCCGCCTTTGAAGCCGTCAGCTTGCAGTAGTCGAAAGCCACCTCCCGTCGCGCCATCACCGCGTCCAAAAGATCGCTGAAAAGCCTCACATCCGCCGCCAGCACCCCCATCGCCTTGACTGAAAAAGCACCGTCCAGCTCATGCCATTGGATGGACACCTCCCCCGGACACGCCTCCGCGATCTTGCTAAAACTCGCCGCCAGCATCCGCTCCAGCCCCGTCCCGCGCAAAGGCTCCAGCGCATGCCGCGCCAGAAACAACGCCACCAGATCGTTCCGCGAAAGATGCAGCATGGGAAACTCATGTACCTCCTGGGTATAATGATACCCGTTCCTCTCCGCATCATACTCCAGCGGCAGCCCCCACTGCTCCCGCAGGAAGCTCACATCCCGCTGGATCGTCTTCCGTGTCACCTCGATCTCCTTCGCCAGCGACGAGCAGTTCGGATACCGCCCCGCCCGGATGATCTTATGGATCTCCAAAATCCGCCACAGCGCAGGCCGGCTCACACCCGTCCGCACCGGCATCGCCGTGCCATCGGTGGCAATCACAGATTTCACAGGAAACAACGTTTTGGACATCTTAAGCAATAATAATCAAAAAACCTCACTTGTCACCCTACGAATGTCCCACCCCCTCATGCATCCTCCCACCAGATCATGAACCTCCACCTCACAGAAATCGCCTACATCCTCGACCGCTCCGGCTCCATGCAGCCCATGCAGGAACCCGCCATCGCCGCCTTCAACGACTTCGTCAAATCCCAGCTCGATGTCCCTGGCGACGCCCGCCTCACCCTCATCCAGTTTGACGACGCCTACGAAGTCCCCATCCCCGCCTGCCCCATCCAGGACGTCCCCCAGCTCACCGCCGCCACCTACATCCCCCGTGGCAGCACCGCCCTCCTCGACGCCATTGGCCGCACCATCCAGGAGACCGACCGCCGCATCCAAGCCCTCCCCGAGTCCAGCCGCCCCGGCAAAGTCATCCTCGCCATCTTCACCGACGGCCAGGAAAACGCCTCCCATCAATACACCACCCCGCACATCAGCGACCTCATCCGCCTCTACCGCGACCAGAAAAACTGGGACTTCCTCTTCCTCGCCGCCAATCAGGACGCCATCGCCACCGCCGCCTCCCTGCGCATGGACATCTCCCTCAGCGGCACCGTGGACTTTACCCCCCGGGGCATGAAAACCACCGGCAGCGCCATGGCCCGCAAAATCCGCTCCATCCGCATGAAAGCCAGCGGCCAAATGGACGCCCAAGCCCAGGCCGACGACACCAAAACCCTCGAAGAAATCGTCCAAGAAGAAGAGAAAAAACCTCAATAACCCCCGCTGATTAAAAAAATCATCATATCCATCCACCTTAAAAATAAAATTCTCATTCTAATGGATTGCCAATATTCCCAAAACATAGATTCTTATTAAATCCTCGTATTTCAGGCATCCTTCTCAAGCAAAAACCCACCCGCCACTTTATCTTCGTCTCGGTGTGACATCCCCCTTTAAAACCGAAGCCCCCCGCATGAACTGACCCCATTCCCCAAGCCATGCCCGCCCCCGATTTCAGCACCTTCTTCTCCACCGCCAGCGGCCCAGATCGCCAGCCGTACGACTACCAGTCTCGCCTAGCCGCCGAACCCTGCCAAAGCCGCCTCATCAGCATCCCCACCGGCCTCGGAAAAACCGCCGCCGTCGTCCTCGCCTGGCTCTGGAACCGTGTCGGACATCCCCAAGCTGACCATCGAAACCAATGGCCCCGCCGTCTCGTTTACTGCCTCCCCATGCGCACACTCGTGGAGCAAACACGAGATGAAGCAAAGAAGTGGTTGGAGGCTCATGGACTGCTTTGGGATGGCAAAGAGCCGCACACAGGAAAGGTCGGCCTCCACATCCTCATGGGCGGCGAGGATGCCGATCCCTGGGACCTCTACCCCGAAGAAGACGCCATCCTCATCGGCACCCAGGACATGCTTCTCAGCCGTACCCTCAATCGCGGTTACGGCATGAGCCGCTACCGCTGGCCCATGCACTTCGGTCTGCTGAACAATGACTGCCTTTGGGTGCTAGATGAAACTCAACTTATGGGGGTTGGTGTCGAGACAAGCGCCCAGCTCGATGGCTTCCGTCATCTTGCAAAGTGGCTTCAGTATGGCCCGTGTCAGACATGGTGGATGAGTGCAACGCTGGAGGATGCACGTCTCGCCACGGTAGATCACCCCATGCCGACGAATGGATGGCCAAAACTTATGTTGAGTGATGAGGAGAAGGCCAGTGGCAGACCCTTTGCACTCATTAATGCCAAAAAGCAGCTCTGCGCGGCATCACTGAAACTGAGCGCCAGCAACAAGTCTGGCTATGCCCGGCAGCTTGCCACTTACATACACAAGCTACACCGCGAAGGAACACTCACTCTGGTGATACTGAACCGCGTGGCTCGTGCCCGTGAAGTTTATGAGGCGCTCACCACGCCTGAAAAGAAGGGCAAACAGAGTCTTCCTCCGCTTGTCGATTCCGCTCGCGTCGCACTCATCCACTCCCGTTTTCGCCCGGTGGATCGGGATCGGCACACGCGGCTGCTGTTTGGCGAGGGAGACCGCATCGTCATTGCCACCCAGGCGGTTGAGGCCGGTGTGGATGTCTCGGCGCGGCTGCTGATTTCTGAGCTGGCTCCATGGTCTTCGCTTGTTCAGCGCATAGGCCGGTGCAATCGCCGTGCTGACCAAGATGACGCTGCTGTGCAGTGGATCGACTTCGAACTGAAGAATGACAAAGATGACCTCGCTTTGCCCTATACGAAGGCAGAACTCGACAAAGCTCGCGCCGCCCTCCAGTCGCTCACAGATGCCAGTCCGCAGAGCTTGAGCGGCGTTCGTGTCGAGGGGGAAAAAATCATCCGACCTGTCATCCGCCGCCGGGACTTGCTAGACCTCTTCGACACCACGCCCGATCTCTGCGGCCAGGATCTCGACATCTCCCGCTACATCCGCGATGGGGAGGACAGCGACGTACAGTTTTTCTGGCGAGATTTCAGCAGCGACGCGCCTGCTGTCGCAGAGCCGCAGCCTCAACGCTCTGAGTTATGTCGCGTCTCCATCGGCGATGCCTCGAAATTTCTGAAAGGCGACAAAGCCAGCGCCTGGCACTGGAACGCCCTCGATAAAAAATGGGAATCTAGCAAAGTTGTCCGACCTGGTGGAGTGTATCTGCTCCACGTCAGCAGCGGCGGCTACGCGGATGCTCTTGGCTGGACCGGGGATAGTAAAACGAAGCCCACCGCTCATCCGCCCGCCTTGAGCATGTCGCCTGAGGGCTATCCTGACGATTACAGCACTTTCGCGCGCTACGATCTGAGCTATCAGCAGCACGTGGATGGCGTCATCCAGCGGGCTGACGCCATTGTTCGTGCTCTGTGTATGAAGGAGTCCGATCAGGAGTTGCTGCGCCTCGCCGCCCTCTGGCATGATGCAGGCAAAGCACACCGCGTGTTCCAAAAGATGCTATGCGGTGAGGAAGAGCCCGCTATCTTGAGGGCCAAGTCGGCCCTCAAAGTCACTTCCTGCGACCGCTATGGATTCCGCCATGAACTGGCCTCCGCACTTGCCTTTCTCATCGCCAGTCCCGTTGATACTCCTCAAAGGGATTTGGCCGCCTACATCATCGCCGCACATCATGGCAAAGTGCGCCTGTCCATCCGCTCTTTGCCGGGTGAAAAAGGCGATGGAACCGCTCCCGCCCGACTTTTCACTCGTGGCATCTGGGATGGTGATGCACTTCCGCCCGTTCCCGGCCTTACCGCGCAGTCCATGGTGCTCGATCTTAGCGTCATGCTAATGGGAGAGGGGCAGCTCGGCCGCTCCTGGCTCGCCCGCATGATCTCTTTGCGAGATGAGCTTGGTCCCTTCACCCTAGCCTATCTGGAATCTCTCCTTCGCTCTGCGGACATGAGGACTTCGGCAGCAGAAGCAACCGAGGAAGCTGTTGGCGAGAGGCAGGCTTGAACGACTGAGGCGTTACCCAATATGCACATAAAAGAAACACGCCCAACCTGCGGTATGAAAGCCTTTAGAAAATTATCATTCCACTCTCTAGCACTTCAACGGAGCCGCACTCGTTGGAGTGCGGAGTTGCCTTTGCCATCCGTGAAGAAGGCTGGGCAGATCGCAGGCGGGCGTGTCGAGATTTTCTCTAACACCTATTTCACTCTCTTGCAAAGTGTTATTGACGGCGTGCTCAATAAAGCGACAGTCTCACCATGCAGAGTGATCGCTACACAATCCAAAATTCTTGGCTTTACGAAGCGCCGTCTGGAAACCCTTATTCGCGCATCGACGCGGACGAAGAAGAGCGGTTGGACCTTGCTTCCAGCCACCAACTGATACCCAAATCATGCCCACTCTCACTCTCTCCGGCTGCGCCCCCGTGCCGCTCGCGCATTATCTGAAAGCCCTAGGCATCCTACGTCTCGTCGGTGAATCACCGAAGGGTGATCTATCTGCCAGCGCCGCTTGGAACAACGATCAGATCATCCTCACCTCACGTTTCGATGGAAAAGGCCTGCTGAACTTCTTTTTGCATGACTACCAGCCTACGCCAGTGCTCGCCCCATGGAATGGTGGGAGTGGCTTTTTCAAGAAGGACAACCGCGAGGCTATTGATGCAATCATGGCCAGCGGTGCTGCGCGGCTACTGAATTATCAGAATAGTCTCACCGCAGCCCGGCAGGCAGTGAATCAGCTTGATCTCAAAGAAAAGCCAGATGGAGAAGCCAAAGCCAGCTTGCTCCAAATCTGCCGTAACACGCTCCCCGATGATGCGCTTGGATGGCTGGATGCGGTTTTCGTCCTGAGCCAGGATGGACCCAAATTTCCGCCATTGCTAGGCACGGGCGGCAATGATGGCCGTTTGGAGTTCACGAATAACTTCATGCAGCGCATCACTGAGTTGATGGACTGTGCCACTGGTCAGCCCTCACCGCATTCAGAGCGGTGGCTGCGTGCGGCCTTGTTTGGCGCTGCCGCTTCTGGCTCAACAGCTAAGGCTCCAATAGGACAGTTTTTCCCGGGTGCCGCAGGCGGGGCAAATGCTACTTCGGGTTTCGACGCGGCCTCTGCCGTGAATCCATGGGACTTCGTTCTTATGATCGAAGGCGCACTGCTCTTTGCCGCCGCGTCCGTGAAACGTCTGGAGAGCAGTGGCGATGGCTCACTGATATACCCTTTCTGTGTCCGCCAAACGGGGGTGGGCTATGCCAGCGCCAGCATGGCAGATGAAAAAGATGCCCGCTGTGAGATGTGGATGCCGCTCTGGGAACGTGCAACTAGCCTTCCCGAGCTGCGAGCCATTTTTAGCGAAGGCCGTGCTCAAGTAGGCGGACGTGCCGCGAAAAATGGGGTGGATTTCGCCCGTGCGGCAGTGAGCCTCGGCGTGGACCGAGGCATCTCAGCCTTCCAGCGTTACGGCTTTCAGGTGCGCAATGGCTTGGCCTACTTCGCCACTCCACTGGATCGTGTGCGAGTCCGCCGAAATGCACACTCGGATATTCTGAGCGACCTTGATGCCTGGCATAGCCGCCTGCGTTCAAAAGCCGATGACGCACCTGCTACCGTCCTTCGCGGCCTGAACGAGATCGAACGCAGGGTTTTCGAGTTCTGCCAGGATGACTCGCCACATGCACGCGTGGCACTGCTCGTCGCCGCAGGACGGACGCAGCGTGCCCTCGCCCGCAGCTTCGCCTGGGTAGCAGAGTCATTTATCCCGCCTCTCTCGGGTTTGCGGCCTGAGTGGTTAATTGATAATCCCACCACTGAGTTCCGTCTCGCCGCCTCACTTGCCAGCACGAATGCGTGGCTTGGTCGTGGAGACGGAAAGGGCACATTTTGGCTCCGCAGTCAGTTAGAACCGGTGGACATCAAAACAGGTGAAAACCGCGTCTGGCTTTCATGGCTGAAAAACCCCAGCAATGACGTCACCTGGCACGATGGCGATCTCACCGATTGCCTGAACTCCATTATGGCTCGTCGCATCCACCGGGTCGAGAAAGCAGGCTGCGAAGGCTGGCCAGACTGGTCTCCGTGTTATGCCCGGCTGGATGACATCACAGACTTCATCGAAGGCCGCATTGATCCCGCTATGTTAGCTGATTTGATCTGGGGACTCAGCCTCATCGACTGGCAGACCGTCGCATATGCGAAGAAGCAAGGCAGGGAGCAGGAGCAGGATGAGCGCATCACCTACGACTGGCGTGATGACGAAGAATACCGCCACCGCGCCATCCCATCTTCCTTCTATGCACTGCTGAAGCTCTGCTTCAGGCATAATAATGACGGCATCCCCATTGAGGCGACCCTTCATCAGCTCGCCCGCATTGGCAATGGGCAGGCAGCCTCACGACTCGCCGCCCGCCGTCTGCGTGCCTCAGGCGAGGCACCACTGGTCACCGACCTGCCGGTCGCAGCTACCACCGCCCGCCGCACCGCTGCGGCAATGCTTTTTCCCATCTCCCCGAGCGATATGAAGCTCCTCAAACTGACCCTCCAACATCAAACCCAAGAACAAACCGCATGAACCTCGCCACGCTTGCCGTCCAACCACGCCTCCTCCTCGAAGCCAAACTCAAGCCTGTGCAGGGCAGTCGGTTTCAGCCCACCGGCTTTCCCGATCTCGGGGCCGCCACCTTTGATGGACCTGGAGGTGCCAAAATGCTCCTTGTCGAGTCCGCCCAAAGCATGGCGAACCGCCTCGAAGCCGTCTGCTGGGACACCGTGAATAACGACTGGGTCACACCGCTCAAAGGGCTGCCCGCCGTGCTGGTAAATGGCAAGGACGGCAAGCCGCTGACAAACTCCGTGCTCGAAGCGCATCGACTGAACAGCCCCTATATTGCCACCACGAAGGACTTCGAAGAGATCAAGAAAGCCATCGCCTTTGACGACAGGAAGCCTTTTGACCGAGACCCTCTGCTAAAAGCGTTGCTCAAGTATGATGTGAACTCGCTCATCCACGGCATCTTCCTGGAGAAGATCGCTGGCGTCATCCGCCTGCCGCGAGCACTGACGGGTTTCATCGAGGCATCTGAGGTCAGCACAGTGGCCAGTGGCGGCGTGAAAAATGATCGCGTGAGAGCCTCGAAAGGCGATGAAGGACAGACGGCCAAAGAAGGCTTCGGCAACGTCCCCTTCCACCGAGAAGAATTTACCGGTAAGATCACCGCATTCTTCAATCTTGATCTCGCCCTGATTCGCGGCTTTGGACTCGGCACTGATGTCGAAGCGTTGCTCATCGCGATCTCGCTTTACAAGATTCAAAAGTTCCTGAACGAAGGACTCCGGCTCCGCACCGCTTGCGACCTTGATCTGGAAGAACTGCAAGTCACCCGGCCCAAAGCGGGCTTCGAGCTGCCGAGCTTGGAGGTTTTGGAAAAAGAACTCCCTGCGCTGATCGAGAAGGCATTTGGCGGCAAAGCGGATCAGCGTTTCACCACGGTCAGTTTCGACTCTTGAGCCATGACCATCCTAGAACTCTGTTTCCCAGCCGGGCGCTACCACGCCACGCCCTGGGGCCGTCACGTGAATGAAGGTGCGGTGGAGTGGCCGCCCTCGCCTTGGCGACTGTTACGCAGCCTCATCGCCACCCGGCATCTGAAAGCCCGAACTGAGGTGCCGGAGGACGTTTTAAGCGGCCTAATCATCGCGCTGGCCTCACGGTTGCCTCATTTTCAACTGCCCGCCACCACCGGCAGCCACACAAGGCACTACATGCCATATGTGGAGGGATCAAAGGAGAAGACGACCAAGGTCTTTGACACCTTCCTCCAGCTAGCCCCAGAGGATGCACTGCTTATCGCCTGGGAGGTGGAGTTGCCAGAGATCCAGCTCGAAGCGCTACGTCTCCTCGCCGAGCGAATGGGCTACTTTGGCCGTGCAGAGAGCCTCGTGGAAGCACGCTTGCGGAAGGACATCTCCGCCATCCAGGCCAATGCCGTGCCACTGGCTGAAGACGAACCGTTGCCGAAGCGGGCAGAACTCGTACGCTTGCTCGCTCCGGTCTCAGCAGATGCCTACACTGTATGGCGTGCAGACTTCATCGCTGCCAATGCTCCCCAGGAAGACACGGATGGCAAAAAAAAGCCCAAGACGAAGAAGATCAAAAGCCCGTCTGTGCCGGAAGATCTCTACACTGCGCTTCATGCAGACACGGGTGATCTCCAGTCTGTCGGCTGGAACCTTCCTCCAGGCTCAGCCACCGTGAATTACAGCCGTCAGATCATCTCTCCGGCATCCCAGCAACGCAAAACTGTCAGTGACGATTCCGCACGCCATACCGTGGCCCGTTATCAGGTCGTCAGCAAAGTGGCACCGCGCATTACCCAAGCCGTCTCCGTGGCGGATCGCGTGCACAAGGCTCTTTGCAAATGGTCCGATCAAGGCCAGGGCCGCGCTACCGTCTTCACTGGCAAAGATGAGCACGGTCAGCCACTACCTGACCACCAGCACGCCCACATCTTCTGTGAGGCAAACGGTCCCCGAGATGCAATCACCCACATCACTGTTTGGGCAAGGATGGGCTTTGACCATGCCGCACGTCTCGCACTCCGCCGCTTGAACAAAGTCTGGGGGCACGAAGGTCATGACATCCGCCTCGTGCTCATTGGTATTGGTGACTCAGGCACATTCCCTGATTGCCAATTACTCGGTGCATCCAAAGTCTGGCGCTCGCTGACTCCCTTTGTCTCCACGCTTCACATGAAAAGCTATGGTGATGGCCGCCCAAAGATTGACGTCATGAACGGCTGGCAGATTGGCTCTGCAGGACACGATTTGAAGCGCCTGCTGAACAAGGAAGACGCTGCGGCTGGTATTCGGCAAGAAAAGCAGATCACCCTGCCGAACCAACGCACGCTCCGCAGTCTTCAATACCAGACTTCCCGCCCGGATGGTGCTGGCAAACGCGGCAATGGCGACGCAGGTGCCTTTGTAATCGAATTTCTTGAACCTCGCACTGGCCCACTCGCCCTTGGCTACGGTTCCCACTTCGGCCTCGGCCTCTTCGTTCCCGCCGATCATGCCTGACGCCCCACCACTCCCCTACCCTTACTTGGAGGAGGTGTTGCCGGGGTTTCATCGGGGACGGGCGGTGGTGAAGGAGGCGGGGGATGCAATGGGGTTGTTGGGGTTCATCGGGGTGAAGCAGGAGTTTTATCGCTTCGCCAACCGGCTGAGGCTGGCGGCCTGTTTTGGCGGGCTGCATCTGAAGGGATTCACGGATGATACGGCGACGGGTTATGATGCCCTGACCCAGGTGTTTTTCACTTGGTCGGCCTTTGAAAGGTATGCGGACCTGGCGAATGCGCGCCCGCCTTTCCGAGAGCTGTTTGCGCATCATCCACGCCAGCGGGTGCATGAACTGGCGACCCTGTGCCGGGCCCAGGACCCGGAGCATAAGCTGGTGGGATTTCTCATCACCCAGGCCCTGCTGCCGGTGCATGAGATGTATCTGGCCCGCTACCGGGACGGGCATGATTTTTCCGTGCTGACCCTGGCCGCGTGCATCCGCCACATCTTCGCCCACGGTCACCTGACGGCGAATCCCTATCGCCTGCCCTCGGCAAACCTGGTGGTGATCTGCTGCGCCTTGAATGATTTCCTGTTAGACTTTATCCGCAGCGATTTCCTCCGCCGGGTACAATGGGCGGAGGCTGTGCAGAAGACGAAACCCGGCTAAAACTTTTCATTACATGCTTTTTGTTTGCGCACCTCGTCGGATCTGACATAGTACCGCCCGCCAGAGTAGTCTTCTCCCGCCTATGACAGCGTCTGTTTACCGTACGGCCCGCGCGCTATATCCGCATCGACCAGAGATGTGGGAACCGGAATTTCTCTATGAACCGCTGCCCATCCCGGATGATCATCCTGAGTTAGGCCTATTCAGCCAGGAGTTGCAATCGATCTCGGAGGGCCTGTCCGGGACGTCGATACCCGCCGCGCTCAATGAGCGGACAGGCAGGGAAAGTGAGGCCGCTTTCCACCCACGCGTGGCGGATGAACCCCTGCCTGCGCGGATGCTGAACGAGTATGTCTATTGCCCACGCCTGTTTTATTACGAGCACGTGGACGGCGTATTCCTGGAGAGTGCGGATACGGAACGCGGCAGCGCCATTCACAAAAAAGTGGACAAAGGCCGGGGTGATCTGCCGCCACCCAAAGCAGCCCAGCGCGGCAGCAAAGAAAGCCAGCCTGCCGCGGTGGCAGCCGTTGCTCTGGCCCCGGATACCACGCCGGGAAAAGAACCCCAACCTGCGGACATAGCCGATGCAGATGCGGCCCAGGAAGACATGGCGGCTGACGGATCGCCCAAGCTGGAGACCATCCATTCACGCTCCGCCACCCTGGGGTCCGAGCGGCTGGGCGTGCTGGCAAAGATGGATTTGATCGAGGTGCAGATGGTGACCGTGGCGCAAGACCGCTCCAGCTGGGTGCCTGTGACATCTTTCAAAGACGCTCAGCGTGAGGCATCCCCGAGTGTGACTGCTCCGATGCCGTCCCCTCCTAGCCCGCCTGATGACAGTCCTCCTCTGGATACGCAGAGCGGAACCATGTGCAACCTAACCAAAAGAACGTCAAAAAAATCACGCCCCGCAGCGGATCAGCCAGACCTGTTTGCAGCCGCCATTACTCCGCCCCCGGCAGCGGGAACGGCCATTGATGCACCCTGCCTGCCAGCCCCTGTGGCACCGACCGCCCGCCTGCTGCATGTGGAGCTGAAACAACGCGTGGTGCACCAAGTGACACCCGTGGATTATAAGCTGGGTGCTCCACGCCGGGGTGAAGATGGCAATGAAATGTGGGAGGCGGACAAGATGCAACTGGGCCTCCAGATCCTGATCCTGCGGGACAATGGTTATACCTGTGATGAAGGCGTGATCTATTACCGGGCGACAAAACAACGCGTGCCGCTGGCGATGACGGATGAGCTAGAAGGGTGGATCATCGGAAAGATCGCCGAGGCGCGGCAGGTGGCCGCCTCCCGCAGCATCCCGCCGCCCCTGATGAACAGCCCCAAATGCGTGCGCTGCTCACTCGCCCCCGTCTGCCTGCCGGATGAGACACGCCTGCTCAAACGAGTGACCGCGCCACTCCTGCCAGACAGCCCGGACAGGTCCGCCGACAAGCGACTTTCCACCATGCCGCCCCCGCGACGGCTCATGGCTCCGCGAGACGATGAACGCGCGCTTTACCTGAACACCCAAGGTGCACGGGTGACCCTGCGCGGAGAGGTGGTGGTGGTGAAGGAGCAGGACAGTGTGCTGGGGGAATTTCGCCTCAAAGACCTGAGCCATGTGGCCTTGTTCGGCAACATCCAGATCACCACCCAGACCGTGCAAATGCTGTGCGAAGCGGAGATCCCCGTGGCCTATTTCAGCATGGGCGGATGGTTTTATGGACTCACTCGCGGCCATGGCCTGAAGAACGTCTATACCCGCATCGAGCAATTTCAGTCCGCCCAGGATCCCCACCGCTGCCTGGCCCTGGCGCAACGGTTCATCCATGGAAAAATCCGCAACCATCGCACCCAGCTCATGCGCAACCACGTCAATCTGCCGGATGGGGTCAGCCTCAAAATGAAGCGCGCTGCCGGTGATGTGCTGGCTGCCCGCTCCCTGGGTGAGCTGCTGGGGATGGAAGGTGCAGCCGCAGCCATGTACTTCCAAAACTTCGCCGGCATGATCAAGGTGGGCGCGGATGATGATGAGCTGCCAGGATTGGAGCCCGTGAAAAAGGCGGACCGCCCCGACTTTACTTTCGACTTCACCAAACGCGCCCGCCGACCACCGACAGATCCCGTCAATGCCCTCCTGTCCCTCGCCTACAGCCTGCTCGCCAAAGACTGCACCCTGGCTGCCCTGGCGGTGGGCTTTGACCCCTACATCGGTTTTTTCCACCAACCCCGGCATGGTCGCCCAGCACTGGCCCTGGATCTGATGGAAGAATTTCGCCCCCTCATCGCCGAAAGTGCCGTGCTCACCGCCCTGAACAATCGCATGATCAATCCCGGCCACTTTGTGCGCGCCGGCGAAGCCGTGAACCTCACCGTCCATGGCCGCAAAGCATTTTTTCAAGCCTATGAACAGCGCATGTCCAGCCTGGTGACCCATCCCATCTTCGACTACAAGGCCAGCTACCGGCGCGTGCTGGAACTGCAAGCCCGCATGCTGGCCCGCTACCTGACCAGCGAGATCCCCGAATACGTGCCCATGATGACCCGCTAAGCCCAGGCTTGGCAGGTCCGTTCTCGCCAACGCATCGCCCCCTTCCCATGGCCACCCCACAACCCCTCCTCAGCACACGCACCACCTTCCTGGTCTGCTACGACATCGCCAATGACCGGCGATTGAGGAAGGTCTTCAAAACCTGCCGGAACTATGGCAACCATCTCCAGTATTCCATCTTCGAGTGCGAACTGAACCCAAGAGAAAAAGCGCGCCTCGAAACCGAACTGAAGGACCTCATCAAACACGATGAGGACCAGGTGCTTTTCGTCTCCCTCGGCCCGTCCGAGGGCCGCGGAGATCGTGTCATTGCTGCGTTAGGCCTGCCCTACACACACTTTGACGCCCCCTGCTACGTGGTGTAAACACACCCCAGGGCCGACCCGGCTGCTCTTTGACATCCCCCTTTTGAATCGCGAGCGGCCCCATGGTAGCGCCACCCCCTGGTACCGCTCGCACCTTGACGATGAACCCTTTACCCATCGCCCAATCGTCTCTCCCTCCCCCCGCTGACCGTCAGCATCCGCACCGCTCGCAAAAGCTTCAGAAAATCATTG
>NZ_SOCA01000006.1 GCF_004364345.1 Prosthecobacter fusiformis | reverse complement strand
GGCCAGTTGGACGCACCGTCCACCACCACAGGCTCGATCTTCTTGCCGAGCACACCGCCCTTGGCGTTGATCTCATCGAAAGTAAAAAGCAGGATGTCGCGAAGCGACGTTTCACTGATGGCCATCGTGCCGCTCAGTGAGTGCAGGATGCCGACCTTGACAGTCTCCTCGGCATGCAGGGATGACAGGTTGCTGGCCATGGCCAGGGCAGGAAAAAGGAGGGAAAGAAATTGGTTTCTTTTCATGACGTTGCTAAAGGAATTGAGAGAGGCGCTGAAAGAACAGGAAGCAGGCGGAAAACCGGTTTCCGCCTGCCTTGGAGATGGATTAAAACACGACAGTGATACCGGCGCTGCCCATGACGAAACCTTCATCAGGGTTGCCAGGGATCACGAGATCGTTGGTGTAGTAGTAGGTCGCACCGATGCTGGCAGTGATGGCCTTGGTAAGAGGGATCGAAGCCGTGACACCAGCAGAAGCGAAGCCGAGACCGGCCTGGCCACCATGGAAGTTTTTCGTGTCATAAGACACGGCCACAGGGAAGGACAGGGACACTGGGCCCATGCTGCAACCAGGAGCGATACCGACCTGAGCGACGATGCCGTCATCAAAGCCGACAGACTCCAGGAATTCACCACCGTCTGGACGGCTGTGGATCAGGAAGTATGGGTTCAGGAAGTGTGTGTAGGAGATCTTGAAATCAACGATCTGCTCGGTGCTTTCAGAATACATCCAGTCCTGATAAAGGAGGGTGAATTTCCAGTCGCCGGCCGCGTAGCTGATACCAGCCCACACGTCCACTTCCTGGATGCGGTTACCGATGTCGGAAACAGCGTTGTCATTCACATCCCACCAGCTGCCGAGGATGAAGGAGAAACCGCCGCCCAGATTGAAGTTGAGTTCAATGGAAGGGTGGAAAAGAGGATCCTGCCAGGACTGGCCTGCGGCCCAGACATCCTGACCGTAGGAGACGAAGTGGGTGTCCACCATCAGCGACAGACTGCCGGTGATGAAGGGAGCTTCGGGTTCCACAATCGGTTCCGGAGCTTTGCCGGATGGCGTGCCAGCCTGTGTTTGCCCGGCCGTCAGGAGTGCTGCGGCAGAGAGTACTGCGAGCAGGGAACTGCGCAGCAGACTTTGATAAGGGAGTATCAATTTCATCGTATGGTGTGTTGTTTGGGTATTGATGGATTTTGCCATCTGTTCTGGCAGCACGCTCGCCTAACAAAAAGCGATCAACCGCAGGACAGTCAGCGGTGATGCATTCAGCACCCCATATGCCAGCGCCCTGCCCCAGGGCGGCTTGGGCTCTAAAGGACCAGTGCCGGGGGTTTTAGGGCCCCTATTAGTCTGAACATCCTATTCTTGACACCTTTGGCTCATACCCTACCATATCCCCCGGGCTTGTGGCCTGGAGAATGCTTTTGGGCTGCCTCAGTGAACTGGCTAACTACAATTGTCGATAAACTCTCCCGCATCATGGACGGGATAGCCTCGCTTGGCCTGGCCGATAGGTCCGTGCAAAGTGAGATACTCAAGCAGGTGCTCATCGCTAACAGCATCTGTTTCGCCACCTGGGTCTGCTGGGAGAGCGAAACCAAAAAGGCCCAGGAATCCCAGCTCAGCACCAAAGCCATCTCCACCCGCTACATCCGCCGCAGCCAGCGCTTCGATGAAGACATGGATTTCCTGGAGGAACCCTGCCCTCTTCCACCGCCCGGCGACTGGCAGCCCATGATGGACCAGCGCATGCCCAAGGCCAAGATCAGCCTGCGTGCCCAGTCCTTCGATGACGGCTGGCGCCTCCTTGTCGGCGCATCCGCCACCATCATTTCTGAAAATGGAGACACTGGCTCCTTCGGCATAGATCTCGCCCTCAACGAACTGGCGGAGGAAGCCATCCAGCGCCCTTCCCGTCAAAATCTGGAGATGATCGCCACCATCGAAAAAACACTCAGTGGGGCCATGCTGATCATCAATTCATCCCACCGCCTCATCGGAGCCACCCTGCAGGCCATTGAGACAGCGGAAAAACTCCTCACCATCCCGCTTAAACGTGGAGACCTCCTCTCAGGCCCCCTCCTATCCTACCTGGAAAACATTCCCTCGGGAACCTCGCAGTTACCCTGCAACCAGGATCTGGAAATCAACGGCATCATGCTCACCACCTGGCTCGTTCCACTCGCGGGCAAAGGCCACCGCCTCTTCTTCATCAAGCCAAAATTACCCTCCGCTGCCGAGACTGCATCCACCGCCTCACTCTCACGCCGTGAGCTTGAAGTACTGAAATGCCTCGCCGAAGGCAAGTCCAATGACGAGATAGCCACAGCGCTCTCCATCAGCCCAAACACCGTCAAGAATCACCTCGATCGCGTGTTTAAAAAACTCAATGTCACCAATCGCTTCGCAGCTGCCATTGCCAGCATGAAGAGTATTTGAGCCGGGCAGGTCGCATGCTCCGTGGGAAACTGGAGCATCAAAAGCTGGTATATCCGGCGCCAAAGCCTCCGAAATGGAGGCGCTTTCAATTGGCACACCCCAGGGATTGTTGCTTGCCGCGAGAGGCAAGCCCGTGCTCAATAGGCATAGACAGCCACATCTCATACTATGCCAGCCAAAGCCCCTCTCAAAAAAAAGTCCGGGAAAAAGCCCGGCAAGGAAAAGGCCAAGGTCGCTCCCGTCATTGAACTGAAATCCCTTCCCTTCTGGATCGGTTTCGATCTTGGCGGCACCAAGATGCTCGCCTGCGTGCTGGATAAAGATTACAACCTCCTCGGCAGCGCACGCAAATCCACCAACGGTTCTGATGGCGCCATCAAAGGCCGCAAGAAAATCGTCACCGTCATCCACGAGGCCATCGCCGCCGCCGGGGTGGATCCCACTGGCCTCCAGGGCATCGGCATTGGCTGCCCTGGCTTGGTGAATACAGAAAAAGGCATCCTACTCAGCGCTCCAAACCTGGGCTGGAACAACATGGGCCTGAGTGGCATCCTCAAGACCGCCTTCAAAAAACCCGTCGCCGTCCTCAATGACGTGGATGCAGGCACCTTTGGCGAGTACAAGCTCGGCTCCGGCAAGGGCTCACGCTCCCTCCTCGGCATCTTCCCCGGCACAGGAGTAGGCTCCGGCTTTGTGTATGATGGAAAGCTCGTCATGGGCCGCCATGTTTCCGCCATGGAACTGGGCATGATTTACATGCCTGGCACCCACCTCGGCAGCCCCATCCCCGGGGCCGTGCTCTTGGAGGACATGACCAGCCGCCTCGCCATTGCCTCCCAGGCAGGCATCGCTTGTTATCGCGGCCAGTTGCCGGAGCTCGATAAAAAGACGCGTGGAAATCTGCGCGATATCCGCAGCAAAGCCCTTTCCGCTGCTTATACCTCCGGGGAGCAAGCCGCCATCACCATCTTCCGCAACAGCATCACCTACCTGGGCATGGGCATCGCCACCGTGGTCAATCTCCTCGCCCCAGACCGCATCACCCTCGGTGGAGGTCTGGTGGAGGAAATGCCCCAGCTCTACCTCACTGCCCTCAAGGAGGAAGTGGATCGTTACGCCCTTCCCGGTCTCACCAAAGGCATTCGATACTCCCTGGCTACCCTCGGCGGCAGTGCAGTCGCCATCGGCAGTGTCGCATGGCTCAGGGATCAAAAGGGACCCTCTGCATAAACCCTCCCTTTGTGCGCCTAACCAGCGATTCATCATCCCAGAGCATCCGCTCCCGCCCAACGGATTTTCCGCCCACCTCCTTCAGCAACAATGTCAGACCTGCCCGCTCCGCCATCCACTGAGCACGCCATCATTTACGTCGGTGCCGCCTCCCTCTCCCTGATCATCGGCACCCGCACTGAATCCGGCTCCTTCAGCCTCCTCGAGCATCTCGACAAACCACTCCCCATTGCTCGGGACATCTTCCGGCTCGGCACCATCACCCGCTCCACCGTGGAGCAGGCCGCAGGCATCCTGAAGGACTACCTCCTCACCGTCCGTGAATACGGACTCCCTCTGGCCAACGTCCGCCTTTATAACACCAACATCCTTTCAGAGGCGGCCAATCACGAAATTTTCCTCAATCGGCTCCAGGTCACCACAGGACTCATCGCCCGCCTCATTGACGATGGCGACATGACCCGCCTCGTCTATCAGATCGGCCTGCGAATGCTGAAAAAAAACCCTTCTTTGCGCGAGGGGCACACCTTCATTTCCCACATCGGCCCTGGCAATACCCGCGCCCTTTATTTCAATAACGGCCGCCTCTCCGCTTATAGCAACTATCGGTTAGGCATCTACCGCGCCCGTGAAGCCGTCGCTGGTGCAGATGGCGAGGCCGCCCAGCATCTCACCCACTTGGAGGAGCACATCCGTGGCGTCGTGGACCACCTCGCACAGGACTACTCCGGTTATAAAATCGATAACCATGTCGCCATCGGTGCCGAGATCCAAAGTGTCGCTGCAGAGCTTGCACCCGCCAAACAAGGAGCCTTTCGCATCACGGAGACCGAATTAGAACGTTTCACTGAAAAGCTCGCCCAGTTGAATCCCGATGAACTCGTGCGCAAACTGCACGTCCATTATACCGGGGGTGAAGGCATCGTCCCCGCCCTCCAGACCAATCTCGCCCTCGCCCGACGTTTTGGAGATGAGGCTCTCTGGATCCCCGAAGGGGACTTCCAGCGCGAGCTCATGCTGGACCTCATGACCGCCAGCCCTCACACGGCAAATTTCCAGGATGAAGTCGTCCAGGCCGCCTGTGAAATTGGCGTTCGTTATAAGACCGACCGCAAGCACGCCGACCACGTCGCCACCTTCGCCCAGCAGCTTTTCCGGGAGCTTCAGCACCTCCATGCCCTGGATAGCAAATACGAGCTCGTACTCCGTGTCGCCGCCGTCCTCCATGAAGTCGGCATGTTCATCAGCCCGCGTGAGCATCACAAGCACAGCCTTTATATACTTCTCCAGACCGAGATTTTCGGCCTCAGTACCTCCGACCGCGAAATGGTCGCCCTCCTGGCCCGTTATCACCGCCGCTACAATCCCGAGCCCAATCACCAGACCTTCTCCGACCTCACCCGGGAGGAACGCATGGTCGTCTTCAAACTCGCCGCCATCCTCCGCACGGCCGATGCCCTGGACCGCACCCATGCCCAGCGCATCAAGACCATCCAGCTCCGCACCGAAGGTAGCCGCCTCCTTATCCTCACCCCCGGCGTCGATGACACCACGGTCGAGCAGATCGCCATCAACTCCAAGTGCGACCTCTTCCGGGAAATTTATGGCTATGATATCCTACTAACCAAAGGCTGAATCCACGGCTGAGCATAACACCGCATGAATGGTCTATCCCAAGCCAGCATTGAAAAAATGCCACTTGGCCCAAGTCACCCCCCTTCCCCCTTGTCCGTCCACATGCCCGACCGGAAATTAACCGCACCCGCATGGTTTTGTCGGATCACAAAGCGGGCACTCACAGCCCGAAAGCCCGGCCCCTGGCAGTTCAGCTTCTGAGTCAGGCAGCTAAAATCCACATCCGTCCCCAGATGGGGAAAACCCTCCCCACGCCCAAACGCCTCATATTCAACCTTTCACGACCCAAAATCCCCAAATGGGGAAAATTTTAAACTCTTCCCCATCCCCATCTTCGGCCTCACCGGCCCACTCTTGTATCACTTCAAACCACAGCCTGGGCCATGAACGTTGCTTGCACGCCCAGGCCCCTGCCCCAATCATACGCCATGTCCCTGCCCCGGCCCGCCTCGATTTTTACTGACGAACACTTCCTTAACCGTGAACTGAGCTGGCTGGCCTTCAATGAGCGCGTATTGGCCGAAGCCGACCGTGCTGAGTTGCCTGTGCTGGAAAGAATAAAATTCCTGGCCATCACCGCCTCCAACCTGGATGAATTTTTCATGGTTCGCGTAGGTGCACTTCAATTGCTCCGGGAGCAGGGCCGTCGGGTGAAGGATCATGCTGGCCTCACCCCCACCCAGCAGTGGGACCAGATTCAAAACCGCGCCACCGCCTTCGTCGCCCGCCAGTATGACATCCTGCAAAAGGATCTGCTGCCCATGCTGCGGGAAAAAGGCATCCGCCGCCTCATGCCAGGCGACCTCACACCCGCACAGCGCATGCATCTGGAGGCCTATTTCATTGAGCATATCTTCCCTGTGCTCTCACCCATCGCCCTGGATGACGATGCACCGCGCATCTCAGTGCCAGCCCTCCAGATCGCCCTTCTTTGCACCGTGCAGTCTGAGGCCGAAGGCAAGACCACTCGCCGCCTAGTTCTTTTTACTCTGCCGTCTAACCTTTCCCGCCATGTTCTCGTACCTGAAGTGGAAAGCGGCATCCATGCTTACCTGAACCTTGAGGACCTGCTCTCCCTTTTCCTCCACCTTTATTTCCCTTCGGAAAAAGTCACCGCCAGCGCCCGTTTCCGCATCAGCAGGAATTCCGACATTGCCGTGGATGACGAAAGCGCATCCGATCTCGCCAGCGAGATGGAGGACGTCCTCGAAGCCCGTCTGCAAAGCGCCACCATTCGCATCGAGATCGAGCATGGTGCCCCACGGGATCTGATCAAATCCATCCGTGATCTCTGCGGCGGCAAAGGTGCCCAGATCTATACCATCCCTGGGGAACTGGACCTGCGCGCCTATTTTGTCATCGCTGGCCTATCCGGTTTTGAGGAACTGAAAGTCGTACCTTGGGATAGCCAAGCATCACCACAGATTGGACCTGGAGAAAGCATGTTTGAGGCGATCAAGCGCGGCGACATCCTCCTCCACCATCCCTATGAAAGCTTCGATCCCGTCCTCCATCTCATAGAGGAAGCGGCGGCAGATCCGGACGTCATCGCCATCAAACAAATCCTCTACCGCACCGCTAAAAACAGCCGCATCATCAGCGCCCTCATTCGCGCAGCCGAAGCTGGCAAGCACGTCACCGTCCTTGTAGAGCTCAAAGCCCGCTTTGATGAAGCCCGCAATCTCGAACGTGCTGAAGACCTGCTGAATGCCGGTGCCCAAATTATTTATGGTGTTCGCGGACTGAAGACCCATGCCAAAATCTGCCTCGTCATGCGCCGGGAGGCCGGGCACCTCGTGCGCTACATGCACTTCGGTACCGGCAATTACAATGAGGCCACGTCCAGGCTCTATACAGACATCAGCTACCTGACCTGCCGCCAAAGCTATGGCAGCGACGCCAGCGCCTTCTTCAATACTGTCACCGGTCGTTCACGCTTCGTTCACTTTGAGCGCATCTCCATGGCCCCCTTTGGTCTTCGTGAGCGCCTGCTCACCATGATCCATAGTGAGACCGAACGCGCCCGCCAGGGAGAAGAAGCCGAGATCATGCTGAAGATGAACGCCCTCGAAGACCGCAAGATGATCGAGGCACTCTATGAAGCTTCCCAGGCCGGAGTCAAAGTGCGCTTAAACGTGCGCGGCATCTGCTGTCTGCGTCCTGGGGTCAAAGGCCTGAGCGAAAACATCAGTGTCCTTAGCATCATTGATCGCTACCTGGAACACGCCCGCATCTACCACTTCCGCCAGGGTGGCCGACCTGTCATCTTCATCTCCAGCGCAGACTTCATGAACCGCAACCTCTCCAAACGGGTAGAGCTGCTTGTGCCGGTGGAGGAGAAAGAAGCCAAAAAACGTCTCACTCAAATCTTGGAGACCCATTTTGCCGATACTTCCCGTGGCCGCATCCTCAAATCCGACGGCACCTGGATCCTCCCCGCCGCCGCCAAAGGCCAACGCTCCCAGGAAGTCTTTGCCAAAGAAGCCATCAAGCGCCTCCGCCAGCGCAATCAAGCCCCCGATGTACTTGTCCCCCACGTTCCGAAAGTCTGAGCAGCCAGCCCGTCGCTGCATGTGAAGGAGCTTTTGTAGCGAGGCCCGCAAAATAAAAAGCCACCTGTCTTCACAGGTGGCTTTTTTGTTGAGGTTATACCTGGTGGTTAAGGCAGGGGCTCGAAGACAAAGCGTCCAGAATAGAAGGGAGACGTTTTATCCGTGGTGCCAGCAGTAGCATTCGGCAATTGCGGCAGCAGGAAGTATCCCACTCCCACCAACTGGCTGCCGCCGCCTTCCGATTCAGGGATAGGCTCGTTGATGATCACGCCTTCAAACTTGACGGTGCGGGTGATGAAAGCTGTGGCACCAGGACCGAAGCGGGGATTGATATCCTTCACGGTGAAGGAACCTGTAATCAGGCCCGTCTTCGCAGTTGCAGTCAGGGCAGTTTTCACATCCACAGGCTGCTGGTTCTTGAGGACAGTAACTTTACTGCCTTTAAGAACAGCCAAGTCCACATCAGGGTTCTTGGAGACATAAGGCGTAGAAACACCGGTGATGTAGTAGGTCATTCCCAAGTCGCCGCCGCTGTAGAAATCCACCCGTGCATTGTTTTCGGTCACGATGACAGGATCAGGCATGCCCAGCACGACTGTGCCTAGCACCGGCGCATTGTAGCGCCCACCGACAGCCACCACATCCAAAGGCGTAGACACAGGCGCACCATCCACACCGAAACCGGCTCTAAAGGTACGGTCCGTAACTTTAAGGCTGGCCGGGCGCACCCATGTCGCATTGCCGCTGACCGTATTATTGGTGTTTGGAGGATCTGTCTGGTTGGTATTCGGTTTCACGGTGATGCCGAATTGTCCCAGCAAGGAACCGCCCCAAGGTTTGAGGGCCTTATACATGTGCTGGTAAACCGCCACTTCACCCATCGGGCCCACAAAGGTGGTATTCGTGAACACTTCACCATCAGGCATTTTCCCGGCCATCTTGAACTTACCATCCGCAGCCACGGTAAAGGTGGCATAACCTGCGCCGAGAGGGACGTTAGGCGTTCCTGCGTCAACGAGCAGAGGACTGTCTGAACTGAGTCCCAGGGACATGGTATAGTACCCTGCATAGGAGGTAGCTGGCTGGCTGGTAGCCGTAGCCTTGGCGACGAAAATATGGCGCCAGCCATCGAATGCCACCGTGTTATCCCCATCGGTAATCGTCCCTGCATCAAGAGTGTTGTTGGATGGATTCAAGGTGAAGTCCAACTTCAGGTTAGGCGGCACAGGTTTGCCGGTGCGCTTGATATAGGCAGTCCCCTTTGGCGCAGATCCACTCAGATCCAGCATGCCGGAGAAGCTATAAGTCAGCGAACCCAGGAACAGCTTGCCTGTATAGGTGGACTTGGTCGTGACTGTGAGTTCCACACGTCCGCCCAGATTATCTCCGATGGCTGGATGACGATCAACCAGACCCACCCAAACACCAGGGATGGAAGTCGCCAGATCGCTGATGTTGATATAGCCCTTCAGGATTTTCTTGTTGATCTTGTTCGCGATCGTCACCGTCACCAGGTATCCGCCCACCTTGGTGGCCGTAGGCTTGCCAGAAACGACGCCACTGATAGGATCCACTTTAAGACCTGGAGGCAGCCCCGATGCCGTGATTTTGTCAGGCCATGCGGCTGGATTGTCACGCTTGACTGGCAACTGATAATAATAATCCCGGCCGATGAGACCGGAGTTAAAGTTGATCATCCGGTTTGTTGGATCACCCACCAGGAGTGTGTCATCGAAATCAGGAGCGGTGGTAAAGATGCGCAGTTCGTATTCGCAAGCCGTGATGGAGGTGCCATCAGGACCTGTAACTGTGCAGCGGTACACGCCTTCATCCCCGTCATTTTCAAAATCACCAGCCACCACTTTAGTGATTTTCATGATCTTGGCTTTAGAACCTGTGATGTTAGCATCGACACCTGGAACGATGTCCTCCAGGTATTCCTCTACGACGAACTCAGGCTCATCCACGGGTTCTTCTCCACCAGGAGTTTCACCACCAGGTTCTTCGCCATCACCTGGATCCTCTACAGGATCTTCAATGACTGGATCACCCACAGGGTCTTCGACGGGTGGCTCCACTTCCACCAGACGTGTGCGGACGCGGTGCCACTGATAGGTAATGGCTGCCTTTGTGCTGGCTCCTACGACAGCAGTCAGGGTTGCAGTGCCCAGAGCAGGAAGAGGTAAGAAACGCTTGGTGTTGTCCACCACCACCACTTCGGCGGCCAGCTTGATTGGAGCTTTGGTGCTGATGTTGGTGGCTTTCCCAAGGGCATTGGATACTTCCACCACATAAGCGCCACCATCCGTCAGCAGGGCTTCTTGTTTGGTGATGTTAGCTTGGAAAGCGTTAACCTGGATCACATTGTTTTTCTTCCAAACATACGTCAGCAGTGGCAGACCAGTGGCCTGTACACTCATTGGCAAAGGTGTGCCAGCGAGCACCGTCTTGGACGCAGGAGGAATAATGATCTCAGGCAACGGATTTTTCAGATCAAGATTCAAGGCAGCACTGAGCACAAAATTTGTCGGGCCAGGCACAGATGTAACCTTCACAGTGTAGTTACCTTTGTTGATCTCCTGAGCATTGCTAATGTCAATTGTCTTGCTGTTAGGAGCACTAAAGAGCGCGTTATTCCTGCGCCACTCATAGTTAAATGCGCCTTCCCCATCGTGCTCAGCCGTCAGGCGGATGTTCTGCCCCAGATAGGTATCGGCAATGTTTTGGGTAATTGCCACCTGAGTGATCCTATCCCGCACATTAAGGAAAGCCGCACCGCTGATTGAAGTGCCATATTCACTTGTGACCCTCACCGAATACAGCCCCTGGTCTCCCTGAGTCAAGTTGGTCAAAACGAGATCCTCCTGGGTAGCACTAGCGTTAGCTGTAATCGGTTCACCGTCCTTAAACCACTCATAGCTAAAACCATCTTCACCAGGCGGGCCCCCCACGGTAATATTGAAGGTGTGATTTTGACCTTCTTCCTTTTGGACAGTGGCCGTGTTGAAGGCGATGTCAGGAACGTCGTCCACATCGACCATCACCGCAGACTCCGCAGGAGAAAAGGTGATCCCGCCCTCATTGGTCACAGCGACACGATAAAGACCCTTAGTCTGGGAATTAGCCGGGAAATTGTAGGTGCTGGATATTGCCCCCTCCACTGCGACATCATTGAGAATCCACTGATACTTAAGGTTTTCAGGTTTGCCCGTAGTAGTGGCCAAAGCTGTCAGCGTCACCGGAGTATTCAGCGCCAGCTTCCCATTGCCTGCAGGAGTCTTCTGCGGCAACTGAGTAATGATGGGTGCAGCAATGGACTGAACTGCAGTGTCTGCCTCCACCACCATCAAGACGCCCTTGGAATTGAACAGGCTGACATCCCAACGCAAGTTGCCACCCAGAGCAAAAAGGATGAGATCCAAATTAGGAATGTCCGTCTCACCCCCTGTGCGGATTTCGGGACCGACGTTGATACCGCCAGCATTATTCGTGGTGCCACCTGCAAAGAGCCGGATGATGTCCCCGGCCTTTGGAGTATAACCATCCCCTTGCAGGGTGACCTTGGTTCCTGGAATCCAATTGATGGTGCCTGTGGCCAGGACCATATCATGCTGAGCCGAAGTGACCATGTCACCCAAAGCTGAACTGAATTCGTCTGCAAACACTCCATTACGCCAAGTCTCGTAGCTCTCATCCGTAACGGTAAGTGCTCCTGGATTGTTATACGTCGCATTACGGATCTGCATCAAGGTGTTAGAGCCGCTGCTGAAAATGACGTCTCCATTGACGATGAGAGTGCCGATGCTATTTCCCGCTGCATCGCCAGGCTTCAGTGTACCGCCTGAAAGTACCATCAGTTTACCCTGCACAGTGCCTGTTCCTGCCACGGTGCCATTGGCCAGGACACGGGTCATTAAAGTGGCCGCATTTCCGGAGGTCGGCAGCGCGCCGGTATCGCCCATGTTGTTACGTCCCACCTGGAGGATGCCCTGCTCCACCACGGTTGTACCACTGTAATCATTATCCAGAGTAAGTGTAGCCCAGCCCGTGCCAGTTTTAGTCAGGTTCAGGGCTGCGCTTTTTTGCAGCACATTGGTGCCGACTGCAAAGAACTCACTGTTGAGCGTGCCATCCCGGAAGTAGGCATCCCAGCTCGCTTCATAGGTGGACGGTGTGGACTGCGAGATAGAAAGAGTGGCGGCTGTCGCTGAAGCGTTTTCAATAATTTCCGAGCTGCCAAAGGTGGAGGCCGACATGGTTCCTGCATCGCCATAGAACTGCCCATCGCCACCGTAGGTGCTCAGGTTCCCAATCGTCACGTTATTTCCACCAGCCTGAAGGATGGAGTTATAGTTCATCCTCACATCGTTGGCGGCAGTCAGTGCCTTGGCATTGCCCAGGCGCAGGACAGCGGTGGTATCCTGGTTGAAGGCCGTGTTGTCACTGATGCTGACGTCACCTGTCCAGCCGCTGTTATCACCATTGAGCACAGCATAACCAGTGCTGCGGCCATTGGCAGTGTTATTGACGGTGGCGCTATTGGTGACGCTATTGTTAGGAGTAGCATCGGTGTCATCCGTTTGGACAATAAGGTTACCGCTGGTGATGGCACCATCAATAAACCTGCCATTGAAGTTCACATAAGACTGCTCACCGCCTACTGCGGTGTTCACGTCACGAACCAGAAGAATCAGGTTATCATTGAGCGTGATATCGCCGTTGTAATTCACCTTGGTGCCATTAGCGATGCCCTCAATGCCGATACGCTTGGTCTGGGACGGATTGTAGATCACATCAATGTTGTGATTGATGTCAAAGAGCCAGCCCTGCACTGTCTCTTCTATCTGCTGGACAAGGAAATCGGCTGAACCCTGGCGTTCAGTGCTACCCAGAGTGATGCGCTTGCCCGAGGCAGCACCTGTGCCGATGACGTCCGCTTGGTTAGCCGCGTAAACGCTACCCTGTTTGATGATCAGATTCCCCGTCCAGTCTGGAACATTGGAACGGAAATGAAGTTCCCCCTGCCCATCCTTAACGATGTCGCCAGAACCCGTCAAATAACCTCCAGCATTGTTCAGAAGCAGGACTCCGGTCGGGGTCACATCAAAGGTCGTCGTCCCTTTAATGTCCAAAACACCATTGAGGTTAAGCGGACGGCGATTGCCCAAGTTGTAGATGGATCCCATTGTAGATGACAGGGTGGTACTGATATCCAAAAGCCCCCCGTAGGTGAAGGTATTGTTACCTTCAAAGGTGATGTATTCTTCCATGATCCAATCACTCGAACTACCCAGGAAGACTTGAATATTAGTTCCAGAGCGCAGGATGGTTCCATCCGCCCAAGAACGGCTGCTACCCAGGAGTGTGGTCAGGCCAGCAGTATTTGTTGCACTGTCATTCATGAGCACCAGGTTGCCTTCACGCACATCAATCAATGCGTTGAAAGTGGAGTTATTACCCAGCAGGCTCAGTGTACCTGCACCCATTTTCACCAAGTCACCCCGGAAAATTTCCGTAGCCACAATGGATGCCTGCGTCCCGCTGATGCCTTCGCCTATGATCAGATTTCCCGTGGCATTGACCACATCAATCACCCCGCCGCTGCCGCTGAATGTGATGCCGCGCTTACCAAGGCTTTCCACGCCGCCTGTCCAACGGAATGTACCACCGTTGAGTATCAATTGTCCGTTGGTGACGGATGTCGGATTGATCCCCAGCGAAGACGCTTTGGAAATTTCCAGCACTGCACCCGTCACATGAGTGGCCTTGGTGTAAGTGTTATCGCCCGTAAGTTTAACAACTCCAGTCGTGCCAAACTGCTCTGGCGAGGTTGTCATCGGTCCGGCGATGGTCAGCACATTGTCACCTGTAATGATCGAATCGATGGTCAGGGTTCCTTTACCATACTGATGGATCATGATTTCCGGCGTCGCCGTGCTGAGGTTCACAGATGAACCGGACGCAGTCGCATTGGCGGAGATGGTCACGTTGTTACCATCGATGGCAGTAATGAATGCTCCCGAAGGAATCCCAGTGCCGGTGATCGGCATGCCGATACTCAAGTAGGCCGTGGGATTCACCACAACAAGGACCCTGCTGTCTTTGGTCGTGCTGCCGGAGAAGCTGGCCGTATTTGCTGTGATGGAGCCGCCCGTGATGGTCTTGTTAGCCGTCAGGGTATTGCTGCTGACGAGCAAGCCGCCGGCAGAGCCATTGCCAGCCAGGGAAAGCGTGCGTGTGCCCAGATTGATGGTGCTATCCACAGCTGAATCATAACGCAGGGTGGAAAGGACCGTATCTGCACCGAGCGTGCCGCTGAATGCACCGCTGGAAGTCTCCGAAGCATTCATGCCCTTGGTAAATCCGGCCACATCAGTCAAATAGTGTCCCGAGTCACGGATGAAAGCCTTCACCCGGTTGGAGGCAGTACCATCGACGATGGCGAAGTCCAGCGCTTCACGGGACGTCGTGCTGAAGGTAGCCCAAGGAACGATCACATTCTTCTGAACACTTGGAACCAGCGTATTGAAGTTCATGGTGATGATACCATTGGTCTCCTCCACCAGATTGAGGGAGGCCCCCACACCACGGGTCACGTTGGACCGCGTGTTGTTCGTGCTAGCGTTACCCATATTTACCGTCATGGTCGATGTACTACGTCCCTGGGCTGAGATCTCTGTGTTGCTGCCCAAGCGTAGGTTAAGAATGTTGTTGGCCGCACTGGTAGTCGCGTAGTTGGCGGTGCTGTTGGCTGTCGTGCTGGAGAGAGCCCGAACAGCTCCACCTCCAAAAATCGCGTTAGCAGAGCCAACGCGCGCCACATTGGCCCCGCTATGATCCAGGATCAAAGTCCCCCCAGCAATCTCAAAGTTGGACGTCGATGCAGCTCCGGTGGAGTTTTTCAGAACTACGGTGCCACGTCCGGTTTTGATAAAGCTGACCGAAGCGCCAAGAGAAGTGTCCAGGCGCTGGTCAAAAATCACAGTTCCCCCAGCCATAGAATAGAGACGCACGGCTGCTCCTGAGATGGAGAGAGTGCCCGTCGCGGTCGAGTTTCCGTAGTACACTTCACCACTTTCGTTCATACCACCAATGACCTTGAGACCGGAGCCTAAAGTGCTCCAGCTAGCCATGTTGAAGGACTGTCCAGCTCTGGTCAGCAAGAGAGAACTGACCCCATTGTTAATCGCTAGCCCTGTGGTGGAATTGGCAGGTCCTGTGGTCGAAGAGCCCATGACGAAGCCCTGCTGCATGCTGCCGCCGCTCTGTGCGAAAGTGGTGCTGTTAATCAAGTTGCTGGAATTACCATCTGGAATGTTGGCCATGGCCGCATCCGTCCAGAAACCTGTGCCGTCGCGGCCTGCCGCATTGGGATCATAGGTGATGATCAAATTCCCCTGGATGAGCGAGAGACGTCCGACGGCATTGTACTGCTGCTCCATCACATAGTTGGTTTCAGCCGAGCCGGATGCCAGCTCCACCCGCAGCACCTCATTTTCATTAGTGCGCTGGCCACCTATCGTGGACAGCGTGGAGATGGGGTCAGAGATTGGCACCGCTTTGCCATTGACGGTCTTATCACCGAACTGGCCACGGAAAATGAAGTTGTTGCTGCCAGCAGCTTCAAACCGGACGACCCGTGAAGTATTGGCCAACACATCCTGGGAGACAGTGGTGTTTCCGCCCGTGATGTTGCCGTTAATAATTGCAGAGGCTGAATTGTCCGCACGGATGATGGGTGCAAAGAGGGCATGTCCGGCCAGGTCCACATTATCAATGGTGATGTTGGAGAACCAATTGGTCATGTCCGTATCCATCCGCATGATGTATTGGTTGGCCTGAAGCGTCTTCACCAAGATATCCTCATAGGCCGTGGCTGAACCCACCTGGATACCGCCGCCGGCATAGAGATTGCCGTTGCCTTCAATGACCACTCCGTTGCCAGCGCCGCCAGCGCCCAGGGACTGCCGCCCATTGCGCAGGAACAGGTTTCCATTGCTCACGGTCGTGACGCCGGAATAGGTATTGCGTCCGTCCAGGAACACCGGTGAGGAGCCTGTCTTCAAAAGACCGCCGCTGCCTGCGATGACGGAGCGGATTTCCAGATTACCCAGGGCTACAACGCCATCCGTGCTGCGGATCAGAGCATTCTGATTGTTGATGATGGCTTCCCGAGTTCCAAAATTCAGTGTGCCCCCAGCGATAAGGGTATCAAACCCACCTATGTTATTCGTGGTCGTGCTGTTATTCCCTGTGGAGAAGTAAGCACTGCTGATCATCCCAGAATCAATGGTCAGCGTGCCGTCCAAGAGCAATTGCAGGGTATGGGAATCCACCATATCCGTGAGCATGGTGCCATTATGGATGGGGCTGCTTGTTCCGGTGTTGTTGCCCTGATTGTCAGAAAGCGGGCCGAAACGCAGCGAATTAACGGAGGTATTCTCCCGTGCGATGGTGACCGCCTCGTTCAAATTCACATTCTGTCCGACGGACCCATTCAAGGTGTCCAGCAAACCATCCAGAGGTTTGAAATATTCAGAATCATCCAAGGGCCGCAGCACTTTGGTAACCGAATCCCAGGTCATGAAATGAGAGGCGGCGATGGCCTGCTGCAGGCGGCCCTGCCCAAGCAAGTCAGAGGTGCCACCGTTGTTATAAGCCAGAGCGCGTACATCGCTGAGGTATTCATGCGGCATGATGCCGCCGAAAAGTCCGATGATAACCTTTTTGTTAGTGGTGCTCGTTGCATTTCCCACCTGCACGAGGTTTCCGATGGAATTTAGAAGCACATTCACACTTTCAGCCCCACCGGTGCTGCCAAACTTGGATGTCGAATCCAGATTGTTGATTTGCAGGATGGATCCGGCCTGACGGTTGATTTCACCAATGGTGAGGGTCATTGAGGTGTCCGCCCCATCGGTCGGCATCAGATCAATGACGTTTGTGCCACCGAGGAGATTAAGCTTGGCGTCATTGGTCGTGGCCAGAGACTCAGAATTATCGGAAGTACCGCCAAAGATCTTCAACCAGCCCTGCTGAAAATTGATGCTGGCAGCGTCATTGATGCGGTTATTGTTGTTGCCGCCTGTTACAAGACTTTGGGCATTGACGCGATTCGAAGCATTCAGGCGATCCGTATTGTCCAGCGTGATCAGACCCCGACGCTGAAGATTGATGGTCGTCGTCCCGGAAATACTACCATTCGCACCCGATAATGTCAGCCCCCATTCAGAGAAGCCTTCGGCATCCCCCAGTGTCTGGTAGTCAATGCCATTGATGTTTACCAGATTATCCTGCCAGGGCACCAGTGCGGCACCAAAGCGCAGAACATTGAGCGCTCCCGTAAAGTCGTTGTCAGCGGTCAGGCGCAGCTCCTGCAGGCCGGTTTTGGTGAAACCACCTGTTCCACGAATTTGTCCAGTCACGATGAGCTTGGACTGAATGGCACCCGTGAGGTTCCCTTGCGCACCAATTGTCAGCGTGGAATTAGCAGCATCAATGTGGAAGAAATTGCGAGTCGCATCACCCATGCGCTCTGGATCTCCGATAAGTGTCACAGTGCCGCTCAGGTAGGTGCGCGGGTTGGGTATGGTGCCATCTGTACCCAGGTCGATGTAATTGGCCCCGCCTGCAGCCGCAGCCGTGATACCATTCATAGTGATGTTCACACTGTGATCGGTGCCAAAGTTGCGGAAGAAATTGAGGCGGGCACCCACATTTGGCCCCAGGCCGAGTGATGCATTCGTCTGGTCCGCCAGAGTAGCTCCTGTATAGCCGATGAAGACACCGTTGGTCACATTGGCACTGTTAAGGCCTTTAAAGGTGGCTCCGCTGCCTGGCTCCTGGTCGATCCTGAAAGTTCCTTCACTGATGATGATGGAATCTAGTGCACTGGTGAACTTGGGATCACGGAAGGTGACACCTGCACCCGTGGCATCGGCAAAAGTGGAGTTACCCACGATGGTCAGTTTCTTGTTATTGCCATCAATGACAGCTTCCACACGCTGATAGTTACCCGCCAGCAGGGCCCCAGCCGCCACTGTGCTGGTATTCCGGTTGATGTCATAACCGGCAATGACCAGCCTGGAACTGGCCGGTGCCGTCGTGCTGGTGCTCTGTCCATTGACAAAACCACCGCCGCTCATGGTCGCATGGTCATCAAAGATCACCGTTGAGACGGAACCCAGCCCCGTGGTGTTTTTCAAAGCTCCAGTTTCATTGACACCCTTGCCAGCGATGTGAATGATTTCACGATTCGGGTCCTCAACATCTGGGAAATTGATGGCCATGCCGTTGAGATTTAAACTGGCTCCGTCTCTAATTTCTGTCTCATTGCCCAGCCCCACTGCACCCAGGGCGCGAATGTTGCCGAGGCGCAGTTCGCCATCACTGACGATGATCTTGCCAAGGAGAGCTGGATTTACATCGGGAGTAATCACGCCTGCGGACGAGGCCACAGCGCCAGGCAGCGCGTCCTGATACTGGTTGGCACTCAAGATCAGCAAACCATCGCCCTCTTTGGTGAACCCATTCGCCGTCTTGATCATTCCGCTGATTGTCAAGGACTGCCCATTGGCGACATTCATGGCGAAGCCAGCTGCGCTTGTGTTCTGTAAAGTCAGGACGCCGCTGAGAGTGGCCATGAAGTTACGGATCGTACCATCATTGGTCACTTTCAGGGTGGAACCATTTTCAAAAGTGATGCGTTTGGCAGAGGTGATGGCTGCGGCGGAAGTGCCCACCATCTGGATGTCCAGCGCGGTGCCACTGGCAAAGGTGGCCGCACCGCGAACGCTGCCCAGGCTGTTTGAACCACGAATACCCAGTGTGCCGCCATCCACATAAATATCGCCCACCCAGTCCAGGGATGACCCCGTCAAAACCAGGGTGGATGTGTTCGTGGCTGCGAGACGCAGTTCGCCACCACCATTCATCGCGCCGATGAAACTTGTATGGGCGGCATTTGCGACGTTGATACGTAAGAGAGTGCCATCCGCCATACCAATCGTATTACCCGTAGCGACTCCGCCAAGCTGGGGAGTGGAAGGAGAGCCAACAACTGTGGTGCCATCACCCAACTGAAGGGTGCCCTGCTGAATGGTGATGCGGCCAGTGAGGGTATTCGCCCGGGTCAGGACAAGGGTTCCTTTCCCTGTCTTGGTCAGCGCCTGACCAGTCGTGCCGCTGTTATTGGTCAAAGGGACATCCAGCACCAGATCTCCAGAACCATAGTGATGGATAACCGTATCCAGCGCGGAGTTTGAGACTGACCTGCGCAGGGAGCCAGCCGTACCTTTGATGACGATTTTATCGGTCACGTTTGGGGTGACCAAAATGCCACCCGACTGCAAATTCAAGATACCGGCCAAGGTCAATGTATTAACACCGCCCGTAACATTCGTATTGAAGCGGATGGTATTGGTGCTGGCATTTGCAAGCACATTGGTATCAGCCGCTGTAATGTTGGTATTGACGCCGCTCGCAAAGGTGGTGCCATAGGCAGTGTAAGCCACGATGGAACCGGAACTCACCGTTGCCCAATCCGTCTGGCCAACCGTGGCATAGGCGGTGCTCGCAGTCGTGCTGCCGGAAATAGTAGCGGAGAGTAGGCCACCCGTGGAAACGTTCGTGGATGTGGTCGTGGCAATACCGCCCGCGCCAAAATCAATCGTGCCATAACTGTTGAGTGCTGATGCATAATTGCGAGTGATCGCACCCATTTGCAGAACAGAGGTGGCTCCCACGCCTTCGCGGATCACGCGGTTGGCTCCATTGTTGATTGTTGTTGCAGAAACAACTTCAACGTGACTGCCGCCGGAGAGAGCCAACGTGCCACCCGCAAAGGCGACCTGAGCACTTTGGCCGCCGACGTCGTTGTCAGCCCCTAGGCTGAGAGTATTGCCTGTCGTGGATATACCGCTGAAGCCGAGCTCTAAAACCTGACCATTGGCCAGCTTGCTTGTATTGGAGGTAGCATAATCGAGCACCACTTTGCCGCCTGAAATGCTGGTAATGCCTGTGTAAGTGTTTTCACCGCTCATTGTCAGGGTGCCTCGGCCATATTTGACAAGTCTGCCCGACCCCAAGGAGCCAGTGATGCCACTGAGGATGGTCAAGGAATCAGCCGCAGCCACAATGCCCACCCGCAGGCTGGAATTGGTGCCTGACAGGCTAAAACCACCGGACCATGTACTCTGACCACCCTCTGCCACGAGAACCCCGTTGGTCGTGGTATTGGTCAGATTATTGTCCATGTTGAGGGAGCCGCGCAGCAGCAGACCCGCATTGGCAGAACCACCGGCCAGCGTGACGCTGCTATTCCCCAGGGCATTGGCATTGGTAATCGCCAAGGTGCCGTTGGCAATGGTGGTGACACCGCTGTAGTTACTGTTTGCATTGGTCAGCAGCCACATGCCTGCATCCGACTTTGTGAGGGAGGTGATGCCGGTGGCTGAGCTGTCATTGATCTGAAGGTCAAAACGGTTTTCAGCAATGGTAGTACCGCGGAGTCCTAAAGTACGGCTGCTGGCAGGGTCCAGGAATTCAAAGGCATCGGTAGCGGTCCAGTGAAGAACAGGCGCAAAGTCTCCAAAAATTTGACCCTCTGCCCAGATGGCACCTGCACCTGTCCCTGCACCCAGAGTGAAGAGTCGATCCGTGTCCTGGCTAGTCGATCCCTGCCAGCGCAGACCGCCACCGCCTGTAGCGGAACTCATAATGAGATTGGAAGCCGCGCTGGTGGATGAGCCGATGCCGCTGGCCTCACCGCCATCCGCCAAGTGCTGCACGTTGATACGGACGAGTGCTGCATTCGAACCATTGGTGATGATGCGAGTGACACCGGTGTAGTCATTAAGATTTGTCAGATACGAATCTCTACCTGTGGTGTCATTATTAGTGCGGGTAAAACCACCGCCTCCTGTGATGAAGCCGTTGTAAACCTGGGTCGAAGACCGGACCGTCAAGGTCTTCCCATCCGCCAGTTCCACGGTCGTGCCGTAAGCACCCGCCAAGCCACCAATCGTTTCAGATTCCAGGATCCTCAGGGTAGCCCCACCAACGGCTGAGCTGTCCGAGCCTTGATTACTGAGTGTCACCAGACCGTTATCAAAAACCGCATAACCGCCATCCAGTTCCAGGATACCACGGGCAATCTGCGTTGTACCTTCATACAAATTTGGGGCAGCGACGGTCCCATTCAGACGCCACCGGCCTGAGCCTTCCTTGATGACGCCCACCGTATCACTAGTGCCTGTGGTAGCAGTGTCCTGGATCACACCATTAATGGTGTTTGCACCGGTATTCGTGCCGTCCAAAATCCAGCTACGGTTACCGCTGGCTCCTGATTGGAACTCACCATTAAAGACCAGCACCTTAGTGCCATTGTTGATCAGTTGAGCGCTGCCTTCTAGAGTCGTGGAGCTGAAATTTTGACGGAAGGTGATGTTGCTGCCAAAGACAGTTGTCAACGAGTCCTGATTATCGTTAAAAAGAATAGTTCCTGTTGCCTCCAGGGGAGTGTCAATGGCACTCAAAGTATCCAAGCCCGAGAAAATATCAAAACGGCGGGCATCGAAGTTATTGGATCCCATAATGACAGTACGTGTGGCAGTAAGATCACCAAATACACTTGAAGTCCCCGTGCCATCACCCAATTGGCCAGCCAGCTCCAGCACTCCTAAGTTAACCGTTACGCTGCCACTGAAATCATTAAATCGGTTCGTAAGTTTCCAATGTCCATGGCCATACATGTCATTATTGCCACCTGAAGGGTGGGCATTGACATTCAGGTTAAGAACACCACTCCCTTCGAGTATCCCACCATTGACGGTGTTACCAGTAGTCTGGCCATGAAGATAGAGTGTTTTTGTACCTGTTCCGGCATTGATAATGTCCCCGTTCAGGATAAGCGCGCCTTTACCGCTACCCGCAATGCGTACGTTGCCACTCGTGCTTAGGAGATTGATGACGCGATTCGTCGCCTGGCCTTCACCGATATACTCCAGCCGGGAATCAATACTTGCGGAGTCCAAACCGCTTGGACCTATGTTGATGGCAGAACCCATTCCCAGTGAACTGACTTCTCCGCTATTGGAAAGGTTATTGACACGCACCGTCGAGGTCACAACAGTTGGAACCCCGTTTGTCCCTGCTGTGTTTGCAGCACCAATAAAGGCATCCGAAGCCAGCTCATTGTCACCAAAAAAGCCATGCCAGGATGTCGATGCCGGGGCAATGATGAGCGTGCCCTCACCCGTAATGCGGCCGAAGTTGGATAGGGTGCCGCTATCATCCATCGTCAGCGTGCTGCCGTTGGTGATGTTAAGGACGGAACCCTTTTGGCCCAGGACGAGGCCGACAGTATCATTCTGATTAAATTGAAGCTGAGCCCCGCGCCCGATGTACATGTCCACATCATTATTAAGGCCCGCCGAACTGTCCACGACGACAGTTCCCCGCTTCACAAAGTTTATTCCCGAAAAAGTACTGTTATCCCTGAGTGTGATTGTACCAGCACTCTTGAAGGTATAAGCCCCCCCTCCAGATAGCACCCCCCAAATTTCTTGATTCAAAGCACTGTCCGTATTCGCGAAAGAGATGAAGCCGTTGTTCACAATATTCATACGGTTCGATTCCCCGTTGTTAAGAATACCGCTAATCGTCAGCTTACCGCCTGCGTCAGATTGCAGAATCGAACGCTGAGCTCCCCCTGCATGAGCCCCGGCATTAATGGTGCCTGAAAGATTGAGAGACCCAAGACTCTGCCGGATGAAGCTTGCACTCCTTGCAAAATCTAGAACGGGGTTCAAAAAGATGGTGTTCGCCAGAGTGCTGCTCTTTAATTTGTTGAAGGCGAGGGTGGCAGCACCATTGGGTGTGCCTGTGTTTGAACCCGAATCAATATGGATGTCGCCCGTCCCCACACTGCCAGTATAAGTATCCGCCCCGACACGCAATACCGCACCCAGCTTGGGGAGCACCATGGTGGAATTCATCCCACCTACGATTGTTTTACCCGTATAATCATTGTCAGCCGTCAAATAGACGGTGTTACGAACCTGGTAAAAATTACCCGCCCCAGTAATCTTGGCCCCGAATACAAGATGAGCATTACTGGTCGCTGTGACCACATTGCTTGTGCTCGCTTCTGTATTAATAACTCCACGACCAAGTGATCCAAGAGTAAAAACGGTGCTGACCGGATCTCCTTCATTCACCTGCATGCCGATTTGAAATGTCGTATTTTCATCCACATTCACATTGCCAATCTCATTGGAGCTGTTGGTCAAAATCACCCGTCCACCGATACCATTGGAACTCACGCTCAAAGTAGCGCCCGGAAGAGTTCTGACCTGCCCAGAAATAATGAGCGGAGCTGTACTGCCAGCCTGCACCGTGCTCGTGTTTTTGAGAATTAAAGCCCCCGAAAGTTCAGATTTAGTCGCCGTGGCCGAAGAAAGAGTGCCACCCTTTAAAACCACGGTTTCCCCAATGGTTCTCCCGCGAATCTCCAGATTCCCTCCAGCGGAAACACTGGTCAATCCATCCACCGAACCCAGGGCATTGTTGCTGTTCACGGACAGCTTACCGCTCAATATCTGTGTTGTGCCCGTGTAGTTGCTATTGCCTCCGGATAAAGTTATTCCCCCAGTACCTGTCGTGTTGTTACGAACAACCCCAGTACCGGTGATGTCCATCCCCAAAGCATAATCAACACTGCTTTGATTGAAAGAAAGATAACCGTAATTAAGAACCGGCAAGTCACTGTTTCCCAAGTTTCCTGAAGCTTGATTGTCCCCCTCCAATTGAAGAACACCTCCCCAAATGCTGGTCTGCCCAGAATAAGTGTTACTATTGGCCAGGATCAACTTACCTTGCCCTGTTTTGGTCAATCGAGTGGCCCCTCCCGCAGTAGTGCCAGGCACGTTTCCGATAGGTGCCTCAATAATGAGTGAACCCTGAGTGTTGTGCTGATGAATGATAAGCTCTCTCCAGACATTGTAATTGGAAAAGCCTTCTCCTCCTGTAAGGATAGATCCTGAAATCGAGGCAATAGTGACATCTTGATCACCTACTAGCGGCGTCACCAAAATGCCCCCTGATTGAATGTCAGCATGGGAACCATCAATGTAAAATTTGAACTCTTCATTATCAGTAGGAGCCTCATTAAATCGTAAAGAACCCACTTTTCCGGTAATGGGGTTCTCAAGGGCATACGCTTTGGTCACGTCCAAATGACCGTCCTGTATGGGCGTCGAGGCATAATCTGTAATATAATCTGTAAACGCCACAACCTTGCCATTAGTGTCGCGTGCGGCCCAGCTTACCACGGGATTTCCATCGCCATCCACAGCATGGTAGGTGGCATATCCGCCCAATATGCCGCTCGGTAAAGCAGCACTGCCAACAGTAACTGCGGCACCGCGAATTTGCAACACACCACCGCCTGATCCAGCAAGCTGTCCGCTGGGACGGGTCAGCGTGTCACGGGTGAGCGAATTGAAATGAAGTTTGGAAGCCGAATCCCCCAACTGGGTTGAAATGGTGGTCGTCCCACTGCCAATGGTCACCGCAGACACATTTTGGCCAGGGCTGGTGCCGCTGATGAAAATGCTACCCCCATTCAATAACAGAGGTGATGTATCAGGAATAAGATTGGGGCTTGTTCCCCCCGTACCATAATCCAGGTAGAGGGCAGACCCCATGCTCAATGTGGTGGCACCATTGTACGCCTGGGCTGTCTTCAATAAGAGACTAGCACCCGAGCCGAGAGTAAGGCCTCCGTCTCCAGTGATCGTCCCCGACCAAGGGTTGGATGCCACACCGCCAACTGGCGCCGAACGAAGAGTCAAAGTCCGTCCAGATTCCACAGTCACAAGACCATTACCCGAAAGGGAACCGACAGTGTCAGATTGCTTAACGATGAGTTCAGCCCCGTTCGCCACAGTCACATGCACCCGGTCCCCGAGAGTTCCAATGGTTCCATTGAGCGTCACCTTGCCACCCTTCACATTGAAGGAACCCGTCTGCGTGGTGTTGCTGTTCCCTGTCAATATCCAGCCGCCAGGCTGCGTGGTGTCAATCGTGGCCAGAACATCAATCGTACCATTTCCTTGAAAATTACCTCCATAACTCAGGGACTTGCCTGTAAGAGTATTGATCGAAAGTTTGCCGTTATTGAGCAGGACACTCTGTGTGCCAGCCGAGCCGCTGCTGGTAAGTGAAGAGAGAGTCTGGCTGCCGCCATTTAAATCAAAAAAAGCACTGCTACCCGCTCCTGTGGCTGCAAGTTCTAGAGCAGTGGTGCCAGGTAGATGACCATATCCACTGCTGGATAACGATCCCACGCCCGAACTAATCCCGTATGCCCCCAACCGGATCATGCTGGTCGTATTATTCGCTACAGCCTGAATCGTAGTAGCCCCCAAATAGTCACTATCTCCAAAAAGTTCCAGGACATTATTTCCCGCTTTCACAAAGCTGCCTCCTCCTGTGAGGACTCCCCCAAAAGAAGCATTCGCCAGCGTATTCTCCAATCTTAGCTCCATGTCTTCAGCCACACTGATGCTCCCACCCGTGGCACCGATGTAGTTCCCGGAAAGTGCACCCAAGGTACCATTGCTAAAGCTGGTCATGGCTCCACGGCCACCGCCCTGCATGCTGGCAATGGTCTCGTTATTGTTGAACACAAGACTGGCACCCGACTTATTACTCACTAGCACTTTCGCAGCGCTATTCAGCCCCTCAATACCAGTGATGCTCAGTGTCCCTGAATCCACACGGACAGTACCGCTCAATGAATCCGCAAAATCGCTTTCCCAGGTCATTGTACCATTGCCTTCTTTAATGAACGCCGAGGCCGCGTCCCCCTTGATGTTTCCGCGAAAAAAGGTGTCACTGTTATTCCCGCCGACGGCCAGATGTACACTCGTGTTTCCACTTGTCAGATTAACGGTAGCCCCATTACCAGTCGTCGTCGTAGTCGCCAGGGAGCCAATGCGTTCAAAAAGCGTGTGAGCGACCCGGTTATTGGCAAAGTCCAGTGTTGTAGGCACATCATTGGCCATGATCACCGAGGTATTGTTGCCGATCAAATCCTGCATCCAGGTGCGGCCATTGGCGCTCACGCCACCCAATTGCACAGAACCACCCTGAATGGTAAAATTTCCTGCCAAACTGGTGTTTCCAAAAACAACCGCCCTGCCGACTCCCGTCTTCGTCCAGTTCGTACGCGCCACGGTATCATCGGCCACTTCTCCCACAGATTCAAAAGTCAATGGTATGCTCGTTTGGGTAGTGACTTGCAAATTAACGAGGATCTGATTTCCACTCAAGACCTGGGTGATGTAAAGGCCTGAAGGAAATCCATTACCCGTCACCGTCATTCCCGGACGCAAAGTAGCGGTTGGATTATCCCCATTCAACTGGATGACACGGGTGTTCTCATGAGTTACCGCCGTATAGGTCTGCCCATATCCCTGGAGCGACCAGGACAGATTGCACAGCAGCATTAAAGCGATCACCGGCAACCGCAACCGGCGGCGCATCATGTGCATCATCTGCTCGGAAAGCGTCTGCGCAAAAAGGGTTTTTTTCATAACTGTAGCGGGTAAATTCTTTGAAATTTCTCATGCCAGGGCAACTGGCTGACCAAGGCTAGAAAAGCCAGGTCGGAGAAACTTAACTGGTTGATTGACAATAGATTGCGGCTTTTGAAATGCCCCTGCCTGATGCCGAGACAATGCCATGTCACGTCGATAAAGACGCGTTAATGACCTGCAAAGGTTGGTTGGAGGCAGGAAATTCACCGATTAATAGATTATTACTATGTAATCACAAAGTCATGTCACAGACCAAGCACAAAATTTTGAATTCATTCGAATTCGCACTTCCATGGGAGTGCTTGATCATCAGGATCTTATGACCATTGCGTCAAGTCCTTCATAACCAAGAGGTTACTCCAAATCTTTGCACCACATCAGTGAAAGCCAGCAAAAGAAAGACACGCGACTGTTTCTTAACTATACTCTCAAATCGTGCATATTTAAGATTTAAAAAATTACGTAGGCACATTCAAGCGCTGAGTTCTCTCTCTTTACCTCAGATTCTGCGCGCTTCTTCCACATCCAGATTCACGATTTTCCACTCAGATTCCTCAGGAGCCACCGTCACTTTGGCTTTGTAGCGGTTGACCCGGGTATGCGCATGCCCCCAATGCCCCACGGTTCCCAAAGCCGTCCATTGACAGTCCACAATGAAACCGGCCCCCTCGGTATTTTGGGTGACCTGCATAATTTCGACACTGAATTCAGAAATAGTCACTCGTGTACCTTCTCGGCCCTCCAGAGTCAGAGACTCTAGCGTCTCCAGATACAGCTTGCGCAGCAACTCCCCACTGACACTGCGCGCCAGCGTGTCATAGATCTCAGACTCCGTGCGGTAATCAAAGGCCCGGTAAACATTGCGCAAAAGGGGGGCCAGCACAGCCTCAGCCTCACTTTTTTCCTTCACCTCAGGAGCAGCAGATCCCCGTGGCACATCCACCACAAAAAGGGGCCAGGTCACCAAAGCACCCATGAGCCAAGCTCCCAAAAAAGAAATGAGCCCACCAGGCAACCGGCTGCCAGAGCCTTTTAAGAGCAGAAAAAAGACCAGCCCCAGGCTGAACCAGATCACACTGGCCATGGGTATCCGCCATGGTGGCAGTGCTTCGATCTTGGGCACCGCTGCCAATGGCGCAGGCATGGGCAGGCGGTCTTTCACCCGCCACCGGACCTGGCTCACGCCGGACACAGCTTCGATAAGCTCACTTTTCACGCCGAAAAACACGCGAATCGGCAGACGCTTCTGATCCTGGATATAACCTTTCCATTGAATCACGATCTCCTCCGGCAGCGGCGGCAGCGGAAACTCCCAAATGAGCCCCACCATCGCCTCACGAGTGGTCACTCGCTCCCCCTCTTCCAGCGGCAGAGTTGCTCCAGGCTTGCCTTTGATGATGGAAGCCCCAAGAAAATTCCCCTCGTTGACCTTTACCGTTCCCATGCGGCACCAGTCACCCGCCTTGGCTGCCAGAGCCTCCATCAATGCTTTTTGCTCACCATCACCCAGCGACAGTGTCTTGGGTAAGCCCGCCCATTCCAGCACCGTGGTCGCATCAAAAAGCACTTCGAACCGCATCTGATTCGGTTCCAGGTAAACATACCCCTGATAAATCTGTTCCAGTGGAGTCACTGGCTCAGTGGACTTCGGCAGCGGCTGGCTGAGAATCTTAGCAGGGTCAAACGTGAGGGTCTGCGCAGACAGTAGAGGAGCCAATAGACATCCCAGCAGCAGTACAAACCACACGGCCGCATACCCCGGACGCGTGAACGCGGAGGCACACTTGGCTGCCTGCAGTCCTCCCACTCCCCCTCGCGGGAGAGCTGGATATTCTTCGGCCACAGTCATCTTCAGAACTTTGGAAAAAGTCCCTTCCATCATAAAACCCAGGGTGTCCTCCATTCCTTCGAAAGCAGTTTCGATGCGGCCTCATTGCCCTCAATCTGCTCCGTCTGCGGATTCCACTTCAAGCCAGTACTGTCTGTGCGCAGGGCAATGTTGGCTAGGTGCGAAATCGTGATGCTGCGATGGCCGATCTCCACGGGTGTCGCCGTCGGCTTGCCATCATAAATGCAGCTCAGGAAATTATCCGTATGGTCCTTGCTCTCATACAAATGGATTTCTTCCGGCCCGATCTTTTCCCGCAAGATGGCAGGGTCACTGGCGGAAATCTTGCCGCGATTCACATAGATCCATTTGCCCGCATCGCCCTCGAACAGCACGCCGACGTGATCGAAAGGCTTCTTGCCCGGAGCCGTCTTCAGGGTGGCCTCCACCTCTGGCATCAGCTTATGGTCAGGGCTGGCCACTTTCATGATCACCCCGTTTTCATACACACATTCGAAGGCAAAGGCTGTAGCCGTATTATAGAGAGCCTCTTTATCCAGTGTTCCGCTGACATTGCGCAGTTCAAGCGGTCCCGTCTGCTCCGTCCCCATGCCCCATTGGGCGATGTCGATGTGATGCGCACCAAAATCCGTGATCATCCCACCGCTGAAATTGAAATTATGCCTCCAGTTCAGCGGCAGTAAGGCCGGACGATAGTCCATCTGCTCCGCCGGCCCCAGCCACAGCTCATAATTAAAATCTTCCGGCAGCGGTGCCACCGCCGTCTGGTCCGCCATGCCGTTCCAGTTAGAATGCCCGCCCGGCAGGCCCACGCGCACGCTTGTCAGCTTGCCCAGCCGTCCATTGCGCACCAGTTCACAGGCCATGCGGAAGTAAATGTCACTGCGCTGCTGGCTGCCCGTTTGCCAGGTCACGCCAGCCTTTGCCACCTCATCCGCCATCAGCCGACCTTCGGCGATGGTGAGCGCCAGAGGCTTCTGGCCATAGATGTGCTTTCCCTTTCGCGCCGCATACACCGCCATGTAGGCGTGCCAATGGTCCGGGGTGGAAACTTGTACCGCATCCAGGTCCTCCTGCTCCATCATTTCGCGGAAGTCTTCATAGGCGGTGCAGGTCTTCCCGCTCTTGTTCGTCGCCTGCGCATAATGCTGGTCGATGATTTTCCTCCCTGCCTCACGCCCGCCCGTTTCCTTGCCATCGTAGCCATAGTGACCGTATTCCTTCATCGGATCCGCCACCGCAATAACCTGGCATTTTTCATTGTTCAGAAATGAAGGTGTCCAGTCCCCAGCGATGGTACCCCAGCCAATGGCCCCCACCGTAATCCGCTCCGAGGGTGCCGGGCGGCCCGATTTACCAAAAACACTGCTAGGCACAATCGTGGGAAAACCAAAAGCAGCAGCACTGGTGGCAAGGAAATGACGGCGGGACAGGCGGGGACTCATCATTTCAGTCTAATGGTGCCGCCCTCCCGGCGGCAACAGCGAACTCACATCGGTATTAAGAAAAGAGCAGCCTGCACGCACATCCCTGGTCTACCATTTCCGAAAATGGGCCATCCTGATTCCTGCTAATCGCCCTTCGCCCCCTCACGGCAGAGCGCCTTGAGGTAATCAAAGGTATAGAGGCCCGTGTTGTGGCCGTCAGAAAAATCAAACTGAATGGCGTACCCGCCAATGATCCGCCAGTTGCGGATGGTCACCCCGGGGAAGGTTTTCTGGTCTGTGCCGCCGTACTTTTTCCCCAGAAGATCTCGCTCCCCGGTATTTTCCGCGCTGGGCGACCACGCACGCAGACGTTCGCATAGGATGTAATCTTCAGACTGGTCGGACCAGCGTATAGCCAGCTCGGGGCCAATGATTTCGAGATGCTCGGGAGTGATCATGAGAAGGCGGAGAGAAGTAAATTACGAAAAAGGGACGCCGCGAGGCGTCCCTTTCGAAGAGGTTGTCTGGAAGACTCCGCTGATTAACGGGAGTAGAGTTCCACCACGAGCTGCTCATTGGCAATCGGGTTGATCTCGTCACGGATCGGAGCACGGTTGAAAACACCGGACATCTTGTCGCGATCTACCGTCACCCAATCAGGGCTAGGATTGCCGAGAGTCATTTCAAGGAAACGACCAACAAGCTGCTGGGAGCGAGGAGACTGCTTGGCAGCGATCACGTCACCAGGCTTCACCTGGTAGCTGGCGATGTTGACGATCTTACCATTCACCGTGATGTGGCGATGGCTGACGAGCTGACGGGAGGCGAAACGGGTGTTCGCGAAGCCGAAGCGGTAAACCACGTTGTCGAGACGGGATTCCAGCATCTGAAGCAGGTTTTCACCGGTCACACCCTTACGGCGCTGAGCTTCGGCGAAAGTGAGGCGGAACTGCTTTTCAAGCACGCCATACTGGAAACGCAGCTTCTGCTTTTCGATCAGAGCGACCGCGTAATCAGAGTTTTTGCGGCGGGAATTCTTAACGCCATGCTGCCCTGGTGGGAAGTTGCGGGTTTCGAGGGATTTGGAAGGACCGAAAAGCGCGACGCCAAAACGACGGGCGATCTTTTCGCGGGGACCTGTGTAACGTGCCATACGGGTAAGATGCGGGGGAGAACGAGATTAGACGCGGCGTGCCTTTGGTGGGCGGCAACCGTTGTGAGGGATCGGGGTAGCGTCTTTGATGACGGTGACCTCGACGCCCATGGCCTGGATGGCACGGACAGCGGACTCACGGCCAGAACCTGGGCCGCGCAGACGGACTTCAACTTCGCGGAGGCCGTGACTCATGGCCTGACGGCAAGCATCCTGAGCGACGACCTGAGCTGCATAAGCGGTGCCTTTACGGGAACCACGGAAGCCCATTTTACCGGAGGTGGACCAACCAATGAGGTTGCCGCCACGGTCCGTGATGGAGACCATCGTGTTGTTGAAGCTGGAACGGACGTGAACGATCCCGGCGGAGACGTTCTTAGAACCCTTGGCCTTGATGACCTTGGCGGATTCAGTGCCGTCACCAGCACCGATTTCGAGCCACACGCTCTGGGACACTGCACGGTCACCACTGGTTGGCTGCTTGTCAGCACCTGGGGCGGCGGGAGCTGCTGGTGCTGCGGCGGCGGCCGGAGCTGGAGCAGCTTCTGGGGCTGGGGCTTCAGGAGCCACTGCCGGAGTTGTTGTTTCTTCTGCCATAATACGAAATAAGGAGGTTGAACCTGAAATCTAGGGTTTAGACCTTGCCCTTCTTGGCACCAGGCTTGCTCTGTGCACCGACGGTCTTACGAGGACCTTTGCGAGTGCGGGAATTGGTGTGTGTGCGCTGACCGCGAACTGGCAGACCACGACGGTGACGGGTGGCGCGGTAGCAGTTGATGCCCAGCAGGCGCTTCATGTGCATGCCCTGCTCACGGCGAAGGTCACCTTCATAGACGATGGCCATGCCCTGGATCACCTGGGTGATGAGAGCGATCTGGTCATCCGTCAGCTCTCCGGCCCGGACGTTAGGATCAATGTTGCTGGCGGCAAGAATCTTGCGGCTCAGGGGAAGACCGATGCCATAAATATAAGGCAGGGAATATTCGATCTTCTTTTCGTTCGGGATTTCGACTCCAAGTAGGCGTGCCATAATCAGAAGGTGCTTAAAAAAGGGATATGCTAATTAACCCTGACGCTGCTTGTGGCGTGGGTTTTTGCAGACGACGCGGACCACGCCTTTGCGGCGGATAACGCGGCAAAGTTCGCAGAGAGGTTTGACAGATGTACGGACACGCATAAGAGGTCGGCGCCCTGTTAGTGGGCGGGGGAGTCGGAAGTCCTAACACACCAGCGGCCTCGCGCAACTTTGTTTTTTGTGTACCGCCGACTTTTTCGCGGTTCTGGGGCCAAACTGTTTTTTGCAAAGTTTTGACCTTTGCGATGAACAAGACGTATTCTCGCCTCGACTAACAAGTCACTTAACCAAGCATGAAATCGATAATTCTCTCCCTCCTCGCGGCCCTCAGCCTTGTCTCTTGCGCCACGGGGCCTAACGCCCAAACAGGCACTGTCGTCGGTGCCCTCGGTGGTGCCGCTGTCGGCGGTATTATTGGCAATCAGAGTGGCCGTGGCCTGGAAGGCGCAGCCATCGGTGCCGGCTTGGGTGCCCTCGGCGGTAACGCCATCGGCAACTCCCAGGACCAGCGCAACGCGCAGTATTATAACAACCAAGGCTACAACAATCAGGGTTATGACCAGGGCTACCGTGGCCAGCAGCGCCGCCCCTCCGGTTACTATCAAAATGGCCAGCCGTATTACGGCAATCCCTATTGATCTGCCCTCTCAGGATCACTCCTTCAGAAACGCGCCCGGTGCTCCCGGTCGCGTTTTTTGTTTCTTGTGCTCTTGAAGAAAGGCAGCGTGAGTACAGCGACTCTCCTTTTATGTTCGCCCAGCTCAGCTCCCTCACCCAGTTCGTCCGCGACAATGACTGGCGCACCATCTTGGCCCATGTGAACTCCCGCGATGCACATCCGCTGCTGCAGTTCATCAAATACGGGATCTGCGGCCTGGGTGCCTTCATCACCCATCAGCTCATCTGGTTTCCCCTGTCCATGTGGGTCTTTCCAGCCTTTGATCATTCGCTGCCGGATGCCACCCGGGCGATGAATACGGCCATTAGCAATCTTATCGCTGTGTTTTTCAGCACCACAGTGGCCTATGTCACCAACATCATGTGGGTGTTCAAGTCCGGTCGCCATAGCCGCACGGTGGAGATCGCCAGCTTCTTCATCATCAGCGCCATTAGCTTCAGCGGCGGCCTGCTGGCAGGCCCCTGGCTGATCAAGGTCTTTGGCATCAGCACCTGGATCGCCCAGGGCAGCATGGCGGTCACTTCCGTGCTGATCAATTACGTCTGCCGAAAGCTCTTTATCTTCAAGCACTGAGCCAGCTAGCGATGCCAGCAATGACCTCCAGGCGCTGGGCTTCTGTCAGCTCACCATAGATGGGCAGGCTGATGACCTCCTGGGCCATCCTGTGAGAGACTTCACAGCCGCTCAAAGACGCCTCGGGCAGGTCGGCAAAGCAGGGCTGCTGGTCTAGGGTCAGCGGATAATAGATCTCGCAGCCGATGCCTGCTTTTTGTAAATAATCACGCAGGCCATCACGCTGCCCGGCTCCAATCACCCGCAGGGTATATTGGTTCCAGATATGCGTATTGTGCGCATAGCCCACAGGCAGCACGATGCGGGCCTCCTGCCCTGCCAGCCAGGCATCCTGGCTGCTCAAGCATTTACAATGGGAGGGATCCGCCTGCACCACGCCCGGCAGTTTTGACAGTGCCTCTGTATAGTGGGCCGCATTGGCCTGACGCTGGGCCGTGTATTCAGCATAGCGCTTCACCTTCACGCTCAGCAGCGCGCATTGCAGCGTATCCATGCGGAAATTGCCGCCCACGTAGTGATGGTAGTACTTCGGCTTTGAGCCATGCACGCGCAGCACCCGGGCAAATTCGGCCAGCGCATCATCATTGGTCACCAGCATGCCACCATCGCCAAAGCCGCCCAGATTTTTGCTGGGGAAAAAGCTATACGCGCCAAAGTCCCCCATGGACCCGCACCCACGGCCCTTATACTCCGCCCCAATCGCCTGAGCTCCGTCTTCAATGACCCGCAGGCCTTTTTCCTCAGCCAGCGCCAGGATGGCATCCATGTCGGCGCTTTGACCAAAAAGATGCACCGGGATGATTGCTTTCGTTTTCTCCGTGATCTTTGCCCGCGCGTCATTGACATCCAGGTTGAAGCAGATGGGGCAAATGTCTGTAAAAACAGGTATCGCCCCCAGGCGGGACACCGCCCCTGCCGTGGCGAAAAAGGTGAAGGCCGGGCACAGCACCTCATCCCCTGGACCGATGTCCAGCGCCATGAGCGCGAGCAAAAGCGCATCGGTGCCTGAGGAAACAGCCAGCGCATGCTTCACACCCACCATCTCGGCGATTTCTTTTTCAAACACCTCCATCTCCGGCCCCATGATGAAGCGACCGTGCTGCAGCACACGCGTGAACGCGGCCTGGAGTTCAGATTCGAGAGGGATATTCTGGGCGTTGACGTCGAGGAGCGGGACGGACATGAGTTCGTGGAAACTCAGAGGGCAAGTCGCTGTGGTCAAGGATCAACAAAGCCCGTTCCTGGGGAAAATAAAAGCGCCTGACCGTAGCCAGCGAGGCGCTCTTGCCTTTCCACTCAGCCTCACATCAGGCCTTCGGGGTATTCGGTCCGCTAGCAGGCAGTTTCGGCTGGGCGATGTATTCTTTGGGGATCTCTCCTTTTAAAGATTTCAGGAAGGTCACGATGCTGGCTGTCTCTTCATCCGTCAGCATCTTGCCCAGTTGGTGCTCACCCATCATCCTCACCATATCTTCCAGGGTCTTCACGGAGCCATCATGCAGATAGGGACCCGTTTCGGTCACGTTACGCAGACCGGATACTTTGAAGAAATGCTTGTCGCCATCTACGTGCGTCGCCTCATAGCGCCCCAGATCCTTCAGTCCCGGCCAGGCCTTCACCAGTCCCAGCTTATGATACATCGCCCCGCCGATGGCCGGGCCATTATGGCAGGTCGCACAGCCAGCTTTGGCAAAGGTTTCATACCCCTTTTGCTCGTCCACGGTCAGCGCCTCCTTGCGTCCTCTCAGATAGTCGTCCCAGCGGGATGGCGTCACGAGTCTGCGCTCAAAGGCACCGACGGCCTTGCCAAAATTGTCATAGTTCACAGGCTCCGCTTCGCCTGGAAACGCAGCTTTAAACGCCTCAACATAGCCAGGGATGGACTTCAGCACAGCCACCACGTCATTCGCACTGGCCATGCCCATTTCCACCGGATTCAGCACCGGCCCTTTGGCCTGCTCCTCCACCGTCGTCGCACGCCCATCCCAGAATTGCGCGATGTGCAGCGCCGCATTGTAAACCGTGGGCGAACTCCGCCCTCCTAGCTTGCCTTCATGCCCCGGGGAAAAGGGCAGATTATCCTGACCAAATTTATCCAGCATGTGGCAACTGTTGCAGGACATTTTGCCGTTCTTTGAAAGGCGTGTCTCGTAGTACAGCATCCGGCCCAGATTGGTCTTCGCTTCCGTGAGCTCATTGTCCTGGGATGGGGCCACTTCAGGCAGCGGCTTGAACATCGCCAGATAAGAATCCGACAGCGCATCTGCAAATGCAGCCGAGGCCATCAGTGACAATAGGGAGGAAGTAATGAGCAGGGTGGTCTTCATGGTTTATCGGGGGGGGATTGGGGGCGTAAGCCACGCACCCGGAGTTGCTTTGATTTCTGCAATTTAAAGATCGCCCTGAAGTCCCCTCTCCACTCACCTTGCTTTGTTAAAAACCAGCCCGGATTTGGCATCACCCTCTCATCTTTTGCGGTGTCCCCCATGCCTTTCCCTTGCCTGCCTGTCACCCGGCAGTAAGCTGGCCACTGCATGACTTTATCCCGCGTTTTCCTGCTCACGCTCCTGTCAGCCACCTTGGTTTCTGCGGAGCCTAAGCCATCTCTGGAGGTCCAGGCCATGCTCCAGGAAACCTATCAGTTGCAGAAGCAGGAGCGTTATCAGGAAGCCCTGAAAAAACTCGACGAAATCGAAGCCCTCGCCCCTGGCTTGGCGGATGTTTATAACATGCGCGGCTCCCTGTATCTCACCCCTGCCCTGCGTGATTTTGACAAGGCTGCCCAGCAGCTTGATAAAGCAGCCGCCATCCAGCCATCCGCCCTTGCTCCTCGCTTCAACAAAGCGGAACTCCTCTTCGTCAAAAAGGACTGGCCCGCAGCCTCCGCCGCCCTGCAAAAATTGCTGGATGATCTCCCCGATTTACAGCTCCAGGTTCGTCACCTGACTCTCTTTAAGCGCCTCATCTGTGAAGTACAGATGGATCAATACGAGCAGGCCGAAAAAACTTTGAAGGATCATTTCACCTTCATGGATGACACCCCGGCTTATTATTATAGCAAGGCCGCCATCGCCTCTGGCCGCAATGAAGAAACCACCTCCAGGGAATGGATCGCCAAAGCTGCAAAAATCTATAAACCCGGACAATCCGCCGCTTACATGGATGCCTTGGTCGAGTCCGAATTGCTCCCCGGAACCAACTCCCCACCTCCAGAAAAAAAATAACCCTATGTGGCGCATCGCGACCGACACCGGCGGCACTTTTACCGATGCCTTTGCCCAAGATCCGCAAGGAGTCGAGACTCGCTGCAAAGTTCTATCCACCGGCGTCCTCCGTGTTCGCGTCATCGCCTGCCCAGCACCTGATCAATGGTGCATCGAAGGCCTGCCCTTGATGGCCGCTGGGTTTTATAAAGGCTTCCATGGCGTCATCATTGGCACCTCAGGCGAGGGCATCCCCTTTTCAGTCACCGGCCATCGGCAAACAAACGCATCAGCCCCCAATCAAAGCCTGCTGGAGATCGCCCATTCCGCCACCGACCTCCCGCTGCCGCCTTTCCTCATCGATCTCACCACGGGCGAGGAAGCCCCCGTCCTGGCCACGCGCCTTTTGACACACACCCCGTTAGGCCAGCCATTCCCTCCCCTGGAGCTCCGTCTCGCCACCACCCGCGCCACCAATGCCCTGCTGGAGCGCAAAGGCTCCCCCACCGCCTTCTTCATCACCCAGGGTTTCGGCGACCTCCTCAAAATCGGCGACCAACGTCGCAGCGACCTCTTTGCCCTCCAGCATGAGCCGCGCCCCATCTTCTGTGCTGCCATTGCAGAGGTACCAGAGCGCATCGCCACCGACGGCCACTTGATCCTCTCCCTGGATGAAGCCGCCGTCATAGCCCAGGCTCAGGCCTTCGTTTCAAAAGGCTACCGTCATGCCGCAGTCGCCCTTCTTCATAGCTACGCCCATCCCCAGCATGAAGATCGTGTCGCGGCACTGCTCCTTGCCGCAGGCTTCACCCACGTCACTCTTTCCAGCCAGATCGCCCCCTTCACCAAGATCCTCCCGCGTGCGCAAAGCGCCGTCGCCAATGCCTACCTCACCGGCCCCGTGGAGGCCTTCATTCAGGGCGTCGCTCGTCCGCTCTCAGGCTCCTCACTGTCCATTCTAAACTCCGCCGGCGGACTCGAATCCACCACCGCCATCCGGCCCAAAGACCTCTTGCTCAGCGGCCCCGCAGGCGGTGCCCTCGGCGCAGCCAATGCCGCCGCCAGCCTGGGCCACCGGCGCATCCTCACACTGGACATGGGCGGCACCAGTACAGATGTCGCCCGCATCGACGGACGCCCAGGCTACCGCTTTAGCCAAAACGTCGCCGGCATGCAATTACTCGCCCCCTGCGTCGCCATTGAAACCGTGGCCGCAGGCGGCGGCTCCATCTGCCAGTGGACACCGCACGGCCTCGCCGTCGGGCCGGAAAGCGCAGGCTCCCATCCCGGCCCCGCCTGCTATGGACGCGGCGGCCCGCTGACCATCACCGATGTGAATCTTTTGTTAGGCCGCTTTGATCCCTCCCGAGCCCCCATCCCCCTGGATGCCGATGCAGGCCGCAACCGCCTGAGCGAACTTTTCTCCCTCAGCACCGGTTTCAGTGACCAGGATGAACTCCTCCATGCCTGCCTGAACCTCGCCGTTGAGCACATGGCCGATGCCATCCGCCGCATCTCCGTCGCCGAGGGATACGACCCCCGCGATTACGCCCTCCTCGCCTTCGGCGGTGCCGGTCCCCAGCACGCCTGTGCCGTCGCGGATCGCCTGGGCATCACCACCATTCTTGCCCCGGAAAATGCAGGCATCCTCAGCGCCGTCGGCCTGCATCAGGCCGTGCCGGAAAGGTTGGCGGAAAAACAAGTACTCCGCCCCCTGGATGAATGCCTGGACCATGTGGACGGCTGGATCGGAGAACTCATCACCGAAGCCACCACCGCACTCAAAGCCGCCATGGATACCCTCCCGCATGGCCAGGCCCACCCATCGTCCCTCCTTGCCGAGCTTCGCCTGCGCGGCCAGGACACCCCTATTCAAGTCGCCTTTGAAAAATCCTCCGATTTGCCCCTTCGATACCGCCAATCATACGAACGTCTTTTTGGTTATACCCCGCCATCCCATCGGATCATCGAGCTTGTCAGCCTCCGCGTCGTTGTCTCCTTCCAGCCCGCTTCCATAGCCCTACCTACCACTCCCCCTGAGATCCCTCTCGGCATCGGCCCCCTCCTCATTCAGGATGCGTTCAGCACCCTCGTCGTCTCCTCCGGTTGGCAGGCTGCTCATGTGCCCGGCTTCTCTCACATCCTCACCCGCAGCCAAACCGCCGCTCCATCTGAGCCCCACGTCCAGCCCCTTTCTCGGGATCTCGTACGCCATCGCCTGCACAGCATTGTCACAGACATGGGGGCCCTCCTCTGCCGCACCTCCATCTCCACCAATATCCGCGAGCGCCTGGACTTCTCCTGCGCTCTCCTGGATGCCAGCGGTCGCCTCATTTCCAGTGCTCCGCACATCCCCGTTCACCTCGGTGCCCTCGGCGTCTGCGTGCGCGAGGCCACTCGTGGTTTTTCCCTTCAGCCTGGGGATACCCTCATCACCAATCATCCCGCCTATGGAGGCTCGCACCTGCCGGATGTCACCCTCATCACTCCCGCCTTTGACTCCTCCGGCACCCTCCTCGGTTTCGTGGCAAATCGCGCCCACCATGCTGAGATCGGCGGCATCACTCCTGGCTCCATGCCAGCCACCGCCACATCCCTTGTCCAGGAAGGCGTGGTCATCTCACCTCAGCACCTCGTCCGCGCCGGGCAGTCCTGTTTTGAAACCATCGCCACCCTGCTCAACACCTCCCCTTACCCCACCCGAAATCTAGCAGATAACCTCGCCGATCTCCACGCCCAGCTCGCCGCCAACCTCCTCGGCGCAGACCGTCTTCGCGATCTCGCAGGTGATTCCCCCCAGGCTCTTCTTGAATGCCTGGACGCCATCCTCGCCCACAGCGCCCAGGTCATGCAGCGCCAGATCCCCCACATCCAGGATGGCATGGCCCAGCAGACGCTGGACGACGGCTCCCTCATCCGCGTCCACATCACCCATCCCACCCCCGCTCGCCTCCGCCTGGACTTCACCGGCACCTCACCTGTCCATCCGCACAATCTCAATGCTACCCGCGCCATCGTCAGCAGCGCCGTCCTCTATACCCTCCGCCTCCTCCTCCAGGAAGACCTCCCTTTAAACGAAGGCCTGCTGGAGCCAGTCGAGATCATCTTGCCCAAGGGCACCCTCCTAAACCCCGTCTTCACTGGCGACCCCGCCCAGGATCCCGCCGTCGTCGGCGGCAATGTGGAGGTCAGCCAGCGCCTGGTGGATACCCTCCTCCTCGCCTTCCGCCTCCAGGCCTGCAGCCAGGGCACCATGAATAACTTTTTGTTCGGCGATGGCCGCTTCGGTTATTATGAAACCATCGCTGGCGGCACCGGCGCAGGTCCCGGTTATCACGGGGCCGATGCCCTGCACAGCCACATGACAAATACCGCCATCACCGATCCCGAAATCATCGAGCAACGCTACCCCGTGCGTCTCCATGAATTCTCCATCCGCCAGCATTCCGGTGGCACCGGTCAGTGGCACGGCGGCAACGGCATCGTTCGGGAGTTCGAATTCCTCCAGCCCCTCACCGTCTCTCTCCTCACTCAGCATCGCCAGTCCGCGCCTTACGGTCTGGAGGGGGGCCAGGGCGGCTCTTGCGGCCGCCAGTTTCTCATCCAAGGCCAGGACTCCACCATCTTGCCCTCCAGCACCAGCTTCCCCGTCCAGCCCGGCGAACGCATCCGCATCGAGACTCCTGGCGGCGGCGGCTGGGGGCAAATCACCTCGTAAAAGCCCGCCTTGCCTTTCCACCCCACCCGAATCTTTTCCCCTTCCCCCTTGGGCCATTATCCGCTAACCAAGAATCCGCATGGCTGAAAACACTCCCGCTTCATCCCCCACGTCCGAGCTCAAGCAAACCATCGGCGGCTGGCAGATTCTCTTTTACGGCCTCGGCTCCATGCTCGGTGCTGGTATCTATGCCCTCATTGGCCGCGCCGCGGAAACGTTGGGCAATGCCGTCTGGCTCGCCTTCCTCATGGCCCTCCTCGCCGCCATGCTCACCGGCCTTTCTTATGCCTGCGTGGGCAGCCGTTATGCACGCGCAGGCGGTGCCGCTTACGTCACCCAGCGCTCCCTTCGCAAGCCCTGGCTCAGTTATGTTGTCGGCATCGCCGTCATGATGAGCGGCCTCACCAGCATGGCCACCGGTTCCCAGGCCATCGCTGAAAACCTGGCCCGTGCTCTCAATATGGAGCTGCCCATCAAGCTCGTCGCCATCGCCCTCGTCTTCCTCGTCGGTTGCATCATTTATCGCGGCTTGAGGGAGAGCATGTGGGCAAACATCGTCTGCACCGTCGTCGAAGCCTCAGGCCTCATCTTCATCATCGCCGTCGGCGCACGCTACTGGGGCGGAGTGGATTATTTTGAAACGGCCAATGACACCGTTGCAGGCGGCTCCGGCTCCGGCATCACACTCGCCCTCGTCATGCAGGGGGCCGTGCTAACCTTCTATTCATTCATCGGTTTTGAAGACATCCTCAATGTTAGCGAGGAAGTCAAAAATCCGCGCCGCAACATCCCCTTCGGTCTCATCGGAGCCATGATCCTGGCCACCCTCATTTACATGGCCGTCGCCATCACCGCCGTCTCCGTCGTCCCCTGGCGCGAGCTCGCCGCCAGCAAGACCCCTCTCATGGAGGTCGCCCACCGCGCAGCCCCTTGGTTTCAGGGCATTGATAGCGTCTATGTCGGCATCACCATCTTCGCCATCGGCAATACCGCCCTGCTCAATTACATCATGGGTTCCCGTCTTCTTTATGGCATGAGCAAGCAGGGCCTCCTCCCTGCTATTCTTTCCAAAGTTCATCCCGTCCGCCACTCTCCTCACGTAGCCATCGCCGTCCTCTTCTTCATCGTCAGTGCCCTCATTCTCAGCGGCGGTGTCAAGCAGCTCGCGGAATCCACCGTGCTCCTCCTCCTCACCGTCTTCACCGTCGTCAATATCTCCCTCGTTGTCCTAAAACTGCGCCCGGGTGAGGAAAAAGGCGGCTTCGAAGTCCCCCTCATCATCCCTGCTCTGGGTGCATTTGTTTGCGCCGCTCTCATCTTCGTTCGTCTTCAGGCAGCACTCACCACCGGTGGCGAAGCTGAGCGTACCGCCCCCATCATCGCCATCGCCATCATCGGCATCAGCCTCCTGCTTTACCGAGTTCTCAAGCCCAAAGACGTCACCCCGACCGTGGACATCTGATCCCCCACGCGCACGCCTCTTCCAGGTATTTGGAAGATTCGAAAATCACGTCGAACAAAAATCGACGTCATCACATCCAACTGGATGGGCACTCCTGGCACGACCAATGCTTGGATGTCTCTCGAATCCAAAATCCCAATACTATGATGAGGTTCCCTCGCCCCGGTTGCTGGTATCGTTTCACGTCTGCCGATTGGCAGTTCATCCGAGATGCTTTGGCCCTCACACAGCGGGAAAAAGAAAGCCTCGTTTCTCTTCTCGATGATCCGGACGCCGTCCGCATGATCCTCGACCACCCGAAACTCTTTGAAGCGCTTTTGGTTAGCCGACAGGCTGCCTTCCTCTCCCCCGAGCTGTTTTTCTTCATCACCGTCCGCCACACCCTCAAGCGTGTCGGCGTGGATGACCTCGCCATTGCCGATTACATCGCCGTCGTGTGTGCAGACTTTGGCCTTCCCGCCACCGCCGCGCAAAACCTGCCCGAGCGCAAGTTGGAGAGCCTCTACAGCATTGATTACATCACCGCCCTGGAGAACGCCGGCAGTCACGAGCGTTTCTTCATCCACGTGCAGTGCGCGAACCAGTTCCTCGTCCTCACCAGCCTCTACCCGGATTTCCTCCGCCGCCGCGCCCAGCGCCGGGGTGCACCGGATCTGGAATTCTACGAGCAAGTCGTCGTCAGCCACCTCGAGGCCGCAGGCAAACACGCCCTGGCCGAAGAATTCGCCCTCGATGACACCCTCTCCCACGTCGCACAGGCCTACCCCCCTGCCCGCCGCGCCATGAACCACACCGTCCGCGAATACCTCAGCCTCGGCGCTTAAAGCCTGGCCACCCGCCTTCAGAAACGCACACCAGAAAGCCATCTTCCCCTTATAGGTCCCATACGCCCCATAAGCCGCCCCCAAAACTGAGCACTGAGCACTGAGCACTGAGCACTGAGCACTGAGCACTGAGCACTGAGCACTGAGCACTGAGCACTGAACTCCCAGTTTGCCCCATCATTCCCCCCGTTGCCCCCTTGACCTCCCCCTCCCTGCGGTAGAGCATGGGCCGCACGGATGACAGACGCATCACACCCCCAAACCCTCGCCTGCCTTGGCCCTGAAGGCAGCTTTTCGCACCTGCTCACCCAGATGCGTTTTCCAGATGCCCAGATACAGCTCCTGGCTGGCATTTCTGAGGTCTTTGATTTCATCCGCACCCACCCCCAGGCTCTCGGCATCGTCCCCATCGAAAACTCCTCCGGTGGCTTCATCATCGATACCGTGGACCGTTTAGTGGACGAGCGCTGCGGCCTCCACATCCTGGAAGAACTCACCCTGGATGTAAAGCTCGCCCTCCTTGGTCGGCACTGTGCGGAAATCAAAACCATCCACTCCCATGCCATGCCCTTCTTCCATTCCGATGAATGGTTGAAAGCCAACTATCCCGACGCCAAGCGCATCGTCGAAGCCAGCACCGCCAAGGCCGCAGAAAAAGCCGCCACCCAGGAAGGCGCGGCCGCCATTGGCCCTCGTCAAAACGCCCAGCGTCACTCCCTGGACATCCTGCATTTCCCCATTGCTGGAGAGGTCCCCAACATTACCCAGTTCTTCTTGTTAGGCCACGCAGCCAATCCGGCCAGCACCTCCAACAACCGAACCGCTCTCGTCGTCGAGCTTCCCGACCGCCCTGGCAGCCTCTGCCGCTTCCTCACCCCGCTGAGCGATAGTGCCATCAACATGAAGCGCCTGGAGTCCCGCCCCATCCGCGGCCAGCCTAACAAATACCGCTTTTACATCGAAATCGAAGGCTCCCCCGCCGATCCCCACGTCCAGAGCGCCCTCGCCGAGACCCTCAACGACGGAGCCTCCATCCGCAGCCTCGGCTCCTACCCCGCCGGCCATCGCTTCGAATCCTGATGGTCACCAGGGCCGCGCCCTTCTTCAATTCGCTAGCCCCGCTCCCCGAGGGAGCACGGAATGAAGCCGGTGGTGAAGGTCGCGGAGCGACCGGGAACCACCGGACGAGAAGCGGCAAATCACCACAGTGCGTCGCGTCCCAGCGGGACGCCGGAAGCCCCCGTTCGCTAGCATAGCCCTCTTCCAGCGTCACACCATTGTCAAAAATCGGCCTCCAAACTCGGGTTTCAGCCGCTTGCACACTTTTCATCCTTCATGGATATTAACATCTTTGCGGTGTCGCCATTGGCACTGGCTGCCGTTAAGTTATTTCAGGCTTTTTATCCCGTCCCGTGTCCTTGCCGCCTCCCCCATTCAGTCTCGCCCGCCGGGCAGTTTCAGCCAGCACGCTCGCTCCTTCACACGACAAAAAGCCGGGAGCATCAGAAAATCATCCCTGGCTCATCCTTCCCCATCCAGGTCCCCGTGGGGAGTTCATGGGGAACCCAATCCCCATGCCTAACCCTTTGAAAATCAATCGGTTGCCCTCAACAAATCCCCAGATGGGGAAAAAATGAATTTCATCCCCATCCCTTCTTATCGATCCCCATTCTTCCCCAGCCTCATTTCCCATCTAAAGCCAAAAGGTTACAAAAACACACCCGCCAAAAATAACACCCCCCAGCTTTTACATTCCCTGACCCGCAACATTCCAGCCTCGGATTTCATCGGGCACCATGAATAATTCCAGCAGGTTGCTTGCGAAATCCGCCCATTTTAAACGTTTAAAATTCCCCCCATGCCCTCCACCACCCTGAAAAAATCCACCCTCGCCATCGCCGCATTGGGCCTGATCGGCCTGCCAGCACTGGCATTGCACACGAAGAACGCCGGTCCGGCTGAGGTCGAAATCAAGTTCAACCTTCCCCCTCCCGCTCCCCTCTCCCCAGAGGAAGCGATGAAGACCTTCAAGATTGAAGAGGGATTCCGCCTGGAGTTGGTCGCCTCCGAGCCGATGATCGAAGCCCCCATCGCCATCAGTTTCGATGACCAGGGCCGCCTGTATGTCGTGGAAATGCGCGGCTACATGCGTGATAAAGAAGGCAGCACCGAAGACGAACCTACTGGCCGCATCAAGCTGCTGGAAGACACCGATGGCGACGGTAAAATGGACAAGGACACCGTCTTTCTGGACGAGCTCGTCATGCCCCGCTCCGTCATGGCCGTCAATGGCGGTGCCCTTGTCGCAGTTCCACCTAACCTTTATTTCTGCAAGGATACCGATAGCGACGGCAAGGCCGACCTGAAGGAAATCGTGGCCACAGATTTCGGTACCGCCGGGGGTCAGCCGGAGCACATGGCCAATACACCCGTCTGGGCCATGGATAACGCCATCTGGAGCGCCGGTTATAGCAGCCGCTTCCGCCTGCGCGGCGGTGTTTGGCAAAAGGATACCGGCCTAGGCCGTGGCCAGTATGGTCTCTGCCAGGACGATCAGGGCCGTCTTTATTTCAACTACAACTCTGACTTCCTGCGCTGTGACCTGCTGCCCACGGAGGCCTTCTCCCGCAACCCGCTGCTGCGCAATGCAACCAGTGTGAATGCCAAGGTCGCTATCGACCAGACCGTGTGGCCTTCCCACGCGACACCGGGCGTCAACCGCGGTTATGATGCCAAGACCCTGCGCTCCGATGGCACCCTGACCAAGGCCACCGCCACCTGCGGTGCGCTGATCTATCGCGGAGAAGCCTTCCCCCCAGCCTACTATGGCAATGCCTTCATTCCCGAGCCTGCCGCCAACCTCATCAAACGCATGATCGTCACGGAAAAAGACGGCATGGTTACCGCCAATCATGCCGTAAAGGATCGCGAATTCCTGACCTCCACAGACGAGCGCTTCCGCCCCGTCCAGGCCACCAATGCTCCGGATGGCTCTGTTTACATTGTGGACATGTATCGCGGCATCATTCAGCACAGCAGCTTCCTCACCCACTATTTGCTGGCTAACATTGATGCCCGCAAGCTGGCCCAGCCCTATGACATGGGCCGCATCTGGCGCATCGTGCCGGACAACGACAGCCCCGTAAAAGCCACCAAAGTTCCTGCCGAAACAGAAGACCGCATCGCCATGCTCAGCCACGCCAACGGCTGGGTCCGCGACACTGCTCAGCGTCTCCTGGTGGAATCCGCCGATGCCAAGGCCGCACCGGCCCTCATCGAACTGCTGCAATCCGCCAGCGCCAAGCCCCTCGCCCGTCTTCATGCTCTGTGGACCCTCGATGGTCTCGGCGCACTTACACCGGATGTCCTGCGCGGCCTCTTGAAGGAAACCGATGTCAGTTTAAAAGCTGCCGCTGTGCGCCTCGCCGGGCGTGACCTCGCCCCCGAACTCCTGGCCCTGACCAGCGAAACCGATGCCCTTATACGTGCCCAGCTTGCCATCAAGCTGTCCTCCATCAACCTTCCGGATACCGATGCCGCACTGGCCAAGCTGCTCGCTTCCGGTGCCGGATCCAATCTGCTCGCACGAGAAGGTGCTATGACCGGTCTTCGGGGGCGCGAAGATGCCTTTGCCAAACTCGTAGCCGAGCTGGCCACCAATGATAACAAGGCCAGCACCTCCCCCGTTCTGGAACTGCTGGGCAATCTGATCGCCATGGCCAATAAGGCTCAGCCTTTTGAAAACGCCCTCACCCTGGCCGCATCCCTGCCGAAAGGCAGCGCCGCCCAGGCCATTCTTGTAAAAGGACTTTCCGCGACCACCAGCGGCTCCTCCAAGTCTGCCGTGAAAGCAAAAATGCTCTGGCTGGACAAGGAACCAGAATCTCTGGCCGTGCTCAAAAAGTTGCTCTCCACCCGCAGCGCCTCTCATTTTGCCAGCATCGACAGCCGCCTCGCCTGGGAAGGCAAACCCGGCGCTCCCAAACCACCTAAAATCGTTCCTCTTAACGAAGCTCAGCAGGCACGTTTTGAAAAAGGAAAGGTCATCTATGCCGGTCTCTGCGCCGCCTGCCACCAGCCTCACGGCTATGGCCTTGATGGCCTGGCCCCACCTCTCGTGGACAGCGAATGGGTGCTCGGCAAGCCGGAGTTCGCCACCCGCATCGTCCTTCACGGCCTCGCCGGTCCGGTCAGGGTCAGCGGCCGCACCTGGAACCTCGCCATGCCCCCTCTGCCCCATCTGACCGATGATGACATCGCCAGCGTCGTCACCTACCTCCGTCGCGAATGGGAACACAACGCCTCCCCGGTCGAGCCGAAAGACGTCACCAAGCTGCGCGCCCAATACAAAGACCGCGTCGGCATGTGGACCTCCGAGGAGCTGAATCCACCGAAGAAAAAGTAGTCCCTCCCCCATTCAGATCTGCCCCAACCCCAACCGATGAAATACCTCCTTCTCCTGCCTTTCTTGGCGCTCTCGGCTCATGCCGCTGCCCCTGCGTTTAATGATCCTAACCCGCAACGTTATGACATCACTAAACGCGCCAGTGAGATTGATCCGGAGGCCAAGGAGCATCCGGAGATCGGGTTTGTATTCGCCGATAAAAAGGGAGCCCCGCAGGATATCGAGCATGCCAATGTGGATACACGCGTGGCCCCTCAGGGGAAACTCATGATCTGGCTCATGGGTTACAACGGCACCTTGTTTGAAAAGGTGAACAGCTATGGCATCCATGCCATCCAGGTGCACTACGCGAACAAATGGTTTGGCATGATCCCGGACGAGCGTCGGGATGATGGCAAAAGCCTGGGCAACATGCGCCTCGAAGTGACTACCGGGGTGGATAGCTCCGACCTCTGCGCCATCCCAAAACCGGACAGCATGATGGAACGCTCCTTTCAGTTCGTGAAATACCTCGCCAAAGAAAATCCGCAGGGCAAATGGGAACAGTTCCTCAATGAAAAAGGCGATGGCCTCGACTGGGAAAAGGTCATCATCTCCGGTGCCTCCCATGGGGCCACCAGCTCTGCCCGTTTTGCCAAGCATCAAAAAGTGGGTCGCGTCGTCTGCTTCTGCGGCCCGCGTGACCAGCTCGACGAATGGCAGGGCTACCCCTCCGCTACACCGGAAAACCGTTACTTCGGTTTCAGCCACGTTCTGGATGGCGGCTGGAGCGGCGACCACTACTGCCGCTCCTGGGAAATGATAGGCCTGCATAAATTCGGCCCAATCGTGGAAGTGGATGGCAGCGCCCCGCCCTTTGCAAACTCACGCCGCCTGACCACGGACTTCGACGTCAAAGGAGATGCCAAGCGGGCCCATAGCTCCGTCACCCCTGGCAAAGCCGCCGCTAAAGGCCCCAATGGTGAGTTCCTCCATGAAGCCGTCTGGCACTATCTCTTCAATCATCCCGTGGACCAAGCCGGCACCGCCGTCCCCCAGGATGAAGATTGTCTGAAGGATCAGAAAAAATAATCTGTTCTTTACTCCCCTGATCAGTTCATCTGCCAGGAACTCCAACCCCGTTTCATTTTATGATCACTTCACGCCGTCATCTTATTCTCCTGGCCACCCTCGGCTTCACCGCCTTTGCCCAGGCCGCTGAAAACCCCTTCATGGGCCGCTGGGCTCTGACCCTGGACGGCGGCCGTGCCGGCTGGCTCGGCGTCGATGAAAAAGAAGGTGTCCTCTCCTCTAGCGTCCTCTGGGGCGGCGGCAGCGTGGTCCCCACACAGACCACCAAACTGGAAGGGGATAGCCTCCTCATCACCCGCATCTCCAAGCCCAAAGACAAGCCAGATGCCCCGACCACCACGGAAACCCTCACCATCAAAGTTTCCGGCGATACCCTCACCGGCAGCACCGTGAAGACCAAACCCGATGGCAAGCCTTTCGGCCAAGGCTCCTTCACCGGCAAACGCATCCCCGCCATCCCGGCTACACCGGATCTCGCCAAGGTCAAGTTTGGTGAACCCGTCACCCTGTTCAATGGCAAGGACCTCACCGGCTGGCGCTTGATCAAGCCGGATGACCTCAGCGGCTGGAGCGTCGAAGACGGCACCCTGATCAACCGTGTGGTTAAAGAAAAGGACAAGCACTTCGGCAACCTCCGCACCGACGCCGAATTCGAAGACTTCAACCTCAAGCTCGAAGTCCGCACCCAGAAAAACAGCAATAGCGGCATCTACCTCCGCGGCATTTACGAAGTCCAAGTCGCTGAGTCCTACGGCAAGCCCCTGGACCCGCATAACATGGGCGGCCTCTACAGCCGCATCACCCCATCCGTCGCCGCTGAAAAGCCGATTGGTGAATGGCAGACGATGGACATCACCCTCGTGGACCGCCACCTGACCGTGATCCTCAATGGCAAAAACATCATTGATAACCAGCCCGTCCTCGGCTGCACCGGCGGTGCCCTAACCAGCGACGAATTCAAACCCGGCCCCCTCTTCCTCCAGGGCGACCACACCAACGTGGACTACCGCAACATCGTCCTCCGCCCCGTGGTGAAATAGGCAACACTGATCGAACCGAACGCTTCTGGCCCGCCCCCCTAAAAAGGGAGGCGGGCCATTCTTTGCCGGGGTACAAAACAAGGTTGCTTGCCCGGCATTTTGAGGTTCTTTTTATCCATGAGCGCCACCTATGAATCCGTGATGTCCGCCGCGTTGCAGTTAGGGTTCAGTGAACGCTGCCGTCTGGCTTCCAATCTTTGGGAATCCACACGATCGGCGCAGCACGAAGGGGATGAAGAGTTCGAAACATTGCTCAATCAACGTGAGGCGGAGCTTGACCAGGACGCTTCTGCTCACATGAGCCATGAAGATTTCATGGCCCACTTTGCATCTCGACTTCCCAAGTGAAACTGACGTATCACCATGTTGTGCAAAGGGAGGTAGATGATGCCTGTGCGTGGTATGACGAACGAAAAGACGGCCTCGGTGATGAGTTTTTCGCAATGGTTGCGCAGGTATTGGATGCCATCTCATCAACCCACTCGCATTCCCTCAAGCGAGTGCAGGCAGGCGGAAAGCTCATGTTAAACGCTTTCCATACTCGATCTTCTATCGCGTCCATGCAGATCGTGTGCGCATCCTGTCTGTCCGCCACGACAAAAGGCATCCCAATTACGGCACGGGAAGGAAGTAAGCGGCTTAAGGCATCTGCCATCCAGTGACGCCCTGTGGGATTCCTTCGTGAGATTCACCTCTCGCTTGCCTCCCTGGCAAAGCCGCCTACCTTGAACGCCCCTATGGCCCAGCAGTTCAAGATTCTCATCGCCGGTAACAACGACCCTATTTCGAGCAAAGGTATCGATCTCCTCAAAGCGGAGCCGTCCTTTTCCGTCGAGGTGAACATGGACCTAAAGGCGGAAGACGCCATGGTGGAAGCCTCCCGTGACGCCCATGCGATCATCGTCCGCAGCGGTGCCAAAGTGACTTCCAAAGTCCTCGACGCAGCCCCTCTTCTCAAAGTCGTCGGCCGTGCAGGCGTCGGCGTGGATAACATTGATGTCCCAGTCGCTAGCAAGCGCGGCGTGGTGGTCATGAATACCCCCGGTGGCAATACGATTTCCACGGCAGAGCAGGCCTTCACCCTGATGATGGCTCTTTCCCGCAAGACTCCCCAGGCCCACGCGACCATCGTCAGCGGCAAGTGGGACCGCAAAAACTTCCAGGGTACCGAAGTCTATGGTAAGACCCTCGTCGTCCTCGGCATGGGCCGCATTGGAGCCGAATTCGCCAAGCGCGCCAAGGCCTTTGGCATGCGTGTGGTGGCCTATGACCCTTATCTTTCCAAGAACCGCGCCGAAAGCCTGGGCGTGGAACTGTGTGAAGACCTGGATGCCGCCATCGTGCAGGCAGACTACATCACGATGCACATGCCTCTGACACCAGAGACCAAGCACATGATCAATGCGAAGCGTCTGGCCTCGCTCAAGAAAAGCTGCCGTATCATTAACTGCGCCCGTGGTGGTCTGATTGATGATGCCGCCCTGGCTGAGGCCCTGACCAACGGTACCATCGCCGGTGCTGCTCTGGACGTCTTCGAAGTCGAGCCGCCACCTGCGGACTATCCGTTGCTGAAGGCTCCGAATACCGTCTTCACCCCGCACCTGGGTGCTTCCACTGAAGAAGCCCAGGAAAACGTGGGTATTGAGATTGCCGAAGTGATCAAGGCGCACCTGCTTCAGGGCACCGTGGTCAATGCGGTTAACATGCCCAACGTGGATCCGAAGACACTCGCCGACCTGGGGCCCTTCCTCAAATTTGGTGAACTGCTCGGCCGCCTGCTTTCCCAGTTCGCGCCTGCTCGTTCCAATGTCGTCAGCATCAATTACAGCGGCAAAGTAGGAACAGGAGACACCACGCTCATTTCACGCTCCGTGCTCAAAGGTTTCCTGGAACGCGCTGTCGGTGCCGAGCAGGTAAACTACATCAATGCTAACGGCGTGGCCGAAGGCCTGGGCCTGCGCACCACCGAAAGCCGCGTGCCGGACGCCAGCGAATTCACCGACCTGATCGAAGTCCAGGCCTCCAACGGAACTGAAACTGCCAGCATCGCCGGCACCTTCTTTGCCGGTGAGCCGCGCATCGTCAAGGTCAATGGCCGTCACATTGAAACCCGTCCCGAAGGCACACTGCTGCTGATCGAAAACCAGGACCGCCCCGGCATGATCGCCGCTTACTCGACGATCCTCGGCAAGCACAAGATCAACATCGCGGACATGTCCCTAAGCCGGAACAAAGAAGGCGGTACCGCCCTGACCCTGCTGACCCTGGATTCAACCCCAAGCCAGGCCGTTATCGCCGAGCTGGAATCTATCGAAGGCATCAGCCGCGTGCATTGCGTGGTGGTTTAATACCTTATTCCCTCCCCCACTTAGGCCGACGAGAAATCGTCGGCCTTTTTGTTATGCATGGTATTTGCTGGAACGGCTGCGTCGGTTCACGACTAGCCAGCCAGTGATTCCCAGAAGCAGCAGCGCACTAGGCTCAGGCACGGGTGCAGGGGAGATATTGACGCTGGAATTCGCATCGAGAACGCCTGCATGGGCAAGGCCAGTGCCACTAAGCCGGTAAGTGCCCGGGCCGACGGTCTGGTAAAAGTCCACGGCTTGGGTAATGTATGAGGTTCCGTCATGAGAGGCCAAAACTTCCCACCCGTTCGTTCCGAAGTATTCGAATGTTACCGAAGCGTCTCTGCCCGGACTGAGGGGAGAATAGGCCATAGAATTGGTATACCCTGTGTAGCTCATGCCTAAATCCAGCAGTGCTGCGGAATCCAGTTCAAATAGAATGGAGTAATTGAAGCTGGTGGCAGCCGAGACATCATAGGAGGCTGAATTCCCAATTCCGAATCCAGATAGACCCAGAAAGCTAAACGAAAAACCGGTGGATGAGCCCCCTACGAAGTCAAAATCTACGGCCATGCTACCGCCCCAGGGTGAAACTGAAAATTCAAAGTTAGGCTGAGTCAGAAGATTCAAGGTGCTGCCATAATTGATATTTTCAGCAGGCGATCCCGAAGGAGTGTAGTCGCCTTGAATGCTATAGGTGATATCAGCACTGATCAAATTGAGCGTCTGAGCATGCCCCGTGATGCAAGTGAGTACACAGAAAAAGACGGCTAACAACGCACGTTTGCTCGCCTTCCTTGGCTGAGCGAAGGGCTGATTCTGCTGAGAAGAAAACACCATATCCTATAATCGCCACAACTCGACACCCCTGCAAATTCTAATTAGTAACGTAAATCCTGATTGTTAAGCGAATCGAAACAATAAACCCTCGTTGCCTCTGCTCTAAACTCAGTGTTGTTCCATTGAGTCCTGCGTTTTGACGCTTTATGAATACATTATTCAATTCTCTAGCCTGCCTCCCGGTTTTGGGCTGCATTTTGATAGCTGGGTGTAGCCAAGAGGGGTCTCAGTTGCTGCATGGAAACACGATGGGAACGACCTGGAGCCTGCAAATCGCTGATCCTGTTTCAGGGGCGACGTCCAGTGAAATCGAAGCTCTCATTCGTGATGAACTCCACTCGTTGGAAAAAGAAATCTCACATTGGGACGAGAAGTCTGACCTGAGCCGCTGGAATCGGAATACCAGTACAGAGTGGCAGACGGTGCCCGCCTCGGTAGCGGAAACGGTGGACTTAGCCCGGCGGATTGCGGAAGAAACAGGCGGTGCCCTAGATGTGACGATAGCTCCCTTGGTGGCTCTCTGGGGCTTTAGCCGCACCCAGCATTCAGCTCAAGTGCCTGCGGACAAGGAAATCCGTGAGGCGCTTAGCCAGACTGGATGGGATAAGCTGGCGATCGAGATCCAACCCCCCTCTTTAAAAAAGACGCAGTCAGGGGTGCAGATCAATGTGGCCTCCGTCGCGGAAGGATATGCGATGGATGCACTACTCACCATGCTCAAGGCTCAAGGTCTAAAGAACTTTCTTTTAGAAATCGGTGGAGAGGTGGCGGCGGCAGGGTATTCCCGGGAGGGAGGGCCGTGGCAGGTGGGTATTCAGGCCCCGGATGGTGCGCGTGGGGAGCCTCTGGAAACGATACCGCTGACGAATACCTGCATTGCGACGAGCGGCAGCTATCGGCACCGGTTTGAAAAGGATGGCCGGACGTATAGTCACCTGCTGGACCCGCATACCGGAAGACCTATCGAGCATAAGCTGGTCTCCGTCTCGGTCATTCACCCGAGCTGTGCCCTGGCAGACGGATACGCCACGGCGCTGATGGTGCTGGGGCCGGTTAAAGGACGCCAAGTGGCGGAGAGGCTGGGACTGAGGGTCATCTGGCTGGAGGAACCGTGAAGAATTCCCTTTTCGCATTCGCGGAGAGATGGTGCTAGACGTATAAACATCTCACATGCCATTGATCGACCGACTTGAATCCCGACTGGGCCGTTTTGCCATACCAGGCATCCTTCAGGCCATTGCGATCCTGCAACTTTTCACCCTGGGCATCTTCATGTTTCTGTCGCCTGAGGCGCGTCAGCCCTATGTGGAGTTTCTGGCTTTGAAACCGGATCTGCTGATGCAGGGCCAGGTCTGGAGACTATTCACGTATAACTTTATCCCGAATACCAATCTGTTCTTTGCCCTCATCGGGGCCATGTTCATGATGTGGATCGGTCGAGGGCTGGATGAGGCCTGGGGGGCGTTCAAAGTAAATCTGTATGTCATCGGTGGCATGATCTTCCAGGCCATTGGTGCAGTTATTTTCGGCTATGAAGGGACGACCACCTGGCTGTATCTGGCCTCCTTGTTCGCCTTTGCCACGATTTTTCCGAACGAAGAAATCCTGCTGTTTTTCATCCTGCCAGTGAAGATCAAATGGGTGGCCTTTTTCACTGCGGCGATGCTGGCGATCAGTGTGATCAGTGCCCCCATCCAGATCATTCTGATCTTTTTCGGTCTGCTGAATTATGGGATCGCCTTTGGGCCGGACTTTGTCCGCAGCCGTCTGCACTCAGCAAAGACGGCCAACCGCCGGGCACGCTTTGAGGAAGCCCAGTCGGGAGCCGCATTTTTTCACCAATGCAAAGTTTGTGGGAAAACGGATGTGGATGACCGGACACTGAACTTCCGGGTGACGGATGACGGGGACGAAATTTGCTCGTCATGTCGAAAGTTAGGCTGATGGGCAGGCTGCTCTTGCTAATTCGTTGCAAGATGTCACCTTGGTCTCCCACCTATGCGCTGTCCCAAATGCGGTAGCTCCCAAGACAAGGTCATCGACTCCCGCGAAGCACGCGAGGGCCACTCGATCCGTCGCCGCCGAGAGTGCATGAAGTGCAACTTCCGTTTCACCACCTATGAAATCGTGGAGCGGGAGGAACTGCGAGTGGTGAAACGCAACGGAGCGCGGCAGAGTTTCGACCGTGAAAAGCTGATGTCAGGACTGCGCAAGGCCTGTGAAAAACGCCCGGTGAAGATGGAGCAACTGGAGCAACTGGTCGATGACATCGCCAGCGAACTGGAAGAAGAAGGCTATCGTGAAATCCCCTCCACGGTGATCGGAGCTAAAATGATGCGCCGCTTGGAAGGCATCGACCATGTGGCCTATGTGCGCTATGCGTCGGTTTACCGGCAGTTTGAAGATGTGGGCGAATTCATTGATGAAATCAAATCTCTGGGTACCCGCCGAGGACGGGATACTAGCCAGGAAGAGTTGTTTCATTGATCGGGTGAGGCGGCTAGCGAGGTTGCAGAGGGCTTATTTTGGCCGTTACAAACGTGCACAGTGGCGAGCTTTCCCTTGCAGGCAGGAGTGCCCGCATCACTTTTCCTGATGTCTGAAAAAACCATCTTCCAAAAAATTGTGGACCGGGAGATTCCGGCTCCTTTGGTGTATGAGGATGACCTCGTAGCCGCCTTCAACGACATCACCCCGCAGGCTCCTATCCATGTGCTAATTGTCCCCAAGAAGGTCATTCCCCGTGTAGGAGAAGCAGAAGCTGATGATCAGGCCACTCTGGGTGCGCTGCTGCTGGCTGCGGGAAAAATTGCGGAAAAACTGGGCGTCAAGGACCGCGATAAAGGCTTCCGCCTGGTCATCAATCATGGCAAGGACGGGGGCGAAACAGTGCCGCATTTGCACGTTCATTTGCTCGCTGGCCGAGACCTCGCCTGGCCTCCAGGTTGAGGTTCGAGAGAAAAAATCGCTGATGGCGCAACTTTCGCTCCGATGTGATGTTTGTAGTCCTGACACGATTTATGGAACCGCTCACCCCCAACGATCCGCTTTGGAAAGTGCTTGGCCAAGCCAAGCCGGTGCAGGCGCGCCCTAACTTCACCCAAAACGTGGTCCGCCTGGCACGGCAGACACCGCAGGATCGCGGCTGGCTGGCTCGATTCAAAAGCTGGTGGCAGGAGCAGGATTCCGCACGCGCAGGTCTGACCTGGGCCGCAGCGGCTGCCTTGGTCATCACGGCTGCGACCTTTATCTATCAACCGGAAGGTGCGTCATCTCAGAGCCAAGTGGCGCTGGTGACCCCGATTCCAGTGGTGGAAACAACAGCGGTGCCTGAGACGGATTTTCCTTTGATCCCTGAGTTTGAGACGGAATGGAAGAACCTGGAACAGGTGGGAGATCTGCTGGCGGTGCACGACTCCTCCCTGCTGACGGATTCTGAGATCAATATGCTGCTGTATTGAGAAGGTGACAGTACAGTATCCCTCACTCTCCGAGTGAGGGGGATGGAGCAACGGACGCACTTTTGCACCCTGGGGGCTGCCTCTATTTGGACATTGGCAGGCGGCTTTGGAAGAGGGTGCCGTTGGCTCTGGATCGCATCACTCGGATCGCCGCAGTCGCGGGACAGGGAGTGATGTGTACTGTACTACCGTGCGCGGATGGCGACGGATTCGCCGTGGGCATCGAGGCCTTCGACGGTGGCGAAGGAGCGGACGATGGGCTCGGAAAGGGTGACGCTGGCTTTGTCCAGGCGGATGATGCTGGTGCGGCGTTGGAACATGTCCACCGTCAGGCCGGGGAAGGATTTGCCCGCACCGCCCGTGGGCAGGGTGTGGCTAGGACCGGCCAGGAAATCACCGACGGCGACCGGGGAATCATTGCCCAGGAAGATGGCACCCGCCGTGCGGATGAGGGGCAGGATGTCGCTTTCGCGCTCGGTAATGAGGGTCAAATGCTCCGGAGCGTAGGCATTGACGAGGCGGGCACCTTCTTCCAGTGAAGGAGCCAGGAGAAGGAAAACGCCTTTTTCTAAAACGGGCCTCAATTGTGCCTGACGGCTGAGCTTTGCACACTGGCGGTCCACCTCGGCAGCGACTTTGTCCAGCAGCGCGGCGTCGTCGGTGATGAAACCGGCCTGGCTGTCCTTGCCATGTTCCGCCTGGGCTAGGATGTCGGCGGCGATGAAGGATGCATTTCCGGTGCGGTCAGCGAGGATCAAGACTTCACTGGGGCCAGGGAGAAGGTCAATGGAGACGACACCGAAGGCTTGGCGTTTGGCCTCGACGACGAAGCTGTTACCGGGACCGAAAATCTTGGCGACGGGGCGGATGGTTTCGGTGCCGTAGGCCATGGCGGCGATGGCCTGCGCGCCGCCGATTTTATAAACCTCCGTGGCTCCGGCAAGCTTGAGCGCGGCGAGGAGGCCGGGATTCACCGTGCCGTCTTTGCCGCATGGGGTGCAGACAACAATCTCCGGCACACCTGCGGCGGAAGCGAGGGTGACAGTCATGATAGCCGTTGAGACCAATGGAGCAGAGCCGCCAGGGACGTAACAGCCGACGCGCTCAAAGGGATGATACACCTCCCCGACCTGGGCTCCCTGCTCATTGGTGCCGGACCAGTTTTGACGAAGGCTTTTCTGGGCGAAGGAGAAGACGTTGCGATGGGAGGCGATGAGGGATTGGAGCAGATCCGGACCGGCGAGATTCCAGGAACCGGCCAGTTCATCCTGAGAAATGGCCATGGATTCCGCAGTCAACTGGGCACCGTCAAAACGCTCGGTAAATTCCAGCACGGCGGCGTTTCCCCGGGCACGGACTTCCTTGATGACACCCGAGACGACCTCTTGGACAGCATCGCTGGCTTCAGCGCGGCGGTTCAGGGCGGCAGCGGTTTCCTGCCAGGTGGGGTCGGTGTGGCGAATGATCTTCATGTGACAAGGTTACGTGCCAAGGGGGCTTAAGGCGTCAAGGTCAAGTAAGGCAGGGATTGCCAATCAGGAAACGGATTTCCACAATGACACGCCATGCCATTCTGAGAAACCGGGGAGAAGAGGGGCAAACCGCAGGTGGAAAGTGTCTGGATGCCTGCCTCATTCAAGCGTCTGGTGGCCTGCTGCAAAGCACCTTCCAGCCGCTTTTCCTCTTGCCCATGGTATGCAGACTGCTAGAAGAGCAAAATGCAGATGATAACTCGCCCCATTTTCCTTTTAGGATCGCTCGGAATTCTTCTTTCCGCCTTCACTGGATGCAACAAGAGCGGCGGAGATACCATCCTCATCGGCGAATTTGCCTCCCTGACGGGCAAGGAAGCCACCTTCGGCACTTCCTCCCATGAAGGCACCATCCTGGCCATCAAAGAAATCAATGCGGCCGGCGGCGTGCTGGGCAAGCAACTTGAACTGAAGACCGAAGATGACCAGTCCAAAGCTGGCGAGCCAGCCAACGTGGTGAACAAGCTCATCTCCAAAGACGGCGTCGTGGCCATCCTGGGCGAAGTGGCCTCCAGCCGCTCTCTCGAAGCCGCTCCTATCTGCCAGGAAAATGGCATCCCAATGATCACCCCAGCCTCGACCAACCCGAAGGTGACGGAGACGGGCGATTACATCTTCCGCGTCTGCTTCATCGATCCCTTCCAGGGCACCGTGATGGCCAACTTCGCCGCGAATACGCTGAAAGCGAAAAAGGTGGCTGTCTTCACGGATGTGAAGAGCGATTACAGCAAAGGCTTGGCGAAGTTCTTCAAGGAAGGTTTCCTCAAGGCCGGTGGTGAGATCGTGGCTGAGCTGGATTTCAATGGTGGCGACAAGGACTTCAAGGGCCAGCTTACGGCCATCAAATCCGCCGTGCCGGATGCCGTTTTTGTTCCAGGTTATTATACCGACGTGGCCCTGATCTGCATTCAGGCCAAGCAGCTCGGTCTGAATGTTCCCCTCTTTGGCGGTGACGGCTGGGAAAGTGAAACCCTCGTCAAACTCGGCGGTGATGCGGTGGAAGGTCACTACTTCTCCACCCATTACGCTGCTGATGCAGCCTCCCCCAAGGTGACGGCTTTTGTCGATGCTTACAAAAAGGAATACAATGGCAAGGTGCCAGACTGCATGGCCGCTCTGGGTTATGACTCTGTGTTCTTCCTGGTGGATGCCATCAAGCGCGCTGAATCCACGGAGCCAGCCAAGCTGCGCGATGCGCTGGCTGCGACCAAGGAATTCGAAGCGGTGACTGGCAAAGTGGCCATCAATGAAAACCGTGATGCGGTAAAGTCCGCTGTGATCCTGCAGATCAAAGACGGCAAATTCAAGTATCTGGAAACAGTCAATCCCTGAGTCTTGGGCCGACATGGAGCACAGGCGTCCCGCCTGTGTTTAAACAACCAGGACGGCTGTTCTCCATCCTAACCCTCAACTCCTCCTTCCTCTGGACTGGTTTCTTCAGCAACTCATCAACGGCCTCGCCCTCGGTTCCATCTATGCGCTCATCGCGCTGGGTTATACCATGGTTTACGGGGTGCTCAGGTTCATCAACTTCGCCCATAGCGATGTGCTGATGCTGGGTGCTTTCTCCGCCTACTTCCTGGCACCTGCGGTTGAAAAGATCATACCTCTGCCGTCCATCGCCGGTGCTCTCATCATTGTGCTGCTTTCAGCCGTGATCTGCGCAGGCATCGGTATGCTGATCGAGTTCCTGGCCTATCGCCCACTGCGTTCACGCCCGAAGCTGACGGTGCTCATCACTGCCATTGGGGTGTCCTTGTTCATTGAATTTACCTGCCAGCATCCTGCTGTGCTGGGTGCGGACACCAAGTCCTTCCCCCGGCTTTTGGTGGAAAATGATCTGCACCTGGGTGGTCTCGTGATCGGCAGCAATGACTTGGTCATCGTGGCGACCACCCTTTTGTTGTTGGCCGGGCTCTGGTTCATCGTCCAGCACACCAAGACCGGCACGGCCATGCGGGCGGTTTCCTTCAATCAGCAGGCTGCGGCTCTGATGGGGATCAACATCAACCGCATCATTGCTTTCACTTTCGGTCTGGGATCAGCACTGGCGGCGGTCGCGGGTATCCTTTATGCGATGAAGGCCCCCGGCATTGATCCTCTCATGGGAGTGCAACCGGGGCTGCGGGCTTTCGTGGCTGCGGTTCTCGGCGGCATTGGCAACCTGCCGGGCGCTGCCCTGGGTGGTCTGCTGCTGGGACTGCTGGAAACCTATGCGGGTGGCACGCCCGGCCTCTCCAACTACCGAGACGGCATCGCCTTTGCCATTCTGATCCTCATTCTCCTGTTCAAACCCGCCGGGCTGCTCGGCAAAGCCACGGTTGAAAAAGTATGATCCCCATGAACGGCGCAAAACGCTGGCTCATCGCCGGCATCATTCTGGCAGTGGTGATCTCCCAGTTCACGGGGGCATTCAACCGCTACTACCTGGGCATCACGATTGATATCGGCATCAACATCATCCTGGCGGTGAGCCTCAATCTGATCAACGGCCACACGGGCCAATTCAGTCTAGGGCACGCGGGATTCATGGCCGTGGGCGGCTACTCCGCAGCCAAATTCACCCTCGTCTGTGCTCAGATGGTGCCGGAGTCTTTGCATCCCCTGCTCTTTCTTGTCGCCTTGATCCTGGGTGGCCTGCTGGCTGCCGTGGCGGGGCTGCTGGTGGGGGTGCCTTCCTTGCGCCTGAGGGGGGATTACCTGGCCATCGTCACGCTCGGGTTTGGGGAGATCATCCGTGTCATTGTGCAAAACATGGAGTCCGTAGGCGCTGCCAGCGGCCTGAAAGGCATCCCGAAAGACACCACCCTGGGCTGGACCTTTGCCCTGGCTGCGGTCACGATCTATGTCGTGGCCTCGCTTGTCAATTCGACCTATGGCCGGGGATTCATCGCTGTGAGTGATGATGAAGTGGCGGCTAGCTCCATGGGCATCAACCCGGTGAGATACAAGGTGACCGCTTTTGTCATCGGTGCCTTTTTTGCCGGGATTGCAGGCGGCTTGTATGCTCATCATAAGCAGTTCCTTTCCCCCACCGGATTCGATTTTTTCAAGTCCATCGACATCGTGGTCATGGTCATCCTGGGAGGCATGGGCCGGACAGTGGGAGTCATTATGGCGGCCATTTTGCTGACCATCCTCCCGGAATTTCTGCGTGAGTTTGCGGACTACCGCATGATCATTTATTCCCTGCTCATCATCACCCTGATGATCGCAAGGCCGCAGGGCCTGTTCACCTTTGGCAAAAAGAAAGGAGCCGTCGCATGAGCGAGGTTCTTTTAGACATGGATCATGCCACCATCCGCTTCGGCGGACTGACGGCCGTTTCCGAGCTGAATCTGAAGATCGGCCCGGATGAACTCGTGGGTCTCATCGGCCCCAATGGCGCAGGCAAGACGACCGCCTTTAACCTCATCAGCGGTGTTTATAAACCGACGTCCGGCAACATCACCTTCGATGGTGTGTGCATCTGCGGCATGAAACCGCACCAGCTCACCAAGCTGGGCATCGCCCGCACCTTTCAAAACATTCGTCTGTTCGCCTCACTGAGCGTTTTTGATAACGTCCGCGCTGCGATCCAGCTCCATCGAAGCCATGGCATCATCAACGCGCTGTGGCGTGGCAAGGGATTCCATGACAGCGAGAAGGAGGTGGAAAAGGAGGTCCTGGATTTGCTGGACATCTTTGACCTAGCCCGGCTGCGCGATGAAGAAGCGAAGTCCCTGCCCTATGGTAACCAGCGCCGTTTGGAGATCGTCCGCGCACTGGCCACCCGCCCGAAACTGCTGCTGCTGGATGAACCCGCCGCAGGGATGAACCCGACGGAAAAGGAGGAACTGATGCACCTCATCCAGTTCATCAAGGACAAGTTTAAAATCGCCATCTTGCTGGTGGAGCACGACATGAAGGTGGTCATGGGCATCTGCCAAAAAATCGCTGTGCTGGAATACGGAAAAAAGATCGCCGAAGGGACTCCTGCCGAAATCCAAAAAGACCCGAAGGTGATCGCAGCCTATCTGGGAACTGAAGACGAGGAGGTCACCGAAGATGCTTGAGATCCGCAATCTCGAAGTGGCCTACGGCTCCATCAAGGCGCTCCATGGCATCTCCCTGAAGGTGCCGGAAAAATCCATCGTCACCCTCATCGGTGGGAATGGTGCGGGTAAATCCACCACCCTGCGCACGATTTCAGGCCTGGTCAAAGCCCGGTCTGGCCAGGTGATCTATGATGGCCAGGACATCACCAACATGCCACCGCATGAGATCGTGGGCAGGCATCTGTGCCATGTGCCGGAAGGCCGCATGGTCTTCGCCAACCTGACGGTGCTGGAGAACCTGAAAATGGGGGCCTACCTGCGCAAGGACAAGGTGGGCATCGCCGAAGACATCGAGTATTCCTTCAATGTCTTCCCGCGGTTAAAGGAACGCATCTCCCAGCATGCGGGCACTCTTTCGGGAGGTGAGCAGCAGATGCTGGCCATCGCCCGTGCGCTGATGAGCAAACCCCGCTGCCTGATGCTGGATGAGCCATCCCTGGGCATCGCCCCTATCCTGGTACGCGCCATCTTTAAACAGATCGTCGCCATCAACCAGGAGCGCGGTATCACGATTCTCCTGGTGGAGCAGAATGCCAATTTGGCCCTGGGCATCTCCCACTACGGATATGTTTTGGAGACTGGCAAAGTGCTACTGGAAGACGATGCGAAAACGTTGCGTCAGAATCCGCAGGTGCGTGAAGCTTACCTGGGTGACTGAGATGCGCGGCGGCGGAGCAGACTGACTGTTTCCAGGGTTGCCTCCGGCCCCTGGCGCGCTATGCATCCCGCCCCATGAAGATCCTGGTCACTGGCAAAGGCGGGCGCGAACACGCCCTCATCACCGCATTGAGCGAATCCCCGCAGACTCACGAGCTGTATTCCTATCCCGGCAGTGATGCCATCGCCAGTCTGGCCACGCGCGTGGACGTGGCTGGCCTGCCCGAACTGATCCAGTGGATGAAGGACAATGCCATCGACCTCTGCGTGGCGGGTGAAGAGGCCTGGCTGGTCAAAGATCGTGGCTTGGCCAATCTCTGCGCCGAAGCGGGCATTCCCTGCTGGGGTCCCTACAAGGAATCCGCCCAGCTTGAAGCCTCCAAGATTTTCGCCAAACGCTTCCTGCAACGACATGGTATTCCCACCGCTGATTTCACCATCGCAACGACAGCGGCCGAAGCCAAAGCCGCACTGAACCGCTTCCCGATCGTCCTGAAATTTGATGGTTTGGCTGCGGGCAAAGGCGTGGCCGTCTGCCCGGACCGCGCGGAGGCGGAGGCCTTCATTGATGATGTGCTGGAAAAGCGCATCTTTGGCGCGGGTGATTTGCTGATCGAGCAATGTCTCTCCGGGCCTGAGATCAGCATTTTTGTCTCCGTCTGCGATGATCAATATCAGATCCTCATGCCGGCGCGTGACTACAAGCGCATCGGTGACAATGACCAGGGACCGAATACGGGGGGTATGGGTGCTGTGGCCAGCCGCCAGCTCGCCACGCCGGAGCTGATGCAACAGATCGAAAATGAGATGGTAAAAGTGACCGTCCAGGGCCTGCAAAAGGATGGGCTGAAGTATCGCGGATTTCTTTACTTCGGTATCATGCTGACGCCCACCGGGCCGCAGATGCTGGAGTACAACTGCCGCTTTGGTGACCCGGAAGCCGAGGCGGTGATGCCGATGGTGCGCGGAGACTTTGCCAACTATGTGTTTGAAGCGGCGAAGGGGAGCCTGAATCCAGAGCTCATCCAATTTGCCGAAGGCTGGAGCATCTGCCTCATCTCCGCCTCCGCCGGGTATCCGGCCAGCTCACGCAATGGCGATGTCATCTCCGGGCTGGAGACTGTGCAAGGGGCGCGTGTTTATCACTGCGGCACCCGGCAGAATACGGAGGGCCAGTTTGAAACGAATGGTGGCCGCGTATTGGCCGTCGTGGCTCAGGGCAACACTCGTGAAGAAGCCCGTGACAAGGCGTATGCTGAATCCAAGAAGGTGACCTTTGATGGGCTGCAGCGCCGCAATGACATTGCGACGATGCATTTCGAATAAGACGAATCTTATCCCGCGGTCTTCGGTCTAGTACCGAAGACCGTGTGCGATGGATACGCGGGCTGGATCAAGCAGCGATCTGCTCAGGCAGCACGCTGCCTAAAGGATCCTTCATCAGCTCGCGCTGCCAGTCCATGAGGGCCTCAAGGCCAGCGCCTTCGGCGACGACTTCTTCCAGGGTGCTACGAGAACCGAGGAGGCTGCTTTCGATGTCCAGGCTTTCGGCGATCTTGTCACGTAAGCCGCACAGGCGGTCGATCTGGTCACGCTGGGCATCGCTGAGACGGGCTTTGGCCTTTTTCACACGTTGTGGCCAGGAGGCCTGACCGGCACGGAAGACATCGGCGATGAGGTCGTGAAATTCTTTTTTCCAGCGTGGGCGCCAGCCGCCGGGAGGGTTCATCACCCCGCCGGCCTCGAAGGTCTCGGCATAGATGACCATCTGCTTATTGGACATGATGCGGTAGCAGGGGATGTCCCGCTCCATGGCGATGCTTTCGCGCCATTCCCACATGGATTTTAAGATGGCCAGGCCTTTGGAATGCAAACGGCCGCTGCCTTGTACACGCCAGGGGTCTTCCTTCGGGGCCATGCTGCGAGCAGCCACATCCACTTGGAGGCCAGAGCAGCTTTGCTCGAACCAGGCTTCCCTGCCCTTTTCACGGAGCAGCTTCATCAAATAATCCGCCAGGGGAATGAGGTAACGAACATCATCCACGGCATAAGAAAGCATGTGCTCTGGCAGCGGGCGGCGGCTCCAATCGGCCTTTTGGGAGGCTTTAGAAAGCTGCAGGCCAAACATGGTATGGATGAGTGCGGCGAGGCCGAACTGGCGGAATCCCACCAGCCGGGCGGCGATCTGAGTATCCCGAACGACCCGGGGTGCCCAGCCATAAGTACGGCGGAGCATGGTCAGGTCATAATCAGAGCCATGGAACCAGAGTTCATGGCGGTCCAGCAAGGCCAGCAGGCCGGACACATCTTCGATGGCCAGGGGGTCCACCAGGGCCAGACGACCTGCGCAGGCTACCTGGAGGAGACAAAGCTTCTCGTGATAATGATGCAGAGAATCCGCCTCCGTATCCAGGCAGCAACGGTTTTCACCGGTTGCCTGCATGTGGGCCTCCGTTTCCTGGAGCCACTGTTGGAGATGCTCGGGGGTGTCGATGAAGACATAGTCACCGGGCACCGTGACGGGGGGGATCAGGGGTGGCTGGACATCGCTCATTTCAGTCCCGTGAGCAAAATTTCAGCGTTGTTGCTGGTGCGGCCGATGTTGCGGATCAGCAGTTCCAAGGCTTCTACCGCAGGCACCTGGGCCAGTTGCTTGCGGATAGCCGAGACGCGCTTGAACTCATCGGGGTGGTAAAGAAGGTCATCACGGCGGGTGCCGGATTTCAGCACGTGCAGTGCTGGGAAAATACGCCGCTCAGAGATTTCGCGGTCCAGGGTGGCCTCCATGTTGCCGGTGCCTTTGAACTCTTCGAAAATCAGGTCGTCCATGCGGTTCTCGGTCTCGATGAGAGCCGTGGCAATGATGGTGAGGCTGCCGCCTTCTTCGACGTTGCGGGCCGCGCCAAAAAATTTCTTCGGTTTGACCATCGCTTTCGAGTCCATACCGCCGGACATCGTGCGGCCTTTGCCACCGCCCAGGCTGTTATAGCCGCGGGCGAGACGGGTCAGAGAATCAAGAAGGATGACGACATCCTTGCCAGATTCCACCAGACGGCAGGCGCGTTCACGGACGAGTTCCGCAAGCTGGCTATGGCGCTTTGGACTTTCATCAAAAGTGGAGCTGTAGATCTCGCAGCCACTCACGGATTCCTCGAAATCGGTCACTTCTTCAGGACGCTCATCCAGCAGGAGGATGATCAGGGAAATTTCCTTGTGATTGTGGACGATGGATTTGGCGATGTCTTTGAGAAGCACCGTTTTACCCGAACGAGGAGAGGCATTGATCAAACCACGCTGGCCTTTACCGAGCGGGGCAATGAGATCCATGATACGAACCGAGGCCGCGCAGGGCTTCGGCATTTCCAGGATGATCCGCTGATTGGGGAACATCGCTGTCAATTTATCGAAATGGACTGGCGGCTGCCAGGTGTCAATCGAGACACCATCCACTTCGGTAATGCGATCAATGGCCAGATACTTGTCCCGATCTTTGGGTGCTCTGGCAAAACCGGTGATGCGGTTGCCGGGACGCAGATTGAATTTGCGGACAAGGAACAGGGGAATGAAGACATCCTCAGGCAGAGGAGCGAAACTGTATTTAGGATACCGGATCAGGCCGAAGTTATCCGTGCCGATTTCCAGAACGCCATCCACCTTCACGCGTGTGCGGTGGTCGGCCATCCAGGCCAGCAGATCATAAATAAGCTGGTGCTTGGAGCGGCTGGCATTCATGCGGAAGTTCACCGTCTCCGCCAGTGTCTGGATGTCTGCCAAGGCTGCGTCCTGGAGATCATTCAGCGAAATTTCTACGGGGAAAGGAGGCTCAGCCGTTGGCTGGGAAGGCTTTTCCGTATTCGCCTGGCTCTCCGAAGAAGCGACGGGAGGCTGAGCATCGTGGGGAGAAGCAGGTTCGGTCGAAGCCTGAGGCACAGGGGAAACGGGTGCTTCAGTGACCGCCGCAGGCTGCACTTCAGATGCGGGAGTTAGGACCTCGGAGGAGATCTCGGGGGAGTCGGTTGGATTCATGCTTGCCAATACTGTCTTGCCAGTGTCAGCACCTGAGCCTCAAGAGCATTGCGGTCACCATCATTCCAGATGACCACATCTGCTCTTTCAACTTTGGCTGCGATGGGCCACTGAGCCCTCAACATCTGTTCGATTATTGATTCGTCGAGACCTCGACGTTCCATCAACCGCCTTTTCTGAACTTCAGGGCTAGCAGCCACGACGATGATCAGATCCGCTGAAACTGTACCCCCAATCTCATAGTGCAGGGGCACCTCCGCAAGGAAAACATTTGCCCCCGCGTTGAAGCGCGACTCCCGCATCAATTCCAGCGCCCGCAAGACGCCCGGATGCAAGATTTGCTCAAGCATCCGCCTTTTTTCTGGATTTGAAAAAACCTCAGCCCGCAGCCAGCCTCGGTCAGCCAGCCGCCGCCCATCCTGTTGAGTCAAGGCAGAGGGGCCAAAAGACCGAAGCAGTTCCTCCTGGATGGCAGGGTCATCCAGAAGCTCCTGGGCGGAACGGTCGGCCGAAAAAACCAAGTCCTTATTTTTCAAAAGATGGTGGGCCAGCAGCTCCGTCACTGAGCTTTTTCCGCACCCTGCCCCGCCTGTGATGATCCAGGAATTCATAGCTCTCTCAATAAAAGAACGCAGGCAGGCGGCCAATGACCACCTGCCTGCGGCAGAATTAAATGTTAATTAACGCAGATCAGTTGCCAATCGCTGGGAGCAGCGGATTTGGGCCACCTACATCCGAAGGGCTGGCAGAAGTGCTCTGCATGTTAGGGTTGATCGGCTGGCCGGCTGGGTCGATCAGCTTGGCCGTTACGAAGATCATCAGGTTACGCTTGAAGTGGTCTTCAACCGTGGACTTGAACAGACGTCCAACGAAAGGCAGGTCACCCAGAACAGGGATCTTGTCTTCCACATCCTGCACGTCTTCGCGGATCAAACCACCGAGAACCACCGTCTGCCCGTCCCAGATCGTCACCGCTGTCTGCACCTTACGAATGGAGAACACAGGCTGGTTGATGACGTTAGGTGTCAGCTCCACACGTGTGGATGGCACAGCTTCAACGTTGACCAAGTTGCCCAGCAAATCGATGAACTGGTAGGCAGGGCTGGCAGGAGAGACACTGTAAATGGGGCTACCATAGTTGATGAAACCATCAAACTCGGTCACTTCTGGAGCCAGATTGAGGTCGATGGTGTAACCATCAGCACCAACGGTAGGATCCACTTCCATCTGCACACCCACAGGACGCATTTCGAAAGCTGTAGGCGTTGTAGGCGTCACTGGAATGGAGCCACCACCACCACCACCGCTGCCAGTGGTCGCACCGACGTTGGTCGGGATCTGCGGTGGGTCAAACTCCGTTGGATAGATGAATTCGCGAACAACAGAGACCGTGGCACGCTGGCCACCTTTGGTCGTGACGCTCGGAGCACTCATGAGGTCTACCCCTTTGCGCTGGGACATGGCCCGGATCACCAGAGCGAACTGAGGGTCCGTCAAGACACCGGCGATGCTGAGGACGCCAGGAGCTTCCGAAGTTTCGGCAAGACCGTTGATCTGAGCATCAATCGCGTTTCCACGGATAGCACTGTTACCCGAGCGGAGGCTGCGGCTCACAGGAGAAATAGAACCGCCAGCGACCAGGGAAGCGATGTTGCTCGGGTAGCTGATGGTTGTGGTATCCACGCCGGAGTTACCGTCGGAACCGCCACCGCCCTGAACTGCATTGCCACGGCCAATCGCGCCGAGCAGCCAGTCGAATCCAAGCTCATCTGTGTTCTTCTGGGAGACTTCCACAAACTTGGAAGTGATGTAGATCTGCTTTGGACCGGAGCTACGGTTAGCATCCACAAAAGCTTCCACCAGATCCAGGTTAGGCTGGGTATTCTTGACGATCAACTGGGAGGAGACCGGGTTGAACACTGCCGAAGCACCATCTGGGAAGGCGATGCCCTGGGATTTCAAGATGTCGAGGGCTGTCTGACGTGTGATCAGACCGGAAGCCGCCGCTCCGCCAGCATTGGTCGCGAAGGGGTCAGCAGTGGCAGCAGGGGCTGCGGCGGCTCCGCCACCACCCAGGCTCAGGAAGTCCGGGGCCACTTTGTAGATGCGGGTGTATTGCTCAGCCGTCGTTTCAGAAACTGGAACGATGAGGACGGCGAATGGCTCCACCTTGTATTTCATGCCGGCGAGTTCTGTGACATAACGCAGAGCTTCGACCATCGGCACGTCCTTGAGGTCAAGGCTGATGGAGGCTGTAATCGGGGCGTCACCGGCCTTGAGGATGATGTTCACACCCTTTTTGGAAGGATCGGTTTCAGCGACGTCCAGATCCCGGCTTTTCACACGAAGGAATTCGACAGCTTCCTCAATGCTGGCACCAGCGAACTGGACCTGAGGGAAGACGATTTCCTGCATCTTGCGGGTCAGGTAAACGGTCGGCTCAGTGCCACCCGTTGCCACAGGATCAATCACCAGACCACGAACAGGTGGCTTATGCTCCCAGGCTTCGTTGACCATGTTCAGCATGCGGGAACGCTGATGATCACGGGCCGTGTCAAAGTATTCAGCGCGCTTTTCTTCTGTGCGCTCCATGCCGCGACGTGCAGCCGAGTTATAAGGGTCAATACGAAGGATGTCTTCAAACTGAAGGTTAGCCTTATCGTAGTCACCAATCTCCATGGCACTGTGGGCCATGTGCAGCATCTTTTCAACCTTGCCCACGTTTTCAACGTGCTGAGGAGTCAGTGCTGGCGGCCAGCGATCCGGGTCATCCAAATGTCTGGCAAAAACGGCAGCACCCTTGTGGCCAGGGACAGCGAGCTGGGCTTCAGCAATCAGCTTCCTGGCTGTGACGTAATCCCCGATCTTGGCCTTCTCGCGAGCCACCACAATCGCACAATCCGCAAACTTCAAATTGGCCAGGTCGCGCCAATCCTGGATGAACGGAGCATTTGGCAACTGGTCCAGAATTTCTTTCGCAGCTCTGTATTGGGCCAGAGCAGCTTCATACTCACCTTTGGCAAAAAGCTCATCGCCTCTCTCCATGGCCTGACGCGCGTCTTCCACCCGAGCCGCACGGCGGGCGATCTCCCGCTCTGCAATGCTGGAGACACTGACGCCGCCCTCGCCAGCAAAGGCGGGCGTGGCTATCATGGGCGCTGCGAGCGCGACCATGAGGGCAATTTGTTTTTTCTTCATTCGGGGGAGGTGCATCATAGAAGGGTGCGATTTGACAAAATTAACAATGAGCCGAGGTGTTTAGCAGGAATTGCCGCTCTCTGGCGAGATGTTTTTTGATTGGGCTGAAAAAATTATCCTTTGGTTACGGTGATTGATTCTCCGCCATCCACAGGCTGGATGACCGCGCTGGTTTCTTCGATTTCCAGCAAACGATAAGTGGCTCCGATTCCAGGAATCTGGAAGGTATCCCCTTTTTTCACGATCCGCTTAGGCCGGTCTCCGAGGGTGAATTCGAACTCAGCTTCATATTCAGCCAAATTCGTTTCTTCTCCACGGACGACCTTAATTTCCTTGTTGGTAGCTTTGTCCAGCAGGGTCAGCTCAGACACATCCTTTTCTCCCACCTTGGGATCGGCGACCGTCTTGGCCTCGAAAGTGCCAGCCTTGAAACGCTGCACCCCTCTGTCGAAACCGAACTCATCCCCAGGAGAGACAAAGACGCTCTTCTTGGGCTCTGGCGTCAGACGCTGAACCTGGTATGGAGGAGAACTGCTGTTCAGCTTGATGATGTAATCAAAAGTGATCCGGCGTTTCAGCACCAGCTTATCCGTGAAGGGAGGATGGCTTTTCTCATCCCGAGGATTGGTCTTTTGCTGGAACTCCTCAAGATTAGTAAAACCGTCCGAATCGGCATCCAGTTCACCCACATTGGGGGAAAGGATGTCTGGGAGGTCGTTTTGAACCAAGAACGAATTGGTCATTGGAGGGCGAAGCTGAGGCTCCTCCAACTGAAGATCGAAGAGCTGGTCCCCTTTCTTCACCAACAGGACGGACTTATTCAGAGGCACTGGCTTCCCATTGATGATGGGGGAGGTCCAGGTCACTTTTTCAGACAGCCGGGCGATGGTTTGTTTGACAAGCTCCGTCGGAGGCTGGCCAGGGTCATTCTTTGACATGCCTCCGCGGCGGATGAGTCTTTCCCCAAAGCTTTGGCTGGTCCAGACAAGATAACCCGCAACGCCCAGGGCAATCACCGCAGTGATGACCAAAAGCACTTTTTCATATTTCCCGTTCCTGTTCTGCATATGGCTAATTCAAAGTTGTGTCGTGATGGCGGCAGCGGTCTTAACGCGTGCCTGTGCTAGCCGTTTGTGCGCCCAAGAAATAGACCAGGTCGATTTCCATATAAACACGCAGGCGTTCATTGCCGAGCACGGCGACGGCATCCACGGGAGCCGCAGCAACCGGGCCTGCGGGGGCCGCAGGCGCGTTCGGATCTCCTGCAGGCACCAAGGCTGGATCTACAGCGTCCGTACTGGGACCGGGAAGGTTCATTTCTGACCTGAGCGGACCATCCTGTCTTTCGTTTTCAATACGAAGAAGACGCACGACGGTAAAATAAGTCGTCTCCGATGGGCTGGCCAGATTGCTCATGAGCTGCTGGAGAGCAGCCTGATCCAATGTCAGCAAAGCCGTGACCTGACGACGCTCGGTGAGCTGTGGGGCAGCAGCCGGGGCGACGGGGCGACCTGGCATGGGTCTCTGAGGCGTCGTGGGTTTGGCTGGTTCGGATTTTTCAGAAGCCAGTTCGGAGCGCTCCAGTGAATCCACTTGGCGGACACCTGCCTTAGCAAAAGCGCCCACGATGGAGTCCACCGCATCCAGGTAACCGGAAAGCTGGGTGGCGATCTCATTGGATTTTGGCAGCTCACCCGTATAACGGTCGAAAGCCAAGTTATAGACGGCAGGCAGAACCATGCCACGCTCGGCGGCCATTTTCCGTGATTCGGCGATCTTCGCCTTCAGCTTGGCCTGGAACTCGGTATCCGTCGTGGGCTTTGGAAGGCTTTCAGCCTGCATGGTGTTGAGCACCAAGGAAAGCTTACCCGCAACGTCGGCGAATTCTTTGACCAGGCCCTGCTTGATGGCCAAGTTTTCCGGGGAGGGAGGCAGAACGGCACTCTTCAACCCGGCGAGGCTGTTGTTCACAGCATCAAACTGATCCAGGGTGGTGTTGTAACTCGAATAGGCGGAAAAAAGCATGAAGCCCAGACCTGCCGCACCTGCTGCCGACACGCCAAGAATGGCGGCAGGCAATTTATTTTGTTGAATCCAGCTCATCAGTTTTTGAATTGCATGGGCTGCTGAAGGGGCAGCTTGATGTTAAATTTGTAGGCATAGCGGTCCTCTTCGATGCCGCTTTCAGCGCTCACGAAATTGGCGCGTTTTTCTTCGAACTTCTCCGCTGCGAACCATGGCAGTTTGGCGAGGGCACTGGCGAAGCGGTAAACCACCTGCTCACCTTCATCATTCTTCCGGTAAAGGCCCTGGATACGGAGTTCATACACAGGCTGAGCGACTACACCCTTTTTGGCGGCAGGGGCGGTCGTCGGTGTCGGCTCATTTTCCTGACCGAAGAGAGGAACGGTAATGGGCTTGCCGTCTTTGAGCGGCTCCACCACGGTCAGCCAGATGAGGTCATTGTCGAACTTCTGATTGATTTCATGAAGCAGGCGCACCCAGTAGGAGCGATCTCCGACGGCCTTAATCAATGGCTCCGTCTGGGTCACGGACTGCGCCAAGGTGATGTCCAGGGCGCGGATTTGATTGGCCAAAGTCGTGAGCTGGTTGTTTTCCACCTGCATCTCACTCAGCTTTTCCTGGGTGACACGCTCAGCGTTCTTGAAATACATCATGCCCGCACCGAGGGCGGCCCAGAGGCAGATGCCAGCCATGATCAGAGCAGGCGCACGACGAGCACCATCACGGGCATTGGCTACGACATCCGGCACAAGCTCAATCTCAGAAGGACAGGAACCTGCGGAGCGGAGGGCGAGGCCGACCAGCTCTGCAAAGAAAGGCGCGTCATGGGAGACTTCATCCGCATTCACTCCACGGTCCATCTGGACACCGCGCAGGGGATTGAAGATTTCCACAGGCAGCTTCAGCTTTTCCTCCAGGAACAGCGTCATGTTGCCAAGCAGAGCACCGCCACCGCAGACAAAAACACGCTTAGGCTGGGAGCCGCCCTGCTGGGTGCGATAGTAGTTGATGGTGCGCATGATCTCACTGTGCAGCCGGGTGGCGGCATTGCGGATCACCTTGGAAAGGGCGGCCACGGCGGGATCTGGATGCTCCTCCACAGCGCCGCCTTGGGCGACGAAGCCTGCGGCGATTTTCTGCTGCTCAGCTTCTGCAAAGCTAAGGCTGAATTCTTTGGCGACTGCATTGGTGATGCTCGCGCCGCCGACCAGGACATTGCGGGTGAAAAATTTGCCTTCTTCCACGAACACGAGGTTCGTCGAGCGGGCACCGAGGTCGATGATCACCGCAGCCTCGTCCACATCCGGATAGCTGTAGCGGAAGGAATTGAAGAGGGCCAGAGGGGCCAGATCCACGCAATTTGTGCTCAGGCCAGCGCGGTTTACGGATTCATTGACCTCATTGAGAGAGTCGGACTTGATGGCCACAATGATGACCTCCGTCTCGCCCGCCTCGGAGACCACTTCATAATCCCATGTGACTTCATTGATGGGGAAAGGCACGTTTTGACGGGCCTCAAATTCCACGATTTGGTCCATGCGGTCACCCTGGACAGGTGGGAGCTTCACAAAGCGTGAAAAGACAGTGTGACCCGCGACAGCAAAATTAACGGAACTGCCCTTGATCTTCAAGCGGTCCACGATTTCCTGAAGGCCGACATTGAGCTGAGGAATGCGCGAGGCGTCCACGGTAGGATCGCCGCTCATGTCCAGAAACTCGTACTTTTTCAGCACGAGATCGCCCCCTGACTTACCGAAAATGGCACCTGACAACCTCTGTGAGCCGAGATTCAGGACCGCTATGCTTTTGCTGTCTGCCATGCTGTTTATTTCTAAAACTTGCCGTGGATGTGAGGTTGAGCCAGGAGCAAATTACTGCTTCTTGACGCCGACATCGTAGTCGCCCCAAAGGATACCAAATGGTGTCTCCGCCTTGGAAAGCATCACCCCGTCATTCATATTGAAGGACTCCGCTTTTTCCCACCAGGCGGCACCCATGCTGGAATCACCCGCCACGCGTTTGCCATCAAGCATCACCTCATAACCCCAGGCCTTGATGTCAGAATTGGCGGTGAAATTTTCCTTCATGAGGATGCGGCGCAGAGTGGCGGGGGCTACATAAGCCAGCCCGTGGCACTTTTCCGAGGCGGGAATATCCACGTAATTGAAGACACCTTTGATGACTTCATATTTGCCATCCTTTGTCTGAGCATTGAGGCCGATGTAAAAATTGACCGTCAGCACGGCCAGACTGCCATTGCGGCCACCGGCGTCATTAGCCAGTTTGATTTCGAAAGGCAGATCCACTTCCAGCCAATCCTTCGGACGCCAGCGCTTCTCACCCACGTTGCTCGCAGAGAACTGGGGCGTCTGGATGGAATTGATCTGAAGCTTTTCACCTTTCACCTGAACTGACTCACTCTGGGCAAGGCCAGCAGTGATGCCAGAAGCTAAGAACGCGAGAACTATGTAAATTTTCATCATGGTTGGGGGGCAGGTATCCTTGGTGTGTTCTTACCGCATGGCTGCTTCACAATCGGGATTTTTTATTTTTATCCGCAAAGAGGCTCTGGCAGCAAGACGCGATTTTCGGAAATGACAAAAAATTGGATCAAAACGGCTGGAAATCAGCGTTTGAGGGCCCAAACAGCCCTTTTCATGCTGCGTGCAGGATGCCCCCAGTGGCTTATTTTTTGCAACTGAAGGCCTCCAAGCGGGTTTTTACCCTGTTCGCGGTGAGATCAGGGCTGGGTAGCACTATTCCTGCGCGCTTTGTCCCGCCTGGCGGCTACCAGCACCGTGCGCCTGACCGGACAGCTTATCCCCCAATTCAGCCCGTATGCGGGCAGCACCTGCCTCCAGACGGGCTACCTCTTGAGGATAAGCGGTGGCTACATTTTTTGCCTCGCTGAGGTCCGCATACAGGTCGTAAAGCTCGGGTTGCAGCACCTTCCCTGCCTGATATTTGACGGGCTTTCCACCCATAGCCGGGGCTTGATCTCCCAGTGTACGGTAGCCGTGGGGGAAAACGAGCTTCCAGCGCCCATCCCCGCTGGTGACGGCCTGAAGCTCGTTTTGATGATAATAGTAGGCGTAAACGTCGTGGGGATTTTTGGCGTCTTTTTCTCCAGCGATCAGAGGCCAGATGTTTTTGCCATCAATGGGGTGTTTGGGCAGATCTGCACCGATGACAGCGGCAAAGGTAGGCAGGATATCGATGGTCATGAGCATGGCATCTGTGGTGGTGCCTGCGGGGATTTTGGCCGGCCAGCGCATGATGCCCGTGACCCGGGTGCCGCCCTCCCAGACGGTGCCTTTGCCCTCACGCAAAACCCCAGCGGAGCCTGCATGATCCCCATAGCTGAGCCAGGGGCCATTGTCCGAAGTGAAGATGATCCAGGTATTCTCCTTGAGGCCGTTTTTCTCCAGTGCATCCATGACCTGGCCGACTGACCAATCCACCTCCAGCATGACATCCGCATAGAGGCCTTCGCCTGATTTGCCCTTGAATTGATCACTCACAAAGAGCGGCACATGCACCATGCTGTGGGCCAGGTAGAGGAAAAAAGGCTTCTCTTTGTTGCGCTCGATGAAGCTGACGGCGCGGGTGGTGTAGTCCGTGGTCAGGCGAGTTTGGTCCTCGGGCGTCACTTCTTCATCCACAATCTTTTCACCGTCGTACATGGGTAGTTTTGGATAACTCCCCGGCTTTGCCTCCGGGTGGAAGGGCCACATGTCATTGGAATAAGGCAGGCCGTAATATTCATCAAAACCGTGCCGGGTGGGCAAAAACGGTGGCAAGTGCCCAAGGTGCCATTTGCCTACGGCAGAGGTGGCATAACCCTTTTGTTTAGCCACTTCAGCCAGGGTCACTTCATCGGCATGGATACCGTGTTTCACCTTGGGGGAAAGAGCTCCATGAATGCCGATACGGTTCGGGTAACAACCAGTGAGCAAGCCTGCACGCGAGGCACTGCATACGGGCTGGGGAACGTGGAGATTCGTGAACTTCCTCCCCTCCTGGGCCAGGCGGTCAATGTTCGGTGTCTTGTACCCCTGGGCACCGAAACAGCTCACATCCGCATAGCCCATGTCATCCATAAAAATGACCACCACATTCGGCTGGTCGGCGGCAACGAGCAGTGAGGTATAACCCAAAAGTAAACAAGCGAGGAAGCGGCGCATGCTTGCCATCAACGATCACCCGAAGTGCGACCTGTCTCAAAAAGGCGCAAAAAAGCCGGGCAGACTCGCATCCGCCCGGCTTTGAGGATTCAGGTCCGATTAAACGGTACCGAAGATGGTATTGCCCGTGCTGAGGAGGTCGTTGCAGGCTTCCTTCATACGCTCGCAGAGGCCCTGCTCGCCCTTCTTCAGGTAGCTGCGGGGATCGTAGGCTTTTTTGTCGCCCACTTCACCGTCGATCTTGAGACAGCCGGAGTAGTTCTTCATCATGTGATCCACCAGAGGGCGGGTGAAGGCATACTGGGTATCGGTATCGATGTTCATTTTGATCACGCCGTAGCCCAATGTCTCGCGGATTTCTTCCAGGGGCGTGCCGCTGCCGCCGTGGAAGACGAGGTCCATTTCGGCTGTTTCACCGTATTTGCCGGTGACTGCGGCCTGACCGTCCTTGAGGATGGTGGGCTTCAGTTTCACCGCGCCGGGTTTATAAGCTCCGTGGACGTTGCCAAAGGTGGCGGCGAACATGAACCGACCGATGCCGTTGAGGGTCTCATAGACCACCAGCATGTCTTCAGGCGTGGTGTAAAGCTTGTCATTGGAGACGCCAGAGGTGTCATGACCATCTTCTTCACCACCGACGACACCGGCTTCGATTTCCAGGATGATGTCCAGGTCGGCGCACTCCTGCAGCAGTTCCTTGGAGATGCGCATGTTTTCTTCCAGCGGCAGTTCGGAGCCGTCGAACATGTGGCTGTTGAAAAGGTTGCCTTTGCCAGCCTCACGACGGGCTTTGGTAGCAGCAAGCAGGGGCTTCAGGAATTTCTCCACATTCTTGGGATGGCAGTGGTCGGTATGAAGGGCCACCAGGACGTTGTAACGCTCAGCCAAGGTATGCACGGCCTCAGCGAGCACGATGGCTCCCAGCGCCATGTCTTTCACAGACGTGCCTGAGGCGAATTCTCCGCCGCCGGTGGAAACCTGGATGATGCCGTCCGACTTCGATTCCGCAAAGGCCTTCAGCGCTCCGTTGATGGTGGGCAGGGAGGTGACGTTGATGGCCGGGTAGGCGTAGCCGCCCTTTTGGGCAGCATCAAGCATGGCACGGTATTGAGCAGGGGTAGCGACGGGCATTTCGGGATATGTTTGTGGTTAAGCAGTCTGGAAGGGAGCAAGAATGGTGCCCGGTGCAAGTTTCGGTTGGCCACAGATGCAGTTCGCTCCGGATTCACGCCTGCAAAAGACGGCTCCCGCCTCCATTTGCCATTTCCATGGATCATGCTAATTCGAGCTAAGCATTTGACTCATTCAATAGAACTGGATCGACCTGCGCTCTTTTGAACGAAGGGCTGAGAATCTGAGCGTGGCTATCTCCAATCAGCCAGACCTTCGACGTATGCGTATGATTTTTGGGAGGGGACCGCTTCTGCACAACCCGCCTTGCCAGCGGCCTCACCCGCGCACATTGTCACCCTTCCATGCCTGCCCGTCGTCTCCGTTCCTCCCCCGCCCGCAAGTCCCCTGCACCAGCCGCCAGCGGAGGCTCTAATCTGGCTGTCCCTGCCCTTAAGGCTGAAGTGCGCACCCTCGACAACGGATTGGATGTCATTGTTCGGGAAGATCACGAGCACCCGCTCGTCAGCGTACAAATTTGGATCAAGGCCGGGAGCCTGCATGAGGAAAAATGGACCGGTGCCGGACTGGCCCATTGTGTGGAGCACATGCTTTTCAAAGGCACCGTCAAGCGCAGCGCCTCCCAGATTTCCCAGGGCATCCAAGAGCTAGGTGGTTATGTGAATGCCTACACCACTTTTAACCGCACGGTTTACTGGATCGATGGTCTGGCGGACCAGACGGAAGGCTACCTGGACATTCTGGCAGACATGGTTCGCCATTCCAAAATTGATCCCCTGGAACTGCAAAAAGAGCAGGACGTCATCCGCCGTGAAATGGCCATGGACAATGACGATGCCGGCTCCGTGGTCCAGCATCTGGTGCAGAGCACCTCCTTCCGCAAGCATCCGCTGAAGCATCCCATCATCGGCCACCGTGCCGTGTTTGACCAAGTGAGCCGCGATGATGTGGCGGGCTTTGTCAGTCGTCATTATGTGCCTAACAACTGTTTTGTCGTCATCGCCGGCGCAGTGAATGCGGAAGAATGCTTTGCAGCCGCACAACGTTTGTTAGGCGACTGGGAACGCCGTCCCTATGAACCCATTTTGCTACCGGAGGAGGCACCGCAGCGTGGCCTCCGAGAAGGCCGCAAAAACTTTGACACGGAACTCACCCGGCTCGCCCTCGGCTGGCAGATTCCAGGAGAAGGTCACCAAGATAAAGCCGCGTTAGACGTGCTGGCCTTCCTTCTTGGCTCCGGCCGCAGTTCACGTCTTTATCAAGAACTGCGGGAAAAGCGCAGCATCGCCCACTGGGTCTGGGCGGGTGCCTGGGGTGCGCCTGAATGCGGCGTCTTCAATACTGAGGCAGAATGCGATCCAAAAGACGTCGAAGCCTGCCAGAAGGCCATGCTGGAAGTTATCGAAACCCTGAAGGCCAAAGGCCCCACAGTGGCCGAGCTGGCCAAAGCTGTCCGTGCCACCATCGGGGGGCAAGTGCGCACACTGGCCACCACCAAGGGGCAGGCCGCATCCCTCGGCAGCAGTTGGCTGAATGCAGGCACGCTGGACCACGCCCAGCATTACCTGGCCGCCGTCCGCGCCCTCACCCCCACGGCCATCCGCGATGCCGCGCGCCGTTATTTGACACCCGCCTCATGCAGTGTCGCGATGGTCGGTCCAGATGTGGAAACCACCTCCGCATCCACGCACACTACCACCACGAAAAACGCCATCCAGCGCTTCGTCCTGCCGAATGGACTGACGCTGCTCATTGGCGAAAATCCACGCCTGCCGCTGGTCTCCATTCGCGCCAGCTTCCTGGCCGGTGTACCTGCAGAAACGGCAGCCAACGGCGGAGCCACGCAGGTCTCCGCAGCCTTGCTGTTAAAAGGAACCAAGACCCGCACAGCGGCGGAGATTGCCTCCGAGCTGGAGAACCTCGGCGGCTCGCTCCAATGCACAGCGGATGCACATCGTTATTTGTTAGGCAGTGATGTCATGCGCGGGGATGAAGCCAAGGGGCTGAACCTCATCGCCGATCTCATTCAAAATGCCACCCTGCCAGCCGCTCAGCTCAAGGAAGTGCAGAAGCGTCAGATCGCCTCCATCCTGGAAGAGAAAGAAGATCCTCTCACGGTAGCTATGCGCCATGCACGCAAGGAAATCTTTGCAGGCACCCCCTTCGCCCGCACGGCCTTAGGTACGGAAGAATCCGTCAAAGCGCTGAAAGTGGAAACCTGCCGCGCCATGCTGAGCAAGTCCCTCGTCGGAGCCAATGGCGTCATTTCCATTCATGGTGACATCAAAGCCGCCACCGTCCGCAAGCAGGTGGAAAAAGCTCTCGGCAAGCTGAAAAAAGGCACTCGCCATTACGATGCCCAGGCAGCCTTTCCGGTCACGGCCGAGGTCAAGCCCGGCCAGCATGAACTGCACATGGACAAGGAACAGGCCATCATTGTCATCGGCTTCCGCACAGTCGGCCTTCACCATCCCGATAGCCAAGCCCTGGCCCTCATTGACGAAGCTTGCAGTGACATGGGCAGCCGTCTTTTCAACCGCATCCGCGAGGAGCTAGGTCTGGCCTACTATGTCGGTGCCCAACAGTTTTCTGCACTCGGTGCCGGAGCCTTTTATTTTTACGTCGGCACCAGTGCTGAGAAGGCCGCCCTCGCCCAGCAGGAAATTTTGGTTCAGATCGAGGACTTGGTCAAAAACGGCCTGACAGCCGATGAAATCCAGCGTTCCAAAACCACCTGGCGCTCCGGCTGGCTGCGTGCCCAGCAGGGCAATGGCAGCCTCGCCGATGTTTACGGTTGGAACGAACTTAACGGTCTCGGTTATGAAAACTTCAGCCAGCTACCAGCCAAGGTCGAAGCCCTCACGGATGAAGACCTCCGGCGCGTCGCCCGCACCTATTTCTCCCAGGCTAGCGCTCACATTGTGACCGTGATGCCGGAAGTACAGTAGTCATCTCTCTCCGAGAGATGACTACTGGGTTCGCTTTCGGCAACTCCATTCCCGCTCGCCCAATCCCATCACTCGGAAAGGGATGAATACTGTCCATGCCGCTTTTAGATAGCGACATGGGGTTTTCCGTTTCTTGACGCCCCCTGCCCTTTTCGTCTAAAACGGTGCCTCTATGGCCACCATTGCCGTTATCGGCACACTCGATACCAAAGGACCTGAGCACGCTTACGTCGCGGAGCTCATCCGCCAGCGCGGGCATCAGACTCTGCTCATTGATACTGGCAGCGGCACTCCACCCACGGTGGATCCTGACATCACGCGGGAGGAAATCGCTGCGGCTGCGGGCATTGACCTCGCAGGCATTCAGGCCCGCCAGGACCGTGGGGAAGCGGTGACGGCCATGGCGGAAGCTTCGGCCAAAGTTCTGGCCAACTTCGCTTCGAAAAGCCTCATCCAGGGCGTCATTTCCCTCGGCGGTGGCGGCGGCACGGCCATCAGCACCAGTGCCATGCGCGCCCTGCCCATCGGTTTTCCCAAGGTCATGGTGTCCACCCTCACCGCTGGCAATATCGCCCCGTATGTGGGGACCAAGGACATCGTCATGATGCCCAGCATTGTGGATGTGTCCGGCCTGAACCGCATCTCCCGAACCTTACTGGCCCGCGCCGCCGGGGCCATCTGCGGCATGGTGGAAATGGAAATTCCCACCACAGAAGACAAGCCGCTCATTGCCGCCTCCATGTTTGGAAATACCACCGAATGTGTGAACGCCGCCAAGGCCATCCTCGAAAACGCCGGGTATGAAGTCCTCGTCTTCGCCGCTACCGGCACCGGTGGCCGTATCATGGAAAGCCTCATCGAAAGTGGCCTCATCACCGGCGTGCTGGACATTACCACCACCGAATGGGCAGATGAACTGGTGGGCGGCGTCCTCAATGCCGGCCCTCATCGGCTGGAGGCCGCTGGCAAAACAGGCACTCCCGCCATCGTCACCCCTGGCTGCCTGGACATGGTGAATTTTGGTGAGCCCGCCAGCATCCCTGAAAAGTTCAAAGACCGCCTCTTTTATCAGCACAATCCCCAGGTCACCCTCATGCGCACCACTCCAGAGGAATGCACCGAGCTGGGCCGCATCCTCGCGGAAAAAGTGAACTCTTACACCGCCCCAGTCACCGTGCTCCTTCCCCTTCGCGCCATCAGCGTCATCAGCGCCCCTGGGAAACCTTTCCACGATGCCGCTGCGGACGAGGCTCTGTTTACCGCCATCAAAAAGCACCTCCGCCCCGGCATCCCCGTCCAGGAACTGGATTGCGAAATCAACGCACCGGAATTTGCTGAAGCGTGTGCCCAAGCCTTGCTCTCCTACCTGTCTAAATAACCCAGCTCGGCTCAAAAAGGGCAGGTAGAAAAATGATGGGTAAAAAAAATGGTTTTTAATTTTTCTACCCCATAATCTTTTTACCTGAACACTCATCGTTCTTCTCCCCCTTGACTGCGCACTGAAAACTGCGCACTGAGCACTCCTCCCCGTTCGCCCCCAAATCCCGCCCTCCGCCATGTCCCTCGGCCAGCTCCTCCTCACCGGCGTTCCCGGTCCTGAACTCGATTCCGAAACTGCCGCCCGCTTCAAGAAGCTGCAGCCCGGTGGCTTCATCCTTTTTGGCCGCAACATCATTTCCCCAGAGCAGGTGCGGAAACTCATCGATGACCTTCGTGACCTCTCGGACATTGAACCCTTCATCACCATTGACCAGGAAGGCGGCCGCGTTTCCCGCCTCCGCCTCATTGGTGAAGAGCCGCCGAATGCCCAGTCCCTCCGCGACAAAGGCGACGTCAAGCTCATCAAACAACACGGCAAGCTTACTGGTCAGATCCTGCGCCTTTTCGGTTTTAACCTCGATCTCTGCCCCGTCCTCGACATCTCTTATGATGACACGGCGGACAACTCCCTCAAAGGTCGCTGCTGGGGCCGCGATCCGCAGCAGGTGATCAACAATGCCGGAGTCTTCAACCGCGCCATGCGGGCCGAAGGCGTCCTGAGCTGTGCCAAACATTTCCCCGGTTACGGCCCCGCCGAGTGCGATCCGCATGAGTTCCTGCCTGTGATCGACAAATCTCACTCGGAGATGCTGGAGTCCGAGCTCTTGCCTTATACCGCCTTGCTGCCGGAAATTGACAGCGTGATGACCTGCCATAGCAATTACACCGCCTACGATCCCGACCGCCCCCGCTGGCCCGCCAGCCTGAGCCACAACGTCTGCACGAAATTGTTACGTGACCAATTAGGCTTCGAAGGCCTGGCCATGACCGATGACCTGGACATGGGTGCTATCCTCAATGAAGTCACTTTTGAGCAGGCCATCCAAGAAGCGGTGCGCGCCGGCAATGACCTCGTCATGATCTGCCATCGCCTAGAAATGGTCGAACTCGCCCGCCAGCATCTCGAAGGCGTCGAAGCCCCCATCCTTCACGATGCCCTCGTCCGCATTGAGAAAACCAAAAAGCGCCTCGTGGCTCCCGATCCATTCAGCCTGGACCGCTTCGCCAAAATCAACCGCGACATCTGGGACCTCCGCGTCGCCACCCTGGGGGAAGTGCTAGCTCAAAACAAAAGCATCGAAGACGGCAAACGCTCTCCGGTGGAGTTGTATTGATCGGTCGGCCTGTCCGTCTTTAGTTGCCCGGACTTCTAATCAACCACGATTTTCCATATTGATGAAAAATGGAAAACGAGAGCTGTTGATTGGGGCCGTCGGGCTAGTGAAGGGATCCGTCAAATACGGAGGGAAGGCCATGGTAAACGTTTGCAACGAACTGGAGCCAGAGTTAGAGCGCACAAAATTCCTGGAAAACGCGCCTTTCTCACTTGTGAGCGTAATCATACGGTATGGCACAAAATGGGGAGACGTTGAGTTGGGAAAGATCAACCGCCGACATGCTGAACTTGAAGCTGCAGTCGAAGTTCCAATATCTGAAGTGAGAGGGCTCGACGCCTCCAAACTGACCGATGTCGTGAGAACAGTGGTGCTAGAAACGCTTGTCGAAGTCGCAATGAAATATGGGTTAGACCAAATTTTTTGGCGAGGGTGTCTCAAAAAAAGTAACCCTCAATAGATAGTCCTCACCTATCTCGGAACCGCTGCGGCCACTCATCGTGGAAGCAGTCCTTAGCTCTCCCAGCATCAGTCCCCCTACGTCCCATTCGCCCTATAAGACCTATTCCCCGTCGCCCCCCGCATTTCCCTGCAATCTCGCTTCCCTCCCCGTCGTTACACGGCACTGACCATGATGCGACGAATCCTCCTCACCTGTGCCGGCCTGCTGGCCACCTCCCTTTCTGCCGCGCCGAAAGGGCCGCCGAACATCATCTTCCTTTTCTCGGACGACCTCGCCACCCAGTCCATCTCGGCCTATGGCGATGAGCGCAAGCTCCTTGATACCCCCGGTCTGGACCGCATCGCCAAAGAAGGCATCCGCTTTGACCGCTGCCTGGTCACCAACTCCATCTGCGGCCCCATGCGTGCCGTCATCCAGACGGGCAAATACTCCCACCTCAACGGCTATTATAACAACAGCAACAGCAGCTTCGACCACACCCAGCAGACCTTCCCCAAGCTCCTTCAAAAAGGCGGTTACACCACTGCCGTCATCGGAAAATGGCATCTGGGCGAAGAAGCCGCCGGTTTTGACTACTGGCACATCCTTCCCGGCCAGGGCATCTATTACAACCCGCCCATGATCGACAATGGCAAGCCGGTCAAACATCAGGGTTACACCACGGACATCATTTCCGACCTGACCCTGGAGTGGCTGAAAAACCGCGACAAGACCAAGCCCTTTATGCTCATGAGCCAGCACAAGGCCCCGCATCGCGAGTGGGCACCTGCGCTCCGCCATCTAGGCTGGGACAATGACCGCGTTTACCCGGAGCCACCTACCCTTTTCGATAATTACGAAGGCCGCAGCAAAGCCGTCAGTGATCATGACATGGGCCTGGACCGCACCTTTACCGAGCGTGACGCCAAGCTCCTCCCACCCGCAGGTATCAACGAAGAGCAACTTGCTCAATGGAACGCCTACTATGAGCCGCGTAACAAAAAGTTTCTCGAAGCCAACCTGAGCGGCAAGGAACTCGTCAGCTGGCGTTACCAGCGTTACATGCATGATTACCTAGGCACCGTCAAAGCCGTGGACGAGGCAGTGACCAAACTCCTGGATTACCTGGATAAAGAAGGCCTAACCGAAAACACCGTCATCGTTTGCAGCAGTGATCAGGGCTTCTACCTCGGTGAGCATGGATGGTTCGATAAACGCTGGATCTTTGAGGAATCCCTCCGCACCCCCTTCCTGGTCCGCTGGCCCGGTGTCGCCAAGCCCGGCACCACGAATAACAGCATCGTCTCCCTCCTAGATGTGGCCCAGACATTCCTTGATATCGCCAGCCTTCCTCAGCCTGCCGATATGCAGGGCCGCTCCCTCGTCCCTCTCTTCAAAGGAGAGACTCCCGCCGACTGGAGAAAATCCTTCTATTACCACTATTACGAGTTCCCCGTGCCGCATCGCGTCCGCCCGCATTACGGTGTTATCACCGACCGCTACAAGCTCGTCCATTATTACGCCCCCGATGTGAATGACTGGGAGCTTCTGGACCGTCAAAAAGACCCGCTCGAAACCAAAAGCTTCTACAATGACCCGGCCTATGCTGATACAGTCAAGGAACTGAAGACTGAACTCACCCGTCTTCAAGCCGAGGTCAAAGAAACTGTGCCACCGCCACGCGCCACGCATGGCAACAAAGCCTTCGATGGCGAGCCTGAATCCTCCGTCCCCAAGGGCAAAGGCAAAGGTAAGGGCAAAAAGAAAAAGGCTGAGTAACCGACACGGAGCGCGGGTGCCTCACCCGCTCCATTTCCCAGAGCGCGGACGCCCCCGTCCGCGCTCAATCCAAAGCTGCGAAATCCATTCACGTATTTGCACTGTGACCTCATCCTTCTTCGCCCTCGCGTTTTCCACGGTCCTGCTTCTACTGGCACCTGTACTTGACGCGTCTGAAACATTCAAACCCGTCGCCTGTGAAGGAGCCTATCCCAAGCACCTGCAGGGCTTCTGCGCCAATGGCAAAGACGCCTATTACTGGTCGTGGACGGATGCTATCGTGAAGACTGGCTTGGACGGTCGCATCCTGAAAAAAGTCTCCGCTCCCAGCCACCAGGGTGACCTCTGTTTTCATGACGGCAAAGTGTATGTCGCAGTAAATCTCGGCAAATTCAACGAGCCTGCTGGCCAGGCTGATTCCTGGGTTTTCGTCTTTGATGCCGACACCCTGAAAGAACTTTCCCGCCACCCAGTGCCAGAACTCGTTCATGGAGCCGGAGGCATGGCCTGCAAGGACGGTCGTTTCATCATCGTCGGTGGCCTGCCTCCAGATACAGGTGAAAATTACATCTATGAATACGACAGCCAGTTGAGATTCATCCAGAAGCACATTTTGGCCAGTGGCCAGACCGAAAAGGGTATCCAGACCGCTGAATATGCCGATGGATCCTGGTGGTTCGGCTGTTATGGCAAACCCGCAATTTTACTGCGTGCGGATGAAAATTTTAAATTCACTGGCAAATGGGCATTCAATGCCTCCGTGGGCATCGCACGCATCGCTCCTAACCAGTTTTTAGTTGCTGAAAACCAAGCCATCAAAGGAGTGGGCAACACGGCCCGCCTCCGCATCGCCCACGCTCATCCTGAGCAGGGCCTCATCATTGATCCCAACCAACCATGAAATTCATCCCTCTGCTCGCCATTCTCGGCATGGCTATTGCCACCACGGCTTCCGCCGCCGAAAAGCCTAACTTCATCTTCATTCTCTGCGATGACCTCGGTTATGGAGACCTCAAGTGTCTGAATACTGACGGCAAGATCCCCACGCCGAACATGGACCGCATCGCCAAAGAAGGCGTCACTTTCACTGATGCCCACACGCCTTCCAGTGTCTGCACACCCACACGTTATGGCACCCTCACCGGTCGTTACAACTGGCGCACAAAACTTCAAAAAGGCGTTCTCGGTGGCCTGAGTCCGCATCTCATCGCCACGGACCGGATGACCGTGGCCTCCATGCTCAAGGCACAGGGTTATCACACCGCCACCATCGGCAAGTGGCACCTAGGCATGGACTGGCAGATCAAGGAAGGCCAGACCGTCTCCGAGCTTACCATTGAATCCAACGAGCAGGCCTGGAGTGTGGACTTCACCCAGCCTGCTAAGAACGGCCCCAATGCCGTCGGTTTTGATTATTACTTCGGCATCAGTGCCTCGCTGGACATGGTGCCGTATTGCTTCATCGAAAACACCCGCGTTACCGCCCAGCCCACAGAGGATCGCTCGCTCGAAATGATCCAGGGCGCGACTGAACGTTATACCCGCAAAGGTCCTGCCGCCCCCGGTTTCACCGGTTACGAAGTCCTTCCCACCCTGGCCAGCAAGGCAACGGCTTACATCACCGAAAAAGCTGCCGACTCCAAAGCAGGCAAGCCCTTCTTCATCTACCTCCCTCTCGCCTCCCCTCACACCCCCATCCTGCCCAATCCTGAATGGCGCGGTAAAAGCGGCCTCAATCAATATGGCGACTTCGTGATGGAGACCGATGCCGCCATTGGCAGCATCCTGAAGTCTCTGGATGACAACGGCCTAACCGAAAACACCGCCATCATTCTCACGAGTGACAATGGCTGCTCCCCCAGCGCCGATTACCCTGCCCTGCTGGCCAAAGGCCACAACCCGAGTGGCAAGATGCGCGGTCATAAGGCCGACATCTATGATGGTGGCCATCGTGTCCCCTTCCTGGTGCGCTGGCCAGCCAAGGTGAAAGCAGGCCAGACCACTGCCCAGCTTACCTGCCTGACGGATTTCCTCGCCACCGCTGCCGAGATCACCGGAGCCAGCATCCCAGAAAACGCGGCCGAGGACAGCTTCAGCTTCCTCCCTGCACTCCTCGGTGAAAAAGGAGAAGCCACCCGTCCCAGCCTCGTCCATCACAGCATCCAGGGCATCTTTGCCATCCGCGAAGGCAAGTGGAAGCTCGCCCTCTGCCCTGGCTCCGGCGGCTGGAGTGATCCCCGCCCAGGCACCGAGCCCAAAGATTCTCCCCCCGTCCAGCTCTTTGATATGGACGCCGACCTCGGCGAGCAGAACAACCTTTCCACCCAACATCCGGAAATCGTCGCGAGCCTGACCCAAAAACTGGAGATCCTCATCGCCAATGGCCGCAGTACCCCAGGGGCCAACCTGGCCAATGATGTGCCCGTCGAAATGCGGAAAAAACCCGAGCCATCGAAGAAAGGCGCCAAAGGAAAGAAACCGAAAAAGGCCACTAAATAGGTCATCAGGGTCACCGATCCCCGGAAAAGGCTCTTCCCAGGGCTAGTTTGGGACGCTTCAGCCCCGAATTAGCCCTTTCCAGCCACGTCTTTCCCCTTGCGAAGTGGCATTCTCCCCCGAGAATGACCGCCCTTTTGTCCGGTGGCCCTCTGGCCTCGCGGGACATCAGCCCGACGCAGCCCTCAGGAGTGGGAGGCCGTGTTCGGTTATCAACAGAACACTCCTAACCCGAAAAATATACATGAGCGCAGCTACACTCGCGGAGATGATCGCAGGATCCTTCCGTGAACTCTCCGAAGGATCCATCGTCAAAGGCCGGATCCTTGAAATCAAACCGCAGATCGTCCTTGTGGACATCGGATACAAATCCGAAGGCGCTATCCCCGCCAACGAGTTTGAAGATGAAGACATCCAGGTGGGCGATGAGGTCGAAGTCCTCCTCGAAAAACTGGAAAATGATGAAGGCATGGTCGTCCTCTCGAAGGAAAAGGCCGCCTACAAGCAGAACTGGGAAAAGATCGCTTCCGTCTTCCGCGACGGTGGTCTCGTCAAAGGCAAGGTCAAATCCGTCGTCAAAGGTGGCCTCATGGTCAACGTCGGCGTCGAAGCCTTCCTTCCAGGCAGCCAGATCGACATCATCCCGCCAAAAGACCTCAACGAATACGTTGGCAAGGTTTTCGAATTCAAGATCGTCAAGATCAACGACGACCGCAAAAACATCGTTCTTTCCCGCCGCGAAGTCATCGAGGCAGAACGTGCCGAGCAGCGCCAGAAGTTCCTCGACTCCGTCAACCCTGGCGACAAAGTCGTCGGCGTGGTCAAGAACATCACCGACTTCGGTGTGTTTGTGGACCTCAATGGCATGGACGGTCTCCTCCACATCACAGACATGTCGTGGGGCCGCCTGAACCATCCTACCGAAATGGTCGGGATCGGTCAGCGCCTGGACGTCGTGATCCTGGAAGTGAACCGCGAAAAAGAGCGCGTCTCCCTGGGCCTCAAGCAGCTCCAGAACAATCCTTGGGAAAACATCGAAGCCCGTTACCCTGTCGGCCAGACCGTCAAGGGCAAGGTCACCAAGCTCGTCGCTTACGGTGCCTTCTGCGAAGTGGAAGAAGGCGTCGAAGGCCTTGTTCACGTCTCCGAGCTTTCCTGGACGAAGCGCATCGCCCGTCCTTCCGACGTCCTTCAGGTCGGTCAGGAAATCGAAGCCCGCGTCCTTGGCATCAACAAGGAAGAGCGCAAGATCAGCCTTGGCGTCCGTCAGCTCGACACCAATCCTTGGGACGACATTGACGTTCGTTACCCAATTGGCACCACGATGACCCGCCCGGTCCGCAACCTCACCGCCTACGGCGCGTTTGTGGAACTGGAAGAAGGCATCGACGGCATGATCCACGTGTCCGACCTCAGCTGGACACGCAAGGTCAACCATCCTTCCGAAATGCTCAAGAAGGGCCAGGAAGTGGAAGCCACCGTGCTCGGCATCGACAAAGCCAACCAGCGCATCAGCCTGGGCATGAAGCAGCTCGAAACCGACCCATGGTCGGAAATCGACAGCCGCTTCAAGGTCGGCGATGTCGTCAAGGGCAAGGTCGCCAAGATCGCCTCCTTCGGCGCTTTCGTGGAACTCGAAGGCGACATCGACGGTCTGGTTCACATCTCCCAGCTCAGCGAAGATCATGTGGCCAAGGTCAAGGACGTCATCAACGTCGGCGACGATGTCGAAGCCCGCGTCATCAAGGTGGACAAAGTGGAGCGCCGCGTCGGCCTCTCCATCAAGGCCATGAACTACAGCGAAGCCGATGTGCAGAAAGAAAGCCAGGCTTTCGAAGCACTCCGCCCAAGCACCGACCTCGTCGGTCTCGAGCAGGCCTTCAAGTTCGCCACCGAAGACTGGCGCCCAGGGCAATAATCGCCCCGGTCAACAGCCTCAAAACCTCACGGAGGGACGTCGCAAGACGTCCCTCTTTTTTGTGTCTTCCACCTAAACCAACGCATTTTCCCATTTCCTGGCGACGGTAAACTCTTGCCCGTCGTTAGACATGGTTTAGGGGACCTTTGCCCCTATTTCCAATCATGACTGCCACTTCCAAAAACTTCCTCGTTGATCTCCTTTCCACCCCCAGCCCGACGGGCTTTGAAGTACGAGGACAGCGGAAGTGGGCGGCTTATGCAGGCAAGTTTGCAGATCGGGTGGAGAGCGATGCTTACGGCACGGCGTGGGCAACGCTGGATGGCAAAGGCAAGGCCCCCAAGCGCATCATGTTCGAAGCTCATGCCGACGAGATCGGCTACATGGTGAAGTACATTTCCAAGGAGGGTTTCATCAGCGTGGACCGGGTGGGAGGCAGCGATGTGGCCACGGCACGCGGCCGCCGCGTGGACATCCTGGGGGACAAAGGAATCGTGCGCGGAATCATCGGCAACATCGCCATTCATATCCGTGAGGACCGGGACAATGAGAAAGCGCCAAAGGTGCACGAGCTTTGGATCGACATCGGCGCACGCAGCGCGGGCGAGGTGAGTGATGCCGGCATCCGGGTGGGCCATCCGGCGGTCTATACGGATACGGTGGAAGAATTGGGCGCTCACCGCCTGGTAGGACGTGCTCTGGACAACCGGCTAGGCGGCTTCATCATCGCCGAAGTCATCGCCCGGCTGAGCAAACGCAAGACACGGCTGCCATCCACTGTCATCGCCCTGAATGCGGTGCAGGAGGAGATCGGTGGACATGGGGCAAAGATGGCGGCTTATCGCCTGATGCCAGATGTGGCCATCGTGCTGGATGTGACCCACGCCACGGATACCCCGAGTGTGGATGTGAAAAAACATGGCGAGGTAAAACTGGGCGATGGCCCCACCCTGACGCATGGCGGTGCCAATCATGTGGAGGTGGTGAAAAGGCTGATCCAGGTGGCAGAGGAGAAAAAGATGCTGATCCAGCACGAATCCTCCTCACGCTTTACGGGAACGGATACCGATGTGATTTTTAACCAGCAGCATGGCATCCCCAGCGCCCTGGTTTCCCTGCCGCTGCGTTACATGCACAGTGTGGTGGAAATGGCGGACCTGCGGGATGTGGAGCAGGTGATCGAGCTTTTAGTGGCCTTTGCCGAGAGTGTGACGCTGAAGGATGAATTCAGCGTGAAGCTTTAGCCTGATCCTGCCTGGGCTGATGAATGGAGGCTACAGTTTCAGCACTTTCTCAGCCCAGCTCAGAATGCGCCCGACGGCAATGACATCTTCATCCGCTTTGGCCTGCTCCAGCGCTTTCCTGGCCTGGATCAACTGACGCAAGAGATGAATGGAGATGACTGACTGGGCAGCGGCTTCCACCGCCTGATAACGCTGCCTCAGAGTTTCAATGTCAGTATCACCGGGAGCGAATGACGAAAAATCCAGAGGCTCGGCCTCTTCGGGTTTGTCCACCTGACTGTCGATGAAGAGCCGGTCCAATGCCGCACCAGCCGCAGCCAGATCACCTTCCCGGACGAGCGACTCCACTTCCAAACCGCGCTGCACCATGCCCGCGGTAGCAGGCACGCCCAGGGCCTCCACAGCAGCCTTTAGACGGGCAGCTTTTTCACGCAGGCGCGTTTCCTGATCACTGCGCTTGGCCTGCCGGGCGGGCACCAGGGCCACGGCTTTTTTCTGTTGCTCCGGGCTTAAGACATCCCGCAGGTTCAGCAGGGTGCGGAGCTGAAGATGCTTCACCTCAGCCTCAGCCTCCATGAGGCGTGTCAAAGCAGCCGCTGCCACTTCGGACGTAGAACCTGGTTGCCGTAAAATCTGCCCAAAGGCTTTTTGCTCTTCGCGCACTTTTTGCTCCAAAGGCGCCGCCTCGTCCCGTGCGGTGGCGGCGATCTTGTTCATCGCATTTTCCTGCTCGAGGGTCAACGCCAGCTCGGGCTTGATCATCGCGATCATCTCCGGTGTCAGCAGCCCGTTTTGCAACCAGCTCTCCGGCCCCGCAGCGAAACCGCACGTCACCAAAACAAGAAATAAAAAGGCAAGTCTCATGGCATTTGAATGATCAGGTGAGCAGGAAGAAGAAAGTCACTGGGAGCGCTGGTGGATCCCTGCTCAAGGCTGGCAAAGAGCGGTTGGGAAGGCGCATCCAGCAGCACAGGCAGAGCATCAGCAAGACGGGGTGCAGAATGCGTGGGAGGCAGTGAAAAGAAGAGGCCGACGGCCAGCAAAACAGCCGCGCAAACGGGGATCCACATCCGCTTGATCGATGAGCCAGAGACCTTGTGAGAAGGCGCACGGGCTGCTGGCAAGTTGAATGCGGGGGCACTTTCGTAGTTGGCGCGGCGTTGCGCTTGAAAGCGAGTACGCAGGTCATTATCAGGGTCAGGATTCATGATCGGAAGAGGGTTGCAGCAGGCTGCGCAGACGCGCCTTGCCCCGCTCGTAATGCTGGCGCACGGAGCCCACGCTCACTTTCATCACGGCGGCAGCTTCGCTGAGGGTGAGGTCCTGGTAAAAAACGAGGTGCAGCACCTCCGCTTGGCGGGCGGGCAATTGCGCCAAGGCAGCGCGCAATTGCAAAGTTTGTTCGTCCAGTTCCGCCTGATGTGAGGGGGACGGACGTGGATCGCGCGCATCCCCGGTGAGTTGCATCCACAGCTTTCCCAAGAGGGACTCGCGATAGCACAAGCGACGAAATTCCTCGTGCGCGGTCAACCGGATGACGCCGAACCACCACGTCCTGAAACTGGAGGCTCCCGCATGATGCAGGCGGCCCTGGACGATCTTGAGGTACGCATTTTGCAGCACCTCCTCCGCCCGTGAAGCATCCCCGCCGCAGCAGTGCAACGCCCAGCCAAAAGCATCGGGATGCAGGGCTTCGAGGTTGTCGGCGAGTTCGCGATCCATTCATGTTTCCTCTGGGTGACATGGCCTGACGATCCGTATGACAGGCTGCATCGTTTTATGCGCCCGGAATATGGATCCAAAAAGTGGAGCCGCCACCCTCGCGGTTCTGTGCACCGGCGTATCCGCCATGAGCCATGGCGATGGAGCGCACCAGGCTCAGCCCCAGCCCCATGCCCGATGTTTTAGGCCTCGCGGCCGTCCCCCGCGCATACCGCTCCCAGATGACCTCAACCTCCCCTGGATGCAGGCCGGGTCCCGTATCATCCACCGTGATAAGCGCCCCCGTGCCCTCCCCCTGCCAGCGCACGGTGATCTGCCCGCCAGCAGGCGTATAGGCCAGGGCATTGTCCAGCAGATTGGAAACCGCCTGGGTCAGTAGCTCACGGTCCATGTTTAAAGTGAGGCTTAAACCCGGCACCAGCTTTAACACCAGGCGACGGTCTTCAGCGGCAGGTATAAAAAGCTCCACCAAATTGCTGAGCAAGCTATCCAGGGAAGTGATCTGGCGATGCAGGCGTAAGGCAGCATGGTCTCCCGCACGGATGGTCAGCAGAGTCTGGACGAGCTGGGTCGCACGGTCGATTTCCTCCAGGCCACGCGCAGCCGCCTCGCGTGCCTTATCATTGTCCGTCTCATCATGCAGATGCTCCAAGTTTCCCCGAATACGGGCCAGCGGCGTGCGCAGTTCATGGGCCAGGAAGTCATTGGTGGACTGTAGCTCCCGCGTCAGAGCCTGGATCTGATCCAGCCCCGTATTGACCACGGAGGCGAGCACTTTCAATTCTGGAATGGCCCCCGGCGCACGCAGACGTGTGGTGCTACCCGGCAGCCGCATACGCTCTGCACTAATGATGAAGGATTGAATGGGCCGCAATACATCATGCAGATACCACATCACCGGTAAGAAGGCCATGAGTGAGGCAGTCAGCCCCGCAAACCATAAATGCCTTTCAATATTTCCCAGATAATGCCGCGACTGCGCATCCGTGCGGCCTAACCAGAGAGTACTTCCGTCCCACAGCCGGATGGCCCCCACATACAGAAGAAAGGGCTGCCCGTCCGCAGTGATTTCCTGCTGGTCCATATCACCTTTCCCAACAAGGGTACGCAGAGGTTGCGTCGGCCATGGGTAAGGCCTCAGAGGCTCTGGAATATCTTCATAAACGACCACTCCTGTCGCCCCCACCACACGCAGGCCGTTCCGGCTCAGCGGCTGGCCTGCTTTGCTAACTTTTTTCAGCATTGGCAACCCCCCTTCTGTATAAAGCGCGGCATGTTGCAGCAAGCTGTCCAAAATGCGGCTACGGTTGACCGACCTCATGTCCTGCGTGACCGCGATGCGGACAAAAGTGAGGATCATCAGATTGATGACCAGGACGATCAGCACCATCAGCAAAGACAGGCGCCAGGGGGAGGGCAGCTTTTCAGGCCAGAGTTTTGAAAACATAGCCTTTTCCTCGAATGGTCTCGATCATCACATCGCAACCGGGCATCTCCAGCTTGCGCCGCAGTCGGCAGACCATGGCATCCACCACATTGGTACCCGGATCAAAATGGATATCCCAGACCTGCTCCAGCAAAAATTTCTTTGGCAGCACGCGTCCTTCATGGCTCATCAGTACCTCCAACAGGCACCACTCGCGCGGCTGCAATTCCACACTTTCACCGCCACAGCTCACCCGCCGCTTCATCAGGTCCAGACGGCATTTCCCAAGGTTACGATGAGTGGGCACATGATTGGTGGAACGTCGGTGCAGCGCCTCCAACCGGGCCAGCAGTTCTTCAAAGGCAAAGGGCTTCGTGAGGTAATCATCCCCGCCGGCGGAAAATCCTCGCACGCGGTCAGAGACCTCCGCCCTGGCGGTGAGAAAGAGCACCGGGGTACGCACACCTTCCCGGCGCAATTTTTCCATCAAGCTAAAGCCGTTCATGTCCGGCAACCCCACATCCAAAATCACCGCATCACACTCCTGCTTCCGGATCACCTCAAGGGCTGCTGCCGCCGTTTTTTCCCATTTTAAAGCGTGACCAGCGTCATGCATCCAGCCTGCCACCTGGCGGCCAAGCTCGGGATCATCTTCAACAAGGAGGAGGTTCATGAAGTGGGAGCAGAGGTAAACGAAAGCCATTAAGGGCTGCCAATGGGAATTCCACAAGTTTACATCTGTTTTTGATTCATCATTACCAAACGGTAAGGTGACTTTATGGAAGAAAACTAGGTAATATGTGATTGTTCGTGAGTCGCACGAACGTTGTGTAAATTCCCACGCGATTTTCAAATCGAGCATCCAATTGCTTATTCTTTTCACCTCCATTATGCGTCGTTATCTGGCCTTCACCATCATCGTCCTCACCTTAGCGGGTGTGGCGACAGCGATGTTGAGTGCTCATACCGGCCCTTCTGCACAGGGCCTGCATGATGGAAAAAATTCTGGGAGATCCACCGCTCCGGGGGGGGTTGGTGGGCACCAGTCGCAACTCTCGGCGGTACCAGGGAACATCTGATTCCTGGTGCCGCCGAGATAGTTTGCCACCGTCAGCGCAGTAAGCGCACGGCTTTTTTAAACGCGGTCAGAGACGCCGCTTTCGTGCCGTAGCGTGACTCCGCATACTGCTGCGCCAGTTCCATGACCTGCGGACGCTCACTGGCAATGCGTAGCGCATAGGCCTGCGGACCTTCATTGGCTCTTCGGGCGGGCATCCCCAGCCCCTCCAAATGCCGGCATAGCCGCTCCCAGGCCAGCCTCCAGGCATCGGTATCCCGGGCAGGCCTGCGCAGCCATAGATTAAGAATACCCAGCAGCAGGAGCACTATAAAAAAACTACCCAGGAGCAGGTAAACTTGCTGCGCCCCACTGACCCCCAGCCAGCTCAGCCAGCCAAACTGGGACTCTTCATCAAAGCTGATCACTTGATACCACTGGTCATTGACCTGATCCCAAAAAAGCTCCGTCCGCTCCCGGATCTGCCACCACCAGGTGTCCCGCTGCCTTTCCAGTTCCTCTTCCCCGCCGAGCATGAAACTTTGCAGTCCCTGATTCACCCGTCCGGGGGCCAGCACAGCCGTCGGATCTATGCGTGTCCAGCCTGCTCCCTCCAACCACACCTCCGTCCAGGAATGCGCATCCGACTGGCGCACGATCAAATGAGTACCCGTCATGGACATCTCACCGCCTTGATAACCCATGATCACCCGTGAAGGCACCCCCGCCGCCCGCATCAGCGAGGCAAAGGCAGCGCTGAAATGCTCACAAAAACCAATGCGCCGCCGCAGCACGAATTCCTCCAGGGCTCCCGGCCCGAGATACGTCCCCGGCTCCATCGTGTATTTGAAACCCTGGGTTCGCAGGTAATTAAGTCCTGCTTCCACCACCTGCTGATCATTCGCTGAAGCCTGCCTCCACTGCTCCGCCAGGCTCCTCAGATTCACAGAAAAATCCCGGGGGACCTGCAGCGCCGCCAGACGATGAGACTCCGGCAGCGGCTCCCAGACCAATTGCGGCCGCGAAAGCACATTGAGACGCCGTTGTTTACGGACAGGCTCATGGGCGCTCAGGAGGCGCTCCGCATGCAGCGTCAGATCCGCCCGTCCGTCCGTTCCATAAACTGGGTAATCCAGTGCAGGCAGCCAGGTCTGGCCATGCGGCTCCAGCGTGATGGTCTGGCGAATGTCCCCAGCCTCCGCCTGCCGGATACGCGGCCCATAGCTCAGCCCCAGTCCACGGTTCCAGCTCAGCCCCCAGCAATCCCACAAAACCACACAGCGCCAGTAACGTTGATTATTCGAAGGAATCACCCCTTCAGGAAACTCCACCCGAAAGGCCCTTTCCGTATTTTTGGCGATCTGGAGCACCTTACCAGGATCCAGCGAAGTTGGGATGCCTGTCACCGTCGTCCTCCTGGAACCCAGCCGCACCAGGGAATCCAGGCTCACTCGTGGGAAGATAACAAAAAGGATCACCACCATCGGCAGGGCCTGGAGCAAAAGTCGCGTCGTCTGTCTGGCGGGAATCTTCCACCCCACCACACCCCGCCGGAAACGCACCATGCAGCCGGTGATCAATGCGTACGCTCCAAACATCAGCACCGCACGGCCGATGCTCTGGTCGGCCAGCAGCCCGCAGAGGCAGAGAAACCAGCCGATCATTGCCATCACCTGGAAATCATGGGGAGACCGGGATTCCAGCATTTTTCCTCCAGAAAGCACGATCAGCAGTGCTATCCCTGCTTCCATGCTCAGCAGATCCCCCTGCGTGAAATAAAGCCCCGCCACGCCGAGGGCGGTCACGGAAAGCGGCAGCCATCGATGCTTGAGCGGCCGCGCGATGAGGCTGCGATACGACAGGCTCAAAAAGAATAGCACCAGGACCGGCACCGCCACCAGATCCTGAAGGGGTAACACGGTCATGAACAGCACCGCACTCAGCAGCCCCAGCGGGCCCCGGGGTACACCGATGCGCCGTTCATAACTCGCAGGCACACGTGCGCTCTGCGGAGTTTCTGCCGACGTCGCGCCCCCGGCATGGAGCTCCGCCAGCGCTGCCAGGCAGCGCCGCGCATGGGACTCCCCCTGCCCTGCGGAGATTTCCTGGCCCGGCAGTTTCAGAGAATACGACAGTCCCTGCTGCTCACACATTTGGATCCAGCGCACCATCTGGCCCGCCCGCTCAGCCACTGGCAGCGGTAGGGTTTCCCAGTCCATCGCCACCGCCTCACTGGTACCTTTGGCCCACGTTTTCACCATCAGCGGCCGCCCACGCGCCACGGCCCGCCAGTCGATGTGCCGAGGTGAATCCCCAGGCTGCCATTCACGCACACCTGCGAAGTCATCCCCCTCACGGCTGGGTGGCGAATAACCACCGCTGCGGCCATCGCTCCCGGACGATAGCACCGTACCCTGCGGCAAAGCCAGATCTCCAGATGCCGCAGGTACCGCATGCCGCGTCAGCTCCACATTCACTAGACGCTGCGCTTTCAGCAGGCCCAGTGGATACGCACTCCGCAGCAGCAAGCGCAGCGGTTGTCCGGCAGGAGGCATGCGAAGGTGCAACCTTACCGGCTGACCGTTCACCACTTCCTCCACAAAGCTCGACTCGGGAGCGCCCACCAATATGACCTCGATTCCACAGGGAGCATGCCCATAGGATGCACGCAGTTCGACCGGCAGCACCTCCCCCTTTCCCGCAAGCTGTACCGGCGCAGCCCCCACACGCACCTCCAGACCGCGCAGATTCGCCCGCGCATAAACATAGCTCATCACCCCCAACGCACCCGTCATGAAGGCCAGCAGATAAGCCGCCCCATTCGCCTGCACCGCCCCGGCATAGCCCATGGTACAACACAAGCCGAACCAGGAAACCGTATGCAGGTTCATGCGCACCCGCGTGGTGAATGAAAAGTCCTGTGCAGGCCCTTTTTTGAAAAAGGCTCGCATTCGTCCACCCTTCGCAGCCACCTTTGCGGGCAGGTGCACCTCAGCATGAATACTGCCTTCCTGATTCATGAGGATCAGGGGATGACCGTTTCCTCCAGCAGGCGCATGGCCGTGCCACCATCGCCTTCCAGACGGTGCGCCATCACCGCCACTCCCACGTCCTGCACATCCTCAGGCAGCACCATCGTCCGCCCTTGCAGCAGAGCCCAGGCACGCGCCGCATTCAGCAGGGCCAGCCCACCGCGTGGGGACAATCCACGCCCGTCAGCGCGGCTCGCGCTCAGGAGGTCCTGTAAATAATCCAGCAACGGGCCAGACACATGCACCTGTTTTACGGAGGCCTGCATCTCCTGCATTTCCGGCCAGGACAGCACCACCGGCATCGCCCTCAGCATCTCCCGCCGGTCCTGCCCCTGGAGGATCGAGCGCTCCGCCGCCCGGTCCGGCACACCCAAAGCCAGCCTCATCAAAAACCGGTCCAACTGTGACTCCGGCAGCATGAACGTACCGATCTGGGACGACGGATTCTGCGTCGCAATCACAAAGAACGGTTGCGGCAAAGCATGCGTGATACCGTCTGAAGTCACCTTTCCCTCCTCCATCGCCTCCAGCAGGGCGGATTGCGTTTTCGGCGTCGCCCGGTTGATCTCATCCGCCAGCAGCACCTGGGTAAAAACAGGGCCGGGATGAAACACAAAACTGCCCGCCTCCCGGTCAAAAATAGATGCTCCCAAGATATCCGCAGGCAGCAGATCACTGGTGAACTGTACCCGCCGGAACTGCAACCCCAGCGCCTGCGCCAGCGCCTGAGAAAGCAGCGTTTTACCCACACCCGGTTGGTCTTCAAACAGCAAATGCCCCCGCGCCAGTAGGCAGGCCACCGCCAGGCGGATCACCTCCTCTTTGCCCACAATGATCTGCGATACCCCCTGGATGAGCCGTTGCAGCTTTTGATGGGACTGGGCAGCCACCGATTCAGGCAGCGTGGCATCGGCAGGGGTAATGGGACGGGAAGACACAACAAAGGGGGGTGATATTTAGAGTGTCGCTTTTTGACCACCCTCATGGCAAGCCTGTTCCGCGATTCACATTGTTTTTACGTTCGCTATAGCGTGTCCGGCTGACCCTCCCACACTCGCTCCCTGCTCCCCGTTTGACGTACTCCGTGCTCACGCTCAGGAAAACATCTCCAATACCCAGCGTAGCTTTGATCTTTTACAGACGCAGTTTGCACCCGACAGACGGAATAAGCTCGGTGTTATTCTGCGCCGCGTGTATGCCTTCAGTTCTTATGAATTCTCCCTCCCGCATCCTCATCGCAGGGTTGTTCCATGAAACCCATACCTTTCTGGATGGCTTCACGGTCCTGGCGGATTTTGCCATCCGCCGTGGAGATGAAATCCTGGACGATGCAGGAGATGCCTCACCACTAGGCGGCGTGCTGGAACTGGCCGAAAGTTTCGGCTGGGAAATGCTGCCCACCGTGGATTATCGCGCACAACCAGGGGCCATGGTGGAAGACCTTGCCGTTGAGGCGTTCTGGGCAGATTTTCTCGATCACGCCGCCCCTCACCTGGAAACCGGCATTGATGCCATCTACCTCTTCCTGCATGGTGCCATGGTCTCGCCATCATTTGATGATGTGGAAGGCGAATTGTTGCAGCGGTTGCGTGCTCTTCCCTGGGCAGCCCAGATCCCCGTCTTTGGCGTCTTTGATCCACATGCCAATTTCACCCCGCGCATGGCCTCGCTCTCAGACTGCCTTGTCGCCTTTCGTGAAAACCCTCACACCGATGCTCGCAAAGCAGCCCGGGATGCCGCCCGCCTGCTCCAACGCTGCCTGACCACCGGCGAAAAGCCTAACCAACAATACATTCATCCGCCCCTCATGTGGCCTCCCACCGGCACAGGCACCGCTAGGGAGCCCATGAAAACCCTTGAGGCCATGGCTCGCGAGATAGAGAGTGACCGGGAATCCGGCATCTGGTCCGTCAGCGTCGTCGCCGGATTCTCCTTCGCAGATACACCCCATACCGGCGTCAGCTTCGTCATCGCCGCCACCGTGGATGTCAGCTCCCAATTGCAAAAGCTCAGCGATGCCGCCTGGGCCATGCGCGAGCAAGGCACAGCTCCCGAGCCACCCCTTTCCCACGTCATCGGAGATCTCGTCACCCCGCCTCCCGGCCTCACCGTCCTGGTCGAACCGGCGGATAACATAGGTGCCGGAGCCCCTGGTGATTGCACCGCCCTCATGCGCGCTCTGATCCACTGGCGCATCCCCAACTGCGCCGTCTGCATGCATGATGCCGAAGCCGTGGCCACCGCACGCCAGTTCCGCAACGGTGACCGCACCATGATCGCCATGGGAGGCAAAGGTAGCCGCTTGGACGCGGGTCCCGTGCAAATCGAAGTCGAAGTCCTTTCCCACAGCGATGGCAAATTCGACCTCGAAGACACCCAAAGCCATTTCGCCGCCATCAACGGCAGCAGCTATGACATGGGCCCCTGCGGCGTCGTCCGGCACAAAGAACTGACCATCCTCCTCACCAGCATCAAGACACCTCCGAATGACCTGGGCCAATGGCGCAGCCAGGGTCTAGAACCCTCCAGCTTCTCCGTCATCGGAGTCAAAGCCGCCGTTTCCCATCACCAGGCCTACGACTCCATCGCCACCCAAATGATCTTCGTGGACACTCCCGGCCCCTGCAGCAGCCACCTCCAAGGATTCCCATACGAAAAAGTCCAGCGCCCCATCTATCCTCTGGATGAGATGTCCTGAAAAGTATTTTCGCAGTCGAAGGGCCATCAAAACAGGCGGAATTCATCTCCCTAAGTATTTGACACGCTTTGCAGCTTGAACAATACCACCTGTATGCTTAGACCCTTCATTGACCTTCTTTTCACAATACCGGGCAAGACCGGTCTCTGGATAAGATGGTGCGTTGTCTTCCTGTCTAGCGCAGGCCTCGCCTGGTTCTTCTGGTCGGTTGCCAATGATCCCTGAATACAGGTTTATCCACCGGGTCATCCATAAATGAGGGTACTGCAGAGATCCCTCACCCCGCCACCAGCCCATCCGTACTCGGAGGAGGATTCTTTTTCGGCGTGGCGGCACGGGCCTTCAGGCTGTTCTTCCGGATTTTTTTCAGGCGGCGCAGAAAGCTGGGGCTCAGGCTGTGAAGTTTCAGACGACTGTCGAGGTTGGTGTAGTTCATTGCAGGGGGTTTATGGTTAGACGTTAAGATGATCGATTTGTTCGCTCAAAGATGCTGTCGCCCTCATGCGGAGAGTTGTCGGGCATTTGCAGGGGGCTGCGGACCACGCACCCAGGCGCTGGGTGAGATGCCTTTTTCAGCCCGGAAAGCCTGGCTGAAATGACTGAGGCTGCGATAGCCCACCTCCAGCGCGGCCTCGCTGGCATTGGCCTGCCCGGCAGCCAGCATTTCCGCCGCACGCTCGATCCGTAGCCGCCGCAGATACAGGCTGATCGTCGTGCCCGCCGCCTCAGAAAACGTACGTGAAAGATACTGTGGATTGCAGCCGCACAGCCGGGCCAGCTCCTCCAGCGCTGGCGGCTCTTCCAGATTGGCCAGCAGCGCCTTCCTCACCTTAGCCACCCGCTCCAAAGACAGACGCCGCGTGCGTGTGCAAAAAAGCTCCTCCCCCTTCGATTCGGTTAGCACCTTGCGGAAGAAAAATTCACTCATCCGGCTGCCTTCCAAAAGCTGGCGAGCGGCCGAGCAAAGAGTCGGGGCCATGAGCGATCGGGTCCACGCCCGGTCCTCCGCCTCCAGGGGACGAGTGAGCAGCGGCGTAGCCGGATGCGGTCCCAGCAGCAGAGTGCGAAAATCAGCCGCCATTTCCTGCCTCAGGCTCGTCAGGCTTTGGTGCACCCATTCGATGGGGAAATGCAGCGCCAGCGCCTCATGGGCTTTCCCGCCCACCAGCCGCAAGCTCTCAGGCAGTGCCACCGCCGTATTCATCCAGATCAGGCTGTTTCCTGCGATCTCGCGGTGGCTCTTCATCGACCAATCCACCCGCACGCTGCCTTCCAGTAAGAGCACCACCATCACAGCCCCCGGCCTCATCGCCTGCAGCCAATGCCTGCCCCCGTGCTGGGCATCAGCACCCAGCCATCGGCTTTCAAAGGCAGGAAATAGCAAGGACACAGGCGGAAAAAGAAATCAGCTGCATCCCACATGAGATGCACAACGCCCCAGTCCTACCTTCTGAAAATGCCACACGCAAACCTTATTTGCGACTGCGTATCAATTGCATCAACGAGAACTCCCTCCCTCCACCACTCCCTCCCTCCACCACTCCCTCCCTCCACCACTCCCTCCCTCCACCACTCCCTCCCTCCACCACTCCTTCACCCCAGCTTGTCCTTCCACTGCTTGACAATCATCTCATAGAAATCATGCCCTGCTTTCACCGCATCAGGGGCAATCAAAACCCAACCCGGCAGCACCGCCAAAGCGCAGAAAAGACAGATGAGACTATTGCCCACGCGTCCATGCATCATCATCCGGATAGAGAACACGATCATCACCAGCGCCACCACCCCGACAATGTACCAATTCCAGGCGCTCACATCTAATTGAGGCGTGGCGATGACGACCAGTCCCAAGATCAAAATCGCCGTCGCCCACCGGTAGCTGGACTCTGCAATCGCCTCATGGTACTCGGCAATGTTTCGCTCCTTTTCGCGCTCACGCGCATCAGGCTTGTTATCAGGGGTCCGAAAAGCGCCACTCATGATTCACTTCTCCAGGGCTAAAAAACGCACGCAAATAGCACCACCCACAGACACCTTTTTTCCGGTGAAGGTAAGCATCCCAGTTTCCGCATCCACCTTGAAAAGGCCCGCCGTCTGGCTGTTCTGATGTCCCACGATCATCCATTTGCCTGAGGGGTCCAGATTAAAATTACGCGGCACCTGTCCCTCCGCAGGCGCATTCTGGATCAGCTTCAGTTTGCCCGTCGCCTCATCGCAGGCAAAAACGGCGATGGTGTCATGCGTCCGATTGGAGACATACACAAACTTGCCATTCGGATGCACCACCGTCTCCGCCGTGCTGAAACCCGGCTTGCCGCGGTCCGCCTCAGGCAGGGTGGAAACCGTTTCGATCTCCGTCAGCATCCCCTTCTCCGCATCATAGGCAAAGGAGGTCACAGTCATTAGCATCTCATTGTTCACAAAAACAAACTTCCCGTTAGGGTGAAACGCCAGATGCCGCGGCCCGCTGCCCGCGGGCACCGTACCATGGCCATGGTCCGTCATCTTCGCGGTAACTGGATCAATCTTGTAAATAAGCACCTTGTCCAATCCAAGATCACACGCAAAGGCGAAGCGGTTGTCAGGACTAACATTCATGCTGTGCGCATGCGGGCCAGCCTGTCGGCGCACATCCACACTGCTGCCTTCGTGTTGCACAAAGGTGACTGCCTCGCTCAAAGAACCATCCTCGCCGATGGCATAACTCGCCACACTTCCGCCGCCATAATTGGCGATCATCGCCATCTGCCCCGTTTTATCCACCGACACATGGCAGGGCCCCACACCGACGGAGGACACCTGGTTGAGCAGGCTCAGCTTGCCGTCCGGGAGATTGATCTTGAAGGCACTGACACCACCCTTCGTCTTGTCTCCACCGGCCAATTCGCCAATCGCGTAAAGATACTTTTTGTTAGGATGAATGGCCAGGAAACCCGGACTTCCGGTCTCCACCGCCAGCGCAGGCTCCCCCAGTTCCCCCGTGCCACTATTAAAGCTGGAGACATAGATGCCCTTGCTGCCCGTCTTCGGACCCGTCTGGCAGCCAAAATAAACCAGGTAATTGTCCCCCGCGATGGCTGTCGTGGTCAGAGCGGCGAAGAGAAAGGAAAGAGAAGCGCGGTTCATAAGAATTCAAAGAGCCTGAAAGTAACGCTCCCAGACGTCAAGCCCTCGCAAAAGAATCATCCCCTGGCAGCCATGTCAGATCTGCACGGCCTCCTAAAGTGGAGCGCACACGACATCTCATTCACCATTCCCGTCTCCGCACACACATCATCCACCTCCAGTTCTATACCATTACCGGCTAAGCGTTAGCCTATACGTCACAAAACCCGGATTACTCTTATCGTCACTGTTAGCGTTGATGCGCAGCACCACGGCAGCAGCGGACTGTGGGACGGTATAACTGAAAGGTTTCGCCGCCGTATGAGGAGGGACCACCTGATAGACTGTGCCCGGAACACCATTTTCTGGCGGGGCCGCAATCACCAGGCGGCTTTGCTCACCCTTTTCAGTGATGATGGCATCTGGATTCTCCGTGGCGAGGCGACCCGCATTTTTCCACATGCCGCCCAGGTAACTCAGCGTGATCACATCCCCGCGATGCACGGGCCCGAAAGTGACTCCATTGGGATCATTAGGCGGCACCACCACCATGGCCTCCATCAACGTTTCAGTGCCTTTGCCTGCATCCGCTATTTTCTGCGTAATGACAGCGATCTCCGCCTTCACCGTATCCGCCCCCACAACATTGCCCGCCTGAGTATAGACGTCCCGCAATTTCTCAAGCTCCGTCAAATACATCTGCGTCAACGGATTCACCACCCGTCCCACCGCTCCGCGATAAGCTTCTTTAAGACGATCCAGTTCTGGAACTTCCGCAGCTTTTAGATTCGTCGCCAGCACAACTGCGACTAGGCTCAGTATCCGTATTTTTATGAGGTTGTTCATTTGGCGTAAATCTGAAGGTAGCGTCCTCCGTCAAGCAAGCCTAAACGAGTATCCTCACCCAACCTTGATCAATAATGCAGCCTTGTGCGCCAATCCTGAGGAAGCTCCGCGCGGGATATCTTTTGTACGCCACTGGGAAGGCTCACGGACAGACCACTTTCCTCCACATTCAGGACTCTCACCGTTATCAGCTTTCGTCCATCCGTCAAAGTCAGTTCAGGGATGGTCTGGCCCACAAAAGACCTGCGCGCAGAATTGATAATATCTGACCTTTGTTGTCTCAGCGAGACCAGCTTCTCTTTCAAAAGCCGTTCCTTGCCTTGAACAAGCGCAATTTCAGACTGCTTGTCACGCACCTTTTTGAGCAGGTCATTGAGCTGGCTATAAGCTTGAACTTCAGCACGGCGCATCACGATAGCCTGCTCATGAATAACCAAATTTTCCGTGAACTCGGCATTCTGTTTTTTAGCCTGACTATATTGGTGCCAGACATACCAGGAGGCACCGGCGGAAATGAACACGAGCAGAGCAATGAAGTTTTTCATGAATACGGGGAGCGAAGGAGAGTCGGTTTACTATAAAGGGAATACTCAGGGTCTGGGTATCTGGCGCAGGGCCACCATTTCTGACTCCATGGCTTTCAACAAAGCCGCGCTTTCCTCATAATTTTTGACCGCCGTGTCCAGTTGCTGGGTGTAATACTCAAGGTCTTTGGCAGCCTTTTCTGCCTGAAAGAAAGCATTCTGAGCAGTTGCAATGTTTGGCGGTGCCCCCTGCTTCAAAGCAAGCAGCTTGTTCTCCAAATTAGTGTTTTCAGCGATCAGCTCATCCAGCCTCGCACTGTCCTTATCACGCTTCTCCAGAGTGGTCCTGACTTCATCACAGCCAGTGAGAATGCAGCAGGATAAACCGAGTAAACAAGGAAGGATGAAAACGGGAAATTTCATAAGTGAAGAGACATGTCCTCCAGCAGATTTATACTAACAGCCCGCTCCCCAGCTGTCAATCAGCCTTCTTTTGACGCTCGTAATTTGAAGCAAAGATGTCACTCGATTGTCATCGGTTTATGCCCAGAGCTTGCAATCGTCCATATCGGCCCGTTAGTGACCGCCCGCCCATCCTTCCCCTGATTTTCCGACCTGTCATCCCATGCCCCCCTGGCTCTCAGTTATCCTGCTCGGCATCATCGAAGGTGTCACCGAATTCCTGCCCATTTCCTCCACCGGACATCTGCTAATTCCCCAAACCCTTGGCTGGCTGCCGACGAAGAGTGACCTTTTTAACGTGGTCATCCAAAGCGGTGCAGTTCTGGCCGTATTGGCGGTCTTTAGCAAGCGGGTGAAGGAACTGGCCATGACTCTGGCCAAGCCGGAAACCAGGGACTATCTGGCCAAACTGGCGGCCGCTTTTCTCCTCACCGCCCTCGGTGGACTGGTCATCAAATGGCTGAATATCAAACTGCCGGATACCGTCACCCCGGTCGCCTGGGCCACTTTGATCGGCGGCCTGCTGATCCTTTGGCTGGAGCGCTTATACCGGGGCAAGGCCGGGGCCATGGAGATCACCTGGGCAGTGGTGGTAGCCGTGGCCGCGGCACAGCTTCTAGCCGCAGTATTCCCCGGCACCTCTCGTTCTGGAGCAAGTATCCTGATGGCCATGGCCTTCGGCATTGCCCGTCCTGCGGCCACAGAGTTCTCCTTTCTGCTGGGCATCCCCACATTAACGGCGGCGGGAGGTTTGCAAATCTTCTCCGAGCTACGCAAGCATGGAGCCGGCAGTGAAGACTGGTCCATGGTCGCCCTGGGCACCGTGGTCAGCGCCTTATCAGCCTTTATCGTGGTGAAATGGCTGATCCGTTTTGTCCAAAGCCACACCTTCAACAGCTTCGCCATCTACCGCATTGTCTTGGGTGCAGGACTGCTCATCTACGCCGCCACTGCAAATCACAGTACCTCCACCCATGGTTGATTTTGCCAAAGGCTATTTCCGCAGGTCAGTTTTCAAGACCTACCGATTCTTCAAGCATCCAAGAAAGCTGAAGACTCGCCCCGTCATGCGTTGGTTCGCACGTCACTTTTTGGACAAACGGGTCTGGCGGCCTACCCAGCACACCTTTGCCGGCGGCATGGCTGTGGGCACTTTTGTGACCTTGCAATTGCTGCCCATCCAGATGCCATCGGCCGTCATCCTGGCCGCCGTCTTCCGGGTAAACATCCCCATCGCCATCGCCATGTGCTGGGTCAGCAATCCTGTGACCATGGCGGCCTTGATCCCCCTGGAATACAATGTCGGTAAATGGGCGCTGGCTTTCCTGACCGAAGTTCCATCGACCCCATTCCCCACGAAGTTTCCTGAACACGTCGCTGAGATGTGGCTGGCCTTGAGGGAGCATGCGCCCGTCATGCTCTTTGGCGGGGTGATCTTGGGCGCAGTGCTGGTGCCCGTTTCATACGTCCTCACCTACCTCATCTGGGGGGCCATTGACCAGTGGAACAAATATCGCAAGCAGCCCACTCTGCCGCTGAAAGATCTCAATAGCTAAAAGAGCGCGGAAGCACCGCAGCCGGGTCTTGCGCATAGCGGCTGTCAGCGTAAGCATTGCCCATGCCCCGAAGCCGTCGCATCCACTTTGACTGCCTCACCGCCATGCGAGCGCTCGGCGAGCCGACGCGCTTTGCGCTGGTGCGTGCCCTGCTGGGCGGACCAAGGTGTGTGAACGACCTCTGCGAGGAACTTTCCGCGACACCCTACAATGCCTCCAAGCACCTGCGTGTGCTACGTGAGGCAGGCCTGATCGAGGTAGAGAAGCATAGCCAACAGCGGGTCTATTCCCTGGCCGAAGCCTTCCGCTCCCGCATGAAGGCAGGCACCCAGACACTGGATCTAGGCTGCTGCCAGTTTCACCTGGACCAGTTTGACGAGGAATAATATTTAGTTAGGCCAGAAGTCCCTTGACCACCTCGCCATGGACATCCGTGAGGCGGAACTCTCGGCCTTGGAAACGGTAGGTCAGCTTGGTGTGGTCCATGCCGAACAGGCGCAGGATGGTGGCGTGGAAATCATGGATGGAGACAGGATCTTTGGCCACGTTCCAGGCGAAGTCGTCGCTCTCGCCATAGACCTGACCACCTTTGATTCCGCCGCCCGCCATCCACAGGGAAAAGGCGGCCGGGTGGTGATCACGCCCGGTGATCTTCTTGGCACCGGGACGGTTTTCACCAAGAGCCGTGCGGCCAAATTCACTGCCCCAGACGACGAGGGTGGTATCGAGCAGACCACGCTGTTTGAGATCTTTTAACAAGGCAGCAATAGGCTGGTCCACCATGCCGCAATTATGCTCCAGCTGGGGATCCAGACTGCTGTGATGGTCCCAGGAGGCGTGGATGATGTTCACATACCGGACCCCGCGCTCGACCATACGGCGGGCCTGGAGACATTGGCGGGAGAAGACTTGGTAATTGCCGATGCCACCCAGGTTGCTCTTAATCGGTGGCTCGATGCGGTTGATGCCATAGGCATCCAAAGTGGCCTGGGATTCCCCGGCGATGTCCACCAGCTCCGGTGCAGCGCTTTGCATCTTAAAGGCCAGCTCATAGCTGTTGATGCGGCTGGCGATTTCAGGATCGCCGATGTGGCGATGGCGCAGGCGGTTCAGGTCATTCAGCGCGCCCAGGCTGGACTGTTGCATCTCCCGCGTGATGCCGTCCGGGTTCGCCAGGTTCAGCACCGGCGAGGCCCCGTTGCGGAACATCACCCCGCCATAGGAGGACGGCAAAAAGCCGCTCGCCCAGGTAGAGCTGCCACCGGGTAGGCCACGACCTTTGGAGACCATCACCACATAGGACGGCAGTTCCTGCGAGGCATTGCCCAGTCCATACGTCACCCAGGACCCGACGCTGGGGCGGCCTAACAATGGAGCACCGCAGTTCAGCATGAGCTGGCCCGGCAGGTGGTTAAACTGCGTCGTGTGCATGGACCGGATCAGCGCGATGTCATCCGCACAGGTAGCGATGTGCGGCAGCAGATCCGACAGCTCCATGCCGCACTTGCCATGCTTTTTAAAGACCCGCTTCGTGCCCATCACGCGGGCCGTTTCCTTTTGCAGGAAAGCGAACTTGGCATCGCCCACAATCGAGTCCGGCAGCGCCTGGCCGTCATACTTGTTCAGCAGCGGCTTCGGGTCAAAGAGGTCCATCTGGCTCGGTCCGCCCTCCAGGAAAATGAAGATGCACCGCTCCGCCTTCGGCGCAAAATGTGGCTTCCGCGAAGCCAGCGGATTCGCCGGCATCCCCTCCGCCCCCATCAACCCGTCCTGCCCCAGCAACGAAGCCAGCGCCGCCGTCCCCAGCCCGCAAGAACTCGTCGCCAGGAAATCGCGCCGGGTCTGGGTGAAATAATCTTGGGGGGACATAGTGAGAAGATTACGCAGCGGGAGTCAGGGGTATTGCGGAGGGAGTGGCAATTTGGGAAATGAAGGATGAGTGCGAGTGCTTTCTCTCTCTGGCATTTTGCCTCATCTTTCTTGCCACGGTGGGCAGGGACCGCTTGTATAGGGACTCGGGAATTTGATAAGGCCCGACGCATCTCCCATGACCCCTCTTCAAAGCATCCCTGCTCAATATCGCACCGCCGCCCAGAGCCAGAAGGAAAAAGGCAGCTACTTCGAGGAACTGATTTGCACCTACTTCCGTTACGAGGCAAGCTACGCGGAATTCTTCTTGGTCCCCTCGTTGAATTTGCTTTCCCAATCCTTGATTGAATGGACTCAGGAGAGCGGCATTCCTTTGCACTCCTTCCCCGTCTGCTCAGATGCCGAGGTGGGCAAGAAGCGTGACAAGAACAATGCGAACTTCGTCGAAACCTTCGACCATGAACTGCGTTATCCCAGCACCACGGATGCCAAGCGCCTCGCTTATGAGGTGACAAAGCGGCACGACGCCCAGCACATGAGCGTCATTTTTTCTACCTATCATTCGCTGGATGTGTTCAGCCGCGCGCTCACAAAAAACAAGGAAGATTGGTTTGAATCATGGGCGCGATCCAAAAACGAAAGCAGGCTGCTGTTGCGGCCCTTGCAGATGATATTGAAAACCTTGACGCAGCAGGCATCGAGTATGTTGGTCACTGCTTAATTCAAGTAATCAAAGGGATGTCATTAATCCATCGCGGCTTAAATCGCGATGGAAAACCGGTTGGATATACCGTGGACACGTTTTCCACCGACCGCACTTTGGTTGGCGAATATTCCAGTGAGGCTGGCTATTTTGAATCGCCATTTACAAAGCTTTGCGCCGACTGCCACCACGTGAAAAACCAAGCTCCACAAGTTCGTTTCCTATACCTTATCTCAACCCAAGCATGTCGGAATTCTGATTGGCCAAAAGTCCTGAACGCTGCCTTCAATGTTATTGGCGACGAGGTGAAGTTGGAGATTTATGATCGTGATCGTATAGCTTTAGAGATTTACGATCGAGCCATCAAAGAAAACAATTTGGTGGAGTATTTTGCTGATTTTCTCCCAAGTCTTTGGAAAGCTTGGACTGAGCATGCCATATCTCATGCTGTGCCTGATCTGCCGCCTGACTATGTTGATGATCAGGTGAGAACCACCGTACTCAATGATGCATTAAGTGCTAATCAGGTGGTCGCAATAAACGGGATTAGTGGAAGCGGCAAGTCATACGCGGCAACAGCTTATGCAAAGACCAGTCATGTGGCTTTTCGCAACGTTTTTTGGATTTCAGGGAAAGACATAGAGGGACTTCAGAGCCTCCAAGCTGTGACAGTAGCGAGACTTGGTGTGAGCATTAACCTGTCCTCTCATCTATGCACTGCCGCCTGTCTTCTTGTCGTTGATGATTGGAAAGGCGACGCATCTGCTCTAAAGCGGTTGCTTCCACTAAAACTTCATAATGAAACACAAGTGCTGATCACATGTATCAGTAGGCCGTTAGGCGATGTGTTTTCGATTGAGTTGCCACCACTCAGTCTCGAATCAGCAGAAAAGGTTCTAGGAGTGGAGTCAGGCAATTCCCCTTCACAAGGGCAGGTAAATCAGATATGCAGTCGAGTCGGATGTCACCCGCTAACATTGGCGATCATTCGTGACACAGTTCGGGAACTTGGCATCAAATGGCAGGCCATCGTCAATGATTTATCCAATATCCCGATTTATGAAGGACCGAATCAAGAAACAATCCTTCAGCGAATTCTGCTGAATCATAGCGACGGAATCGCGAATGATCTTCGAGCGCTTCGCTGGCTCAATTCCCTCTCCTTTGATGTTGAAATGGCGTTGACCGTTCTTGGGCCGAGTGGGATCTCAAAGTTGATTAGGAGGTCACTTCTCAAGAAAAGCGCGGGAGGTATGTGTATTATCCACGACTTGGTTTTCGCCTGCTTGCAGCATTTTAACGCTGGAGATATTTCAGATTCCGAAGTTGAAACCAAGTTTAAGGCGTTTTTGATCGCCTCGTGGGAAACAGGGTCTTACCATTTTCATCGAACCTTACAGATTCACTCTGATAAGATAGAATGCTGGGTGAACCCAGGAAAACCGATACCATCTGCTGAAGCTTACTTTTTCCTGTTATCTGAGCGAATCAGCAAATCGATCGATTTCTTGGAAAAGCTGCGCAATTGGCCTCTCATTTCTTTGGATGCCAATCGCGAAGCACGTCTATCGGTAATCGAGTCGATAGAAAAAAGATACTGGGATGAGCCCGACGAAAATGTGCGAAAGCTGATTTTGAGCGATGGGATTCAAAACTACAATGAGGCGCTCAGCAAGAAGGCTCAGACCCTGACTAGATCCGATCTTATTCATCATCGGGGTAAATTGCTGTTTTGGAATGGCGATTTCGATGCTGCTGCGTCTGATTTCGAGGAGGTTCTAAGATTTGATTCAAAAGCATTCCACGCGCATCTCCAACTTGCGCGAATAAAAGAGCGTAAAAGAGACTCTGGATGTGTGGCCCACATCACGAAGATTTTGGAAGCATTTGCGAATGCTCAGGAGGACGTGGCAATTACAATTGTCTTAGCTGCATTTTCAGAACTCGCGAAGATTTCATACAAGCCAATAAAAGATCAGTATTTGGCTTCTCGTCGCGATCTTCTTGGCGAGGCCATAAGGTTAGCTGCTGCTGAGGGATTTTCCCAACCCTATCGCGCGTTGGGGCAAATTGGGCGGCTGGTCTTCTATCGCAATCCGCAGCGGGTGATTGAAATGGCTGAGATCGTCACTTTCCCACCTGCTATTAATGCTAAGCGAAGTGAGTGTTTCAATATTGCTGAGTTTATAAAATGCATTGTAAAAGCTCATTCGGAGTCTGGGAGCCCAACTTTCGTCTGTGAAACTTGGTTTGAACAAGCCATAGCCTATTATGATCGCACTCCGTATCCGAATGAGTATCATCTCACATCGAAGGCTGATTGTCTCATCCGTCTCCAACGCTTTCAAGAGGCATTGGATACGCTGAATGGATGTAGCAAGGCTGCCAATCAAGCACATTGGTGGCATCGTCATGCGCAAGCTCTGTTTGGACTCGAAAAAAATCACGATGCTCTGGCTTCAATTGAGGAGGCATTGAGAGCAACCACGAATGGCCAGTATTCGAGTGCGTTTTTACAGGTCAAAGCGCGTATCGAGGCATCTATCGGAAACCGTAGCGCTGTGGACACGCTTTCTCATGCCGTCGCGGAATGCAGTGACGATAAATTCAGAGCTGCCCTCCAAGCCGAGTTAGAATCACTTCGCATAAAGTTCTCATGAAAAATCAACAGGGATCTAAGAACTTCTCTTCTTTCCGGGTGTCTGCCACTGAAATGGGTGATGGAACTCCAGGCCGTGACGACCGACAAGGACAGCGGAATCGTCAATGCCCCAACCTCTGGGCCACTGAAACGATGGACAATCCCCGGTATCCGCTGGACTGTTTCTGCGGGTGATCACGGTAAGCCTGGAGCCGATGAAGATCGTGATTGGGCTGCCGGGGCTAGATTTAGAATAATAAGTATGAAAACGCACGCCTGCTTTCAATACCAGTTCAATCAAGTTGGCCAGGGTCAATTCGCATCGGGTTGTGTTTATCAATCCGCGACACCAACGCCAAAATTTCTCTGGGTGTACGACTGTGGTTCGGTTTCCTCGCATTCACAAAATTTTTGGCACAGTGAAGTGAGAAAATTGAAGGACTTTGTAAATTTGAAGCCCGAAATTGATCTCCTTGTATTGTCACATTTTGATGATGATCATATTTCAGGTGTGCCAGAGTTGCTTAACCAATTTGATGTCAAGACTTTGTTGTTGCCGTATGTGCCTCTTTGGCGACGCTTGTTGATAGGGTTTGACGAAGGGTCACATCTTGATGAAAAACGGATGTCTCGCTATATAGACCCTATAGGTTATTTAAATGGCCTCGGTACAATCGGTCAAATCATCATCGTGCCTCCTAGCGAAGGAGAGATTCTTCCTGTTGATGGTTGGAGACCTGAAGGTCTACCTGAGGATGGCTGGAAGGCGAGGTTCCCGATGGCAGACCAGAAAGCTGGATTGGAAATTTCGGCTGAGTTTCGAGGAACTGGGAGCACTTCTCAGTTGCCGCTGATGCTGACAGAAAATCAGGCGATTACTCTTGAGGGGCTGTGGGAATTTTGTACTTACAACACTGCCCGCTATAAAATGGATTCTGCGTTTGCACTCAAAGTAAACGAGCTTCGCGAAGAGCTTTTGAAAACCTCTACAGAGCGAACTTCAGCCTTGAAAGCTTTAAAAGAAGTCTATGACAGACAGTTCGGCAGTAACGACCGCCCAAGGAATGAGATTTCTTTATTTTTATATGCGGGTCCAGTCTATGAATCTTGGAACGGCACTAAAATGTTGGATCATAACACGAATTCAATAGATTATCCAAGTCGCCTCCCTTGTTATTATAGGTGCCATCCTACGGCCCCAGGCATTACAGACAAATGCAGTATTCTTTATTCTGGAGATGGCTATTTAAATTCCAATAAATCTTTTGCAGAACTCTATCAACGGATGGGGCAAAAGCGGATGGAAAAATTGGGAATTTTTCAGGTCAATCATCATGGTTCAAGAACAAACTGGAGATCGGGCCTTGGTAGTAAAATTAACGCCGTACTCGCGGTTTTTTCATCTGATCCCAGTCGGCAGAATACAAACCACCCGAACCCAGAGGTTTGGGCCGATTTCTCCTGCAGCCAACGAATCCAGGTCAATGCAGACCCTTCCCCATTTACCACTGGAGGTTGGATGGTACTTTAAATGTTCGTGCATCCCGTCCGCAAGACCCCGACGGAACCCCGCTGGGGTTCGACGGCGGGAGGATACCGTGGGGGCGGAGCCGCGAGATCAGACGAAGCGGGCAGGAGTGCCCGGGCTCCTCTCGGGGGCCATGGGAGGGGAAAGAAGTCGGACGCGGCGCAGCGCGTCCCTACCAGGAGTTTGTGGCGCGGGGCGTCCCTACCAGTTACTCGCGGTTGATGAACTCGTCGAGGTTCAGGAGGACGCGGGCGAGGGCGACGAGGACGGCGGTTTCTTGGGCGTCTTTTTGAGGGACTTGGTCCTTGAAGAAGCTGAGGACTTGGAGGGAATCGGCACCGCCTTTTTTTACACGTGCTTTTTGTTCGGCGTGGAAGGCGAGGAGGCGCTGGGTTTCCTCGGGGCGGGGGTGGCGGGAGAGGCAGCGGTGGAATAGGGTATTCAGGCGGGCGGCGGTATTGCGGGGGCTTTCCTGAATGACACGCAGGGCAAGAGCTTGAGCGGCCTCGACGAAGACGGGGTCGTTCATCAGGGTGAGGGCCTGGAGGGGGGTGTTGGAGCGGTCGCGTTTGACGCAGGCCTCGCTGGCATCGGGGGCATCGAAGGTGGTGAGCATCGGATACAGGATGCTGCGCATGGTGAGGATGTAGAGGCCGCGGCGGTAGCGATCATTGCCCTCGCTGAGCTCCCATTTGACGGAACGGCCGACATCGAAGACATCGCCAGGCAAGGGGGGCTTGATGCTAGGGCCGCCGATGTTGCGGGAGAGGAGACCGCTGGCGGTGAGGAAGCTATCGCGGAGCACTTCAGCCTCCAGGCGGAGACGGTTCTGGCGGGAAAGCAGGCGGTTCAATGGATCGGTTTCCAGGATGTCATCCCGGTGCAAGGACGACTGCCGGTAAGTGGCGGAGGTGACGATAAGGCGAATGAGCTCCTTGCGGCTCCAACCGTTTTTCATGAAATGAATGGCGAGCCAGTCGAGCAATTCAGGGTGTGAGGGGGATTCGCCGCTGGTGCCGAAATCATCGGGAGTACTGACGATGCCGGTGCCGAATAGCTTGCTCCAGACCTGGTTTACCGCCACACGGCTGGTGAGAGGGTGCTGGGGTGAAACGAGCCATTTGGCCAGGTCCAGTCTTGTTTGTTCAGCATCGCTGGTGGTCTTCAGTTTGGGCAGGGCGGAGAGGGTGGCTGGGATGACATCCGGGCCGCGGCGGGCATAGTCACCGGCCAGGTGGACATAAGCCTGGCGGCGGTTTTCGGTGACCTCCGCAAGGGTCTGGGCCTTGGTCTTCGGCTCCGCTAGGTCCTGGGTGTTATTGAAGTAGGCGTAGAAGCTGTAATAATCCCGGATGGTGATGGGGTCATACTTATGGGTATGGCATTGGGCGCAGCCGAGGGTGAGGCCCATCCAGACGCGGGAGGTGGTATTGACACGGTCAGCCAGATTTTGAAAACGGGCTTCTTCCTTGTCCACCCCGGCCTCAGTATTGAGGGCAGCATTGCGGTGGAAACCGACGGCTTGTAATTGTGGGACTTGCGCCTCTGGCAGCAGGTCGCCTGCGATCTGCTCGATGGTGAATTGATCAAAGGGAAGATCGTGGTTGATGGACTCGATCACCCAATCACGAAAGTGGTAGGCATTCGGGCGGACTTTGTCGCCCAGGAAACCTTCGCTATCGGCATAGCGGGCGAGATCGAGCCAATGGCGGCCCCAGCGCTCTCCATAATGAGGGGAGGCCAAAAGGCGGTCCACAAGCTGATCATAGGCCCGGGGCGAGGATTCGAATTCGCGGGTGAAAGCAGCCACTTCTTCCGGGGTGGGAGGCAGGCCGGTGATGTCCAAAGAGACACGCCGAATCAAGGTGATGGGATCGGCTTCAGCCGAAGGAGGGAAACCGTTCTTTTCCAATTTTTGGCGGATGAAAAGATCAATGCCATTGCGGACTCCAACGGCATTTCCCACCTTCGGCAGTGGATGATTTTTGACTGGCAGAAAGGACCAGTGCTGCTGGTATTCGGCCCCTGCCTTGATCCAGCGATTGAGCAGATCACGCTCCTTCTCCGTGAGCTGCTTGGGCGATGAAGGAGGCGGCATGATGTCATCCTTGTCGGTGGTGACCAAGCGGTGCCAGAATTCGCTCTTCTCGGGGAAGCCGGGGACGATGGCTTCTTTCACGGCTTCTTCGCGGACATCCAGGCGCAGACCGGCTTCGCGCTTATCCTCATCAGGGCCATGACAGGCGTAACATTTGGAGGCGAGGATGGGGCGGATTTCGTGATTGAAGTCTGGCTTGGCAGCTCCCATGGCAACACCCGTCCACGCTGACAGGCTGATGAGTGTCAGAGTCTTGATAGGGCTTAGAGCATTCAATCCGTAAAGCATGGAATTAGCTACTACGTGCTAGGGGTGTGAGAGCTTGCCGAAAGGACACAATCGGCATGAAAGAGGTCATTTTGACACGGTGGCCGGGAGGGCGCTTTGCCGTGGGGAAATGGGGAAGCCACATGCAGGTATGGGGATGAAAATTGAAATTTTCCCCATGTGGGGATTTCCGGACCTAAGGCGTTGATGTTGTGAAGGTTGCGATGGGGATTTCGCTTCCCCATCACATCCCCGCAGGGAATGATGGGGAAACTTAGAAAGGTGCTTTTGATGCAGGAATGAATGGTATGCACGTGATGAGAAGGGGAAATGGCGGAGCTTCATGACTTCCAGTTTCGAACGTTAAGGATGAATCGTTTAATCATGTTTAATATTATCCACCAACTTCAGACCCGATGCAAGGCTGGCGGGATAGATGCGTGATTACCGCCCGAGCACTTAAAAAAAATGAAAGAGGCAGAATGAGCCAAGAGTTTGTATTTGCCATTTTGCGCATATTCGCCAATACACACCGATGCTCCCGCCCACTAACCTACGATACCATATCCTGGCCGTCCTTGGACTGCTGGCGTCCACCGTCCCTTTCTCGACCTTCGGCCAGGAGGCAGCAGGTCAACAAACAGAAAATCAAGCAACTTCGGAGGCACTGCCCGAGGTGGTGATTTCTGCACCGAAGCTGGGGAAGGATCTGCTGAAGCTGCCCCTGAGCGCTACCATTACCACCGGGGAGGTCATCGACCAGAATGCCCTGCGGACGGTGAAAGATGCCGCCCAATATTCCCCAAATACTTATTTCTCTGAATTTAGCGCCAGGAAGCTGAGCAGCCCGCGCTTTCGTGGACTTTTTGGTTCGCCCAACAATCCTGGTGTAACCACTTATTATGATGGCGTGCCGCAATTTAACGGCAATTCCTCAAGCCTGGAGCTGTTGGATGTGGAGCAGATTGACTTCGTTCGCGGTCCAGCCGGGGCGCTCTTTGGCCGGAATACGGTGGGAGGCCTTGTCAATGTAACGAGCCGCCGCCCATCCCTGGACAGTTTCGAGGGTGAATTTGAAACGACCTTTGGTAGCTACAATCTGTATGATGTGCGTGGCCGTGTGAGCGGTCCGCTGGTCAAAGATCAACTGGGCTTCAGCTTTGCAGGCGGTCACAATGAGCGGGATGGATATACGGAAAACACACTGACCGGCCATGACCTGGACAACCGGAGCTCCTCCTTCGGCAAGGCTCAATTTCTGTGGGCTCCAAGCGAGAAACTGGAAGTGCGGTTCATCCTGGCCGGGGAAACAGCGGATGACGGTGACTATGGACTGAGCGACCTGGGCGGACTGCGCCGCGACCCCAGGAAATCAGCACGTGATTTTGAAGGCTATACCTCACGCGACGTATTGTTGCCGACGCTCCAGGTGACCTATCATGCAAAAGCTTTCGACTTCACTTCCACGACTGGCTTTGTGTGGTGGGATACGGAGGATAAAACGGATCTGGACTATTCAGCCGGGCCTATCCCGGCCGTTGGTTTTCCAGGTGGCCTGCCTTCTTTCCTGGTGCGTTACAATCACGAGCAGCAGACGACATGGACACAGGAGTTCCGTTTTTCCAACCCGCTGGACAAGCCGGTGGTCTTGAGCGAAACGGCCACCCTGGCCTGGCAGGCGGGGCTGTTCCTTTTTCATCAGCAGTATGACCAGCAGACGGTTCAAGATGCGGCAGCTCTGGGCGGCGGGTTTATACCTGCCAATACAACCCGGACAAACACCGGACTGACAGACATGGGCATCGGAGCCTACCTCCAGTCCACCCTTACCCTTTGGGAAAAGCTGAATCTCACAGCAGGCGTACGCTGGGATTATGAGGACAAGGAGGCCGATCTGCGGACGAATCGCACGCCCGTGGCAGTGCCGTTTTTACCCAATATCAATTCCAGTAAATCACTCACCAACAGCTATAGCCAGATCACACCCCAGGCGGCCATTTCCTATGACATCACACCGGATACTCTGGCCTACTTCTCCTTTGCCGGCGGTTATAAAGCAGGCGGTTTCAATACTGCGGCCAATGACGGCATCGAAAGTTATGACGAGGAGAAAAGCTGGAACTATGAACTGGGCCTGAAGGGCCGTGCCATGGAAGACCGGCTGAGCTACAATCTGGCACTGTTTTATACAGACTGGACGGACCTGCAACTCAACACCCCCAGCGCCAACAGCCCTGCCCAGTTCGACATCACCAACGCAGGAAGCGCCTCATCCAAGGGCATCGAACTGGGGCTGAATTTCCGCCCGGTGAACGGCTGGGACCTGTTCGGCAGCGCGGGCTGGCAGGATGTGAAGTTCCAGTCCGGGAGCACAGACGGCGGCACAGACATCAGCGGCAATAAAGTGCCTTTCACGCCTGACTATACCGTGACCGTAGGCAGCCAGTTTTCATGGAATGTGGGGCGGGGTTACAGCGCGTATGTGCGTGGCGATGTCCAGTTCATCGGCGCCTTTGATTATGACAGCATCAATGGAGCCGGACAGGATGCCTATACCCTGGCCAATTTCCGGGTGGGTGTACGCCATCAATCCTGGTTCATCGAAGGATTTGTGAACAATGCTTTCGACACCGAGTATGTGCCCATGGCCATTCCTTTTGGCGGCGGCGTGGCCCCATCGGGCTACCTGGGTGAAAGCGGGGCACCGATCACCTTTGGAGTGCGTGTCGGTGTGAAGTTTTAATCTTTGGTTTCTGATGAGATGATGACGGCTGGCAGGCTGGAAATGGCTGCTAGCCGTCATTGTGCAGTTTTCCCTTTTTTCTAACATGCCTCTGACTCCTGATCAAATCTCTGCCTATCACCGTGACGGCTATCTAACGGTGCGAGGTGTCTTCGCCGATGATGCGGCAGCTCTGCAAGATGAAGCAGAGAGGCTGATGACTCTTTCCCACCTCATGGATGCAAACAACATCCGCTGCCGCTGGCAGGATCATGCGGAGACAGGGGAGTGCCGGTTCGACTGCTTTGACCCAGTGATTGACATCAGTCCGGTCTGTGAGCGGATCGCCCGTGCGCCGGAGCTTCTCGATATGGCGGGCCAGTTGTATGGCGAGCAGGCTTATCTGTTTAAAGACAAACTGATCTTCAAACCAGCGGGTGCAAAGGGCTATGATATGCACCAGGACTTCATCTCCTGGGAAGGGTTCCCGGAAAGCTTCATGACGGTGATCGTGGCAATAGATCCCTCGAGCGCAGACAGCGGGGCAACCGAGGTTTTTGGCGGCTATCATCAGCAGGGATGCATGAGCCCGCGCGACGGGATGTATCATACGCTGAAAGATGACCAAGTGGACCTGACGCGAGGAGTGGCGCTGGAACTGCAACCAGGAGATGTGGCCTTCTTCAGCGGGTTCACCCCGCACCGGTCAGGGTCAAACAAGGCGGAGAAATCACGTCGGCTTCTGTACCTGAGCTACAGTGCAGCGCGGGACGGTGGTGATCTGCGTGATTCGCATTATTCTTTCTTTCATCACTGGCTCCAGGAGCGTTATGCGGAGTATGGTAAAACGCAGACCTACTTCCGGTGAAATCTGAGACTCCCCCAGCTGTCTGGACACAAGTGGTGGCCGGTGCCTTCCTGATGGTGGCAACGCTGCCCGGGCGTACGCATGGCCTGGGACTGATCACGGAGCCACTGCTGGCGGAACTGGACCTGAGCCGTCATGCCTATGCGCAGATCAATCTTTGGGCCACGCTGCTGGGGGCAGCAGCCTGTTTGCCGGTAGGGGCGTGGCTGGACGGGATGGGACTGAGAAAAGGGGCGCTGATTTTACTGCCTGCGCTGGCGCTGGTGGTGGGAGCCATGAGCTGGATTGCCACGCCTGGATGGTTAGGCCTTTTTGGCCTGGTGCTGCTGACGCGGGCCTTTGGGCAGAGTGCGCTGTCAGTCCTCAGTCTGGCGGTGGCGGGACGGGCTTTCAAACAAGGTTCCGCAGTTGCGGCGGGGAGCTATTCACTTTTGCTTTCCATGCTGTTTGCCACAGCGTTTTATTTTGTGGGCACGGCCGTGGCAGAGTCTGGCTGGCGGATGGCCTGGGGGAGCATTGCGGTGGGACTGGTTGTGCTGATGCCGATCAGCTTCCTACTGCGTCCAGGTATCACGATAGAGCAAATGGCCGAGGGTGGGACTAACGACCTGACCTTGCAGCAATGCCTGCGCATCCCCGCTTTCTGGGCTTACTGCGCGGGCATTGCCGCCTTTGCCGCTCTGTCATCGGGCATCGGGCTTTTTAACCAGGCACTTCTGGCGGAGCGAGGATTCAGCCAGGAGGTCTTTGTGAAGTTTCAATCGGTGTCGTTCATCATTGCTTTGCTCGGGCAAATCTTTTGCGGAGTGGGCACGCGCTGGATGCCCATTCGCTATTGGCTGGGCGGTGCGCTGATTGTGCAAGCGGCGGCTTTGACGGGGTATCAACTTTTGCGGACGGAGTCCGACCTGTGGGTGCTGGCGGCCATTTCCGGAACCGCGGGCGGCATCATCATGGTGGCCTTTTACGCCATCTGGAGTGATGCCTTTGGCAAGCGTCACCTGGGCCGGATCCAAGGCATGGCGCAGATGTGTACGGTGGTGGCCTCCGCTCTGGGTCCTGTGCTGCTGGAGTGGGGACATTCTGCCTTTAGCAGCTATGCGGTGACACTTATCGCGGCTGCGCCGGCCTGCCTGATCATCGGGCTGATGATTCTGTTTTTGAAACCCCGGAGAGAGGCCTGATGTCCAACTGGTCATCCCCCACTTTCAAGACCTAGAGGGGATGTCGTATCCTCCACTCTGGGTTGCCTCCAACCGGTCACGCATTGTCCGCTCAAGGGTTCTCGATATTGGAATATCGAGCTACGCTTTTTGCCAATATCCGCAAATACGATGATCGTTGCGCCATCGGCAGACGTTTTAGTGGGCCTGCTGTTTTAGTTTTTGAAACTCTCCGTTATGCCTGACTCCGCTGCTCTTGTTCGCAAATTTCACCTGTCCCTGAATGTTTCGGACCTGTCCAAATCGGTGGCGTTTTATCAAGTGCTGTTTGGCAAACCGGCGGCAAAGCACCATGCGGACTACGCCAAGTTTGAGGTGGAGTCCCCGCCTGCGGTGGTCTCGTTGGTGCCAGGCCGCAGCGGTCCCGCTGGAGCATTGAATCATGTGGGGCTGTGCCTGCTGGATGCGGAGGAACTGGTGGCCATCCAGGTGCGGCTGGAGGAAGCAGGCCACAAGACGCTGAGGGAGGATGGGGTTGCCTGCTGTTATTCCAGACAAACGAAGTTTTGGGTACGTGATCCTGACGGGGTGCTGCTGGAGCTGTACATTTTTCATGAAGATATGGATGATCATGGGGACGGCCATGCGCCGGATCACGAACTGCCAACAGGGATGGACGGGGGGTCCGATCCGGACGCGCCTGTGGCGAGCTGGACCCATCAACTGGGCGAGGAGGTGACGCTGCCACTGGCGATGGAAACGAACAGCCTGCAGGAGGTCGTGCTGGAGGGGACGTTTAACATGGCCCCTGCTTCACTGGACCTGCCCGCGCTGCTGCGTGACGTGCTGCGCGCTCTACGCCCCGGCGGCAAGGTGACGCTGCATGGCCTGGCGGCTGACCGCCCTCTCACCGGCCCATGTTCTTCCCTGCCAGGACCGGCGGCGGCAGTGCAGCATGTGCCAGATTTCCCTTCCCTGATCACGCAACTACAGGCAGCGGGTTTTGCCAGCGCCCGATTTACCAAGTTGTCCGAGAAAGGGTATTTCGAGGCGGAAGGAATCCCCCTGCGTGAGGTGCTGATCGAGGCGGTGAAGCCGGGATTCCGGTCATCCAAAAAGGATCAAACCGTGGTCTATCTAGGCCCCCAATCGGCAGTGGAGGATGACTTTGGCAATCGCTATGCCAAAGGCTGCCCCACGCCAGTCACCATGCATGACTGGTTGATGCTGAAGACCGGGAGCGCGGGGCAGTTTACGCTGCTGAAGAGAAAAGCGGAGGCACCTCCCTGCGGTGATGCTTGCGCGGAGGCTGGGATTGATTCAAAAGAAGCCATGCCAACCAAAGCACGTTACATCATGATCGGCGGTTTCCTGGGAGCCGGAAAGACCACAACGGTGGGCCGTCTGGCCAAGTACCTGACGGACCAGGGGCTGCGGGTGGGGCTGATCACCAATGACCAGGCAGGTGGCCTGGTGGATACGAAACTGCTGCGTGGGCAAGGCTATGCGACGGAGGAGATCGCGGGAGGGTGCTTCTGCTGCCGGTTTAATACCCTGGTGGAGGCGGCTAACAAACTATCCGACCAGGCAAAGCCGGATGTTTTCATCGCGGAGCCGGTGGGTAGCTGTACAGACCTGGTGGCGACGGTGACGTATCCGCTGAGGCGGATGTATGGGGATGCCTTTACCGTGGCACCGCTGAGCGTATTGGTGGATCCGGTGCGGGCACGAAGGGTCTTCGGCCTGGATGCCGGGGGCAGCTTTTCCAGCAAGGTGGCATACATTTTCAAAAAGCAGCTCGAGGAGGCGGACATCATCGTGATCAGCAAAAGCGACCTCCTCGGTGAGGAGGCGCGGGAGGAGCTGCGGGCGGTTTTGCAGAAGGAGTTTCCGGTGGCTCGCATCGTGACTGCATCGCCGCGAGAGGAGACGGGGCTGACGGATCTGTTTTCCCAACTGATGACGGATGAGCAAGCGCGACGTAACCCGATGGCGGTGGACTATGAAGTGTATGCGGATGGGGAGGCGCTGCTGGGCTGGCTGAATGCGACGGTGACGCTGAAAGCGACCGAGGAATTCGAGGCGAATGATTTTCTGCGGGCGCTGGCGACGAATGTACAGGAGCAGTTGCAGAAGGAGGGAACAGAGATCGCCCATTTTAAAATGACTTACAGCCCGGATGACGGCATCGCAGGAGAGCTAGCCTCCATCAATCTGGTGCGGAGCGACTACATCCCGGAACTGGGGATGGAGCTGGATGAGCCAAGCGAAGGCGGGCAACTGATCGTGAATCTGCGGGCAGAGGCGGATCCTGCGACGCTGATGGAAGCGGTGAAGACAGGATTGGAGGAGACAACCGCCAGTTTCCCGACCCTAACCGCAAAGCTGGAGCATGAGGAACATTTCCGTCCAGGCAAACCGACGCCGACGCATCGGGATGAGTGAGGGGGAAGGACAAAATGAAGTGGCAATTGCACCCATTTGAGGCACTATGAACCCATGACGATCTCGAATTCGCCCATCTTAGGTCGCATGCTCCGTCCCCTGGCACAGACGCTGCGAACGGAGCTTTTGGAGGCTGTCGTCGAGTTGAAACCCTCTTCAGGAGATGAAGAGCGTTATCACGAGCTGGCGGATAAGAATGCCGAAGGAACGCTCACCGTGGAGGAACGAAAAGAGCTGGAGGGCATTGTGGCAGCCAACACGGTCCTTTCTTTGTTACGCAAGGAAGCCCGCGAGACCCTAAGCCAACGCTGAGATGGAGGCCAGGCTGCGTAAAATGGTTCGTGAAAGGGCTCGGGAGCGCTGTGAATATTGCAACCTGTCTCAAGACGATTCAGCTCTGTCCTTTCACATCGAGCACATCATTCCTAAACAGCATGGGGGACAGACAGCCCTGGAAAATCTGGCTTTAGCCTGCCCGAACTGCAATCTCCACAAGGGGCCGAATCTAACTGGCTATGACCCAGACACAGGGAAAATATGTACGCTCTTCCATCCACGTCAGCACGAATGGGGCGATCATTTCGAACGATACCAAGGTCGTATCAGTGGCACAACCGCTATGGGCAGAACGACCGTCTGGCTCCTGGAAATGAACCGTGAGGAGCAGCAAAATCTGAGATTGGACTGATTGATCTCAGAAGCCCCCCTTGCGGAATTCTCACATTTGAGAAGTTGCTGTATGGGATGTTTGGGGGATAGTGGAGCATGAAGTTTGCCTTGTCGCTTTTTGTTATGCTGGCCGTGGCGAGTGCTACCTGGGGCCAGGCAACGACTCTTTATTCCATCGGTGATCCCACGGATGAAGAGCAGCAGTATCTGGAAATGATCAATCGCGCGCGCGCGAACCCAGCCGCTGAAGGGTTGCGCATGGCGACGAGCACGGATCCGGATGTGCTGCAGGCCATTGATTTTTGTGATGTGGATCTGACGCTGATGCAGGCGGAATTCAATGCCCTGCCAGTACTGCCGCCTTTGGCGATGAATGCGAAGCTGACCCAAATGGCACGCGGACATACGCTGGATTTGCTGAACAATGCCTTCCAAGGACATGTGAGTAGCAATGGCGACACGCTGACAGATCGTGTGACGGCGGTAGGCTATCCCAGAGCCTACTTGGGAGAAAATGTGTTTTCTTTTGCAGAATCTGTCTTCCACGGACACGCGGGCTTCCAGATCGACTGGGAGGATGACAATGATGATGGAATGCAGAGTCCACGCGGACACCGGGACAATATCCACGGGGACAAGTATCGGGAGGCTGGCATCGGGGTGCTGTTTGGCACAAATTACAACTCAACGACGGGATTGACGGTGGGTCCGCAATTGGTCACCCAGAACTTAGGCAGTCAGAGCAACAGCTTGGCCTATGTGACGGGCGTGGCTTATTATGACTTTAACGGCAATGACTTTTATGATCTGGGCGAGGGCATCGGTGGCCTAACAGTGAATGTGGCAGGATCCAGCTTTCACGCAGTGACGACTAGCTCAGGTGGATATGCGGTACCCGTGCCGACCACGGACACGACGCGTGCGGTGACGTTTTCTGGACCGGGGCTCAATGGCGCTGGCAGTGCGGTGATCTCAGGCGGAAATAATGTGAAGGTGGATTTCAAGCCGGTCTATACGCCGCTCACGCCCGTGGGACCGCTGGTGGCAATGACGGAGACGACAACAAGCTATAGCTTTCCCGCGATGGGTGGAGCTACGGATTATGAATGGCAGTCCATTCTCCTGCTGCCGACGGCCAATGATGAAGCTGAAAATTTGGACCGGATCACGGCATCCACCACGGGGACATACCTTCCCACATCCACCACGGTGAAGCACTCTGGAACGGCTGGTTACCGGCTGACACATCCCGATCAATTTCTCACATCAGAATACATCACCTATGACGAAACCTTTTTGGTGAAGCCTGGAGCTGAGCTTACATTTCAAAGCAGCCTCAAAACGGCATCCGAACATCAAATCGCCAAGGTGCAGGTTTCCGTGGACGACGGAGTTAACTGGATAGATGTGTATGCCCAGGCCGGGGCGACCCCTGCCGGACAGAGCAGCCGACCTGGCGAGACTAGCTTTAACCTGCGCACGGTTTCCCTGGCTGCTTTTGAGGGTCAACAGATCCGGATACGGTTTGCTTATGTCTTTGTCGATTTGGATGGAATTCTTTATTTGTGGCCGGGTACCTCAGACAGCCGGGGGTGGTTCATTGATCAGGTGATGTTTAACGGGCTGCAGGATTCTTCGCAGGTCACCCTCACGGATGTGGCCGATGGTGAGACAGGGTTTGATTTTATCCCAGAGGAAGCCGGTGAGTATCTTCTGTCTGTGCGTCCAATCATCGCGGGACGCGCCAGACTATTCAGTCCGGCCATTAGCGTCGCGGTGACGGCACCACCCGTGGACATCACCGTGAAGCGCCCGACAAACGCCGCCTTCGTTTTCGAAAATTCCAGCCTGGAATTTGGCATGCTACCGGTGGGTGCATCCCAGGTGCATACCATCACCCTCTTAAACTCTGGAACTGAGACGCTGACGGATCTGGCCATTGATGTGGAGGGACCCCAAAAAGATGAATTCATCCTGAGCGAACTGGAAGTGAACAGCCTGCTGACGGGCGGGCAGACGAGCTTTACGGTGACTTTTACACCGACGGTCATAGGCAGCAGAACGGCGACGCTGAGTATCCTGAGTAATGACCCCAATGAAAGCCCGTTTGAAATCATGCTTTCAGGTGATGGAAGCACTGCGCTTAGCATCGCTACCCCCCCGAGATCCCAAGTGGCCAAGCTGGGAGCAGCGGTCACCTTTGATGTGGAGGCAGGACCTTCCATCCAAAGCTATCAGTGGAAGAAGAATAACGCCATCATTCGTACCAACGGGACGAATGATGAGTACATTATCCCCGTGTCCAAGCTGACGGATGCAGGGACTTATGCGGTGGCAGTCACGGGCGGTGTGCCAGTGAGTACGCAACAGAGTACGGCGACATTAGGTGTGGTGGAAGACATTGAAAAAACAGTCATCGTGCAGGAAGGAAAGACGGTCACTCTCACAGCCAAAGCGGCGGGGCCGGATCTAAAATGGGAATGGAAAAGGAACGGTGCCACCTTTGGTGACAGCAGTTTAGTCTTGGGCAGAAAGACAAAGACGCTGACCCTGAAAGGCGTGCTGACAGCCCAAAGCGGGACCTATACCTGCGAGGTGACCAGCGGTGACAGTGAGCCCACTGCGGGTGCCACCACCCATGTGCGTATTTTCAATGCCGCACCGGAAGTGAACCCCACTCAAGGCATGGACGATGGCATCGTGGGTGGAGCTTATTACCACAAGATAAAAGTATCCGATGCCTTTGCCCGGACGCCGCTGACCTATGCCGCCAAAAACCTGCCAGCAGGGCTGAAACTGAATACGAAGACAGGTGAGATCACGGGCAGACCGACCAAGGCTGAAGCTACTCGAGTGATCACGGTAAGTGCCAAGAATACGGTGGTCTCTACCGAGGTGTCGGATACCATCACGATCCATGATTATCCAGAAAATCTAGAGGGAACCTATGTGGGGTGGGTGGCACGCAACGCTGATTTGAATAAAGGGCTGGGGGGTCGGCTGGACCTGAAAATCACCGGCTTGGGAGCCTATAGCGGCAGCCTGACGATGGGGACGATGAAGATGTCCTTCAAGGGAAGCCTAGATATCCTGGCCGACGGCAGTGAGCTGCCAACTGCTGAGGTGGAAATCCAGCCTCCTGACAAATCTGCAAAAATGAAGCTGGTCCTCGTAATGGATAATGAAGACTACGTATTGGCCACTGACACCAAGGTGTCACGAAATGGGCAAGAAGCTGCCATCACCGGCTGGCGTCAAAAATGGGATTCGCGGGTCACCAAAGCGACGGCTTATTTGGGACTGCACACTTTTGGTTTGCGGCTGCTCCCAGCGGGCGGCTTGATTGGTAATGATAACGTGCCGCAGGGGTGGGGTTACGGATCGTTTACAACTGCCTTGGACGGCAAAATTTCCGTGACCGGGCGCACGGCAGATGGAGAGAAATTCACCACGGCTTCCTTTGTGGGACCGGAGGGTGAGATATTCATTTACCAGACGCTTTATACGACGACGGACAAGGGCAGCCTGCTGGGTACCATGACCCTTGATTTGGGGAATTTAGGGACCCCGGAGGACACCGCTGACAATACGCTGGATGGCAGCTTTACCTGGACACGGCCAAAAAACACCTCGGTCAAAGCACGGATCTATAAAGATGGATTTGGCCTGGTAGATACACCGGTGGTTACTCCCGTTGTCTTGGAAGCCACCGGGGCGCGCTTTATGCCACCGACGGGTGAAAACGCCGTCATTCTAGGCCTCCTGAAGGGCAATCAAAATGCGGAAGTGGATTTCGAATACGCGGGCATTGAGGCAGTGGCGGACCACCCGAGCCAGGATCTGAACATCTTGGACAACAGCAAAATCACGCTGTTTAACACACCCGGTAAGGCACTTCTGAAACTTACGGCCAGTGTCAAGACAGGGCTGCTGTCCGGCAGCTTTACCCTGATGGATGTGGATCTGCGCCCCAGCACCACCAAGCCGTTTAAACGCACGGTTACCTTGCAGGGAATGCTGATCCAGGATGGCGCTGAACATCTGGGCGTGGGTTATTTTCTGCTGCCTGGGCTGCCCACCGCAGAGGTGCCGGTGAATACCATCATCTCCTCAGGCAAGATGACGATCAGCCCCCGCTAAAAGGAATCACATCTGGCGCTTGCAAACGCGGGGGGATCTCACAGTATGGGGCACTCATGGCCGTCCTGACCCGACATGCCCGGCTCCTCTGTCTGCTCGCCCTGTTTCAATTGCTGGGCGGGCCACTAGTGTTGGGTGGGATCATGATGGTGGCCCGGATGATGACTGATCGCGAAATGACTCTGGCACAGAGTGTGACACACACACTTCAAAAGTTAGGCCAGGATCAGATGCACGCAGCGGATGATCAGGAGTGTAGAGACATCAACGGCCTGCTGCCACCCGCCCAGCCCAAGGCTCCGCAGCCGTATAAGTTCAAGGATACGAAGGAGAAACTTTGGGTGGTGAATGACCTTGGCGGATTCGCCTGGAAATGTGCGCACCAAGCGAAAAATCCGCACCCTGACTGGCATGACCCAGTCATGCGCAGGCTGGCCCATGCGCCGCCGATCCCACCGCCACGGTGGAGCTGATCACCGTCCGAAGGGCCTGAAGTGCCTTTCCTCATCTCCCGTGGCCTGACATACAGGCCTGCATTCCGCTCATGCACCGGTGTGTCCACCGCTCTGCTCCCATTACCCTTTTTCATTTTATGCATCTCTCCCGTTTTATTTCATCCAGTCTGCTGGCGCTTGCCCTGGCAGGCAGCATCGCCGCCCAGGAGGCGTCTCCCACTGATATCCCTACCCTGCCGGAAGTGGTGGTAGAAGGCAAAGCCAGCAATCTGCTAGGCACTACCGATGGCGCGTCTAAAGGACGTGCCACCCAGGAGGACTTCCTCTCTCGCCCGCTCATGCGCCGGGGGGAAATCCTGGAAACCATCCCCGGCGTCATCATCACCCAGCATGCAGGGGGTGGTAAGGCCAACCAGTATTTCCTGCGCGGCTTCAACCTGGACCACGGCACGGATTTTTCCATCAGCCTGGATGGCATGCCGCTGAATATGCGCACCCACGCCCATGGCCAGGGATATACGGATCTGAACCCGCTCATCCCGGAGTTGGTGCAGGCCATTGATTATGCCAAGGGCACCTATACGGCGGCCGATGGCGACCTCTCCACGGCGGGCAGCGCGAATTTTCTACTCTGGGACATGATGCCGCAAAACATGGTGCGCCTGGAGTTTGGCGAACACAATTATTATCGTGCGCTCATCGCGGGCACGATGCCCATCCAAGCAGGTGAGAACGAAGGCATCCAGCAAGGCCTAACGTATGGTTTAGAACAAAATTATTACGATGGCCCCTGGGCGCAGGCGGAGGAGTTCAACCGCTGGAACGGCCTCCTGCGTTACTTCAGGGGGGATGAGGATAACAAATTTTCCATCACCTTCATGGGTTATCGCGGCACCTGGACCAGCACCGACCAGATCCCTCTGCGTGCAGTGAACAACGGGACTTTGGACCGGTTTTCCACTCTCGATCCTACGGCAGGAGGAGAAAGCCAGCGCTACAGCCTGAATGTGGCCCTTGAACACCGGGATGATGACGTCGTCACGCGTGCCAACATCTATGGCATCTACTACTCGCTGGATCTGTTTTCCAATTTCACTTACTTCACCAAGGGACCCCAAGGGGACCAGTTCGAACAATCAGAGCAACGCTGGGTTTTCGGTGGCCAGCTTTCCCGCACCTGGGAAGACCGGGATATTTTCGGCATTGAGTCCGATCTAACTGTGGGTTTCCAAACACGGCATGACTTGATCAGTGACATCGGACTTTATGATACCAGTGAGCGCAAGCGGCTGGCCACCACCCGCCAGGACGACATCTGGGAAGGGAGTGCGGGCATCTATGGAGAAATGGTCAACCGATGGACCCCGTGGTTCCGCACCGTCCTGGGTCTGCGGGGTGACCTGTATTACTTCGAGTCCCTCCAGAGCACGGTTGCCGGAGAAGACGCGGAGTGGGCAGGCATCGTCAGTCCGAAATTCAGCGCGGTCTTTGGCCCATGGCATGAGACGGAGCTTTATCTGAACTTCGGTACTGGCTTCCACAGCAATGACGCACGCGGTGTCACTGCACGCTCCAATCCTGCGGATGCACTGGTGCGCACGATGGGGGCTGAAATCGGCCTGCGCACGCAGGCGATCCCCGATCTGACGACCACTGTGGCGCTCTTCTGGCTGCAAAGTGACAGCGAGCTGCTCTACGTCGGCGATGCAGGTACGAATGAACCCGGCCCCGGCTCTGAGCGCTATGGGGTAGAACTGGCCACCTACTGGCGGCCTAACAACTGGTTCAGCGCGGATGCCGAACTGGCACTGACCTATGCACGCCTGAAGGACAGTGGCAATGCCGACCGCATCCCGAACAGTGTGCCGGTGATGTTCAGCGGCGGCATCAACCTGGGTGCACAGGGCAATGCGGACGGCTGGTTCGCCGGCATGCGTGTGCGCGCCTTCACGGGCAGGCCACTGGAGGAAACCGGACAGGTCGAAGGACGCGAAAGCATCATGGTCAATGGCACGGTGGGATACCGCAGGAAGAACTGGGAGGCCGCCGTGGATTGCCTGAATCTGCTCAACCGTTCCGACAATGACATTGAGTATTATTATGAAAGCCAGCTCCAGAACGAGCTCGTCGCCGTTAATGACACCCACTTCCATCCGGTGGAACCACGGATGTTCCGTTTCCGCGTGACTTATCGCTTCTAAAACACTCAAAAAGAAAGGCGCAAAGGGAAACTCCCTTTGCGCCTTTTTTGTTGAATCAATGATTACGCCGACATCACCGGCTGCATCTCACGCGCAAACTGTTCGGGAGGTTGCGCGGTCTTGATGGCCTTGGCCATGGACTTGCTCAGGCCGTCCAGGGAGTAGGGTTTCAGCATGATGTCAACAGGTGGGTTACGGCCTTCGCCGAGGATGACGAACTCATCCGGATCAATCACAAAGCCGCTGCATACCACCACTGGCACGTCATTGCCCGCAGCACGCAATTGCTTGAAGGTGTCACGACCGCTGAGTTTCGGCATGTAAATATCCAGGAGCACCACATCCACGCGCTCATTGCTGTTAAGCAGGATATCCAGAGCCTGCTGGCCATCGCTAGCCTCCATCACACGGTAGCCCAGGAAGGAGAGCATGTTCACAGCGATGGAGCGCACCGGGGCCTCATCATCCACGACGAGGATGTTACCACGCATTCCGGCAGGCGAGCCCATGCTCGATTGTGGCTCGAAGGTCGGATCTTCTTCCACATTTTCAGGATCTTCCGTGCGTGGGAGATAGATGCGAAACTCCGAACCCTGACCTTCCACACTGTCAAATTCGATCCAGCCGCCATGCTCACGCACAATGTCCTGCGCCATGCTCAGGCCCAGGCCGGTGCCCTTGCCATTGGTCTTGGTGGTAAAGAAGGGCTCAAAAACACGTCCTCGGGCGTCTTCTGGAATGCCATGTCCATTGTCGCGCACCACGATCATCGCAAACTCGGCCGGTCCCTTGTCTCCCGTCGGACTGCGATGGGTGACGTTTTCGATGCCGATCTCGATGATGCCTTTGTCTTCCGGCAGCGCATCGCGGGCGTTCAGGCATAGGTTCAAGATCACCTGCTCAAGCTGCGTGGCATCTGACACGACAAAGGATGCATCCATGCCGGCACGAATGCGAATCTCCACACGCGGGTCCACACTGTGCTTCAGCAAGGTCTGCACTTCTGCCAGCAGCCTTTTCACATTGGTCACCTTGCGCAGACTCTGGCCACTGCTCCGGCGTGAATAACCCAGCAGGCTCTTCACCAGATCAGCGGCACGCTGGGTGGCTTGGTTAGCGCATTGCAGTTTTTCACGCACCTCACCTTGATTGGAGGCGGGTTGCAGCTCAGCCAGGGTCAGGTTTCCGCGAATAGCGGTCAGCATGTTGTTGAAATCGTGTGCAATGCCACCCGCGAGCTGGCCCAGGGTGCCGAGCTTCTGCGATTCACGGAGCTGGCGCTGGAGACCACGCATCTGGCTGCAATCACGCACCATCCACAACCTTCCGATGACTTCCCCAGTATCCGTTTGCATGGGTGCCGTGCGCACACTGTAGGCACCTGCGTCCCGAGTGGCCAGATCCGCCTCGATGAGGTCCTGAAACTGAGGATTCTGAGTGCTTTGCTCCAGCCAGAGAGCCATTTTTTCAGGCTCCGCAAAGCGTGAGGCCACGGCCTTCATGAGCGTCGTCACATCCCGGCCACCGAGTTCTTCCAGAGGCTTGCCCAGAAATTCGTCTAGCTTCGCATTTGAGGCGATGATCATGCCATGGGAATCCACCACGGCCACACCTTCATCACTGGCGGCAAAGATTCCCTGAAGAGCCGTGAAGGCCTCACGCAGGAGACGCTCCGCATTCATCAGGCGCTGGGCCGTCTGGCAGGCATGTGTTTCTGCCGCATTCAGTGACTGGCGATGCTTGGCAAAGAGCATGTTGATATCGCAGCGCAGTTTCCAAAAATCCGTCGGCAGCCATTGGGCGATCTCTTTGGCCGGAGGCACCCCCCGGAGAACGGATGCGGTGGCATTCATCACCGCGACCACTGGTTTTAACACCCACCCGCTGAGCAGGTAACCGGTCAAAAAGACGCCACCACCGAGCAGAATTCCCTCTAGACCGAAAAACCACTCCAGTGAATGCCCCATCAGACGGGCAGCACCAATGGCAGGCAGAAAGCCGAACAGGATAAGCGGGAGCAGGAATCGAAGTCGGAGCGAGTTCATGAGAGGGTGGAGGAGAGAATCTGCGGGGCCTGGGAAAGAATGGTTTCAGGGGTGAGGCCGGGGGTATGAACCGGCATGCGGAAAAACTCGCTGCTGCTGAGAGCGGAGACAGTTTGCTGGACAGCCTGGTCCAGCGTGTTTTTGACGGCCTGCTCCACATAGGGAGGAAGGTGGTCATCCAGCCAGCCACGCACGAGCAATTCCACCTCAGCCGTGGAAAAGGCGGACGTTGCTACCGGTGGACGACTGACAACGGTGGACTCCAGATCATCCAGACGATCCTTCAAAGCGCTGACGCCCATGGCCGCACCGAAGAGATCCTGACGGACTTGTTCAATCTCCCGTTCCAGGTCTAAGCGCAATTGCGCCAGATCCCGGCTTTGCAGGCTCTGCACCGCATTAAAATGACTGGCTACCGAAGGTGCCTGCTGCGGTGTTTCCCCCTGAATGGATACCCCAGTGGGGGACTGTGCCGCCAATGCTAGGCTGGCGGCGATGGCAGGCCCGGGGGCCATGTAGCTGGCCAGCTTTCTTGATGGGGGTGCCAGAGGTGCTGAGACACTCTGCTCCACGGCCAGGGCTGCAAGCCCGCCGGAGCATGGCATGGGAAGCTCAATCGGCTCCCGATGGATCTGCTGAACGGGTTCCTCATGCACAATCCAGGGCGATGGGTCCGGCACAGGCCCTGTCGCTCCATAAATCATCGCAGCAGGATCGGGGAGCGGGTCGCCCGAGCTAAGCTGGTCAATGAAAGAGAAGGAAAACGGCATATGATATTTTTAACAGTTATGTAAATTTATATAAAATATCAATAAAATCCAGCAGGAATTAAACTTTTTTTGAATATCCGTGACGCCTAGAGGAGCCGCATCCTGCACGAAGAGGCTATTTTGGCTCTAAGCCGTCGAAAAAACTAGCTCGCTTCTCCTCCTGCACTCCTCCGCCTGCTGCGCCATGTCTTGACGCATCCCCATTTCGCCTTACCAAGAGAGTGAGCCATTTCGGTTCACCCTTTTAGCCCCCTTCCCTTTCCCATGTCCACCCCTGCCCATAATTATACGGAAGACAGCATCAAGTCACTCGACTGGCGCGAGCACATCCGCCTGCGCCCTGGCATGTACATTGGCAAGCTGGGAGATGGCTCCCAGCCGGAGGACGGCATCTATGTGTTGCTCAAGGAGGTGATTGATAACTGCATTGATGAGCACGTGATGGGCTACGGAAAGCTCATCGAGGTGGAAATCACCGAAGACCACCAGGCGACCATCCGCGACTATGGCCGTGGCATTCCCCTGGGTAAGCTCATGGAATGCTGTGCCCAAATCAACACGGGTGCCAAGTATGACAGTGAGGTTTTCAAGCGCTCAGTCGGTCTCAACGGAGTGGGGATCAAGGCGGTGAATGCGCTCAGCATCCAGTTTAAAATCCAGGCTTTTCGTGCGGGCCAGACACGCGCCATGGAATTCAGCCAGGGCATCGTCCGCAAGGACATGAAGACGCCCCAGCCCACGGAGGAAGTGGACGGAACGCGCATCTCGTTCCGGCCCGATACTGAAAACTTCACCCCCCACGTCCATTTCAAGCTGGATTACGTGCGGGAAATGCTGCGCTTTTACTCTTGGCTGAACCCCGGGCTGACCCTCAAGCTCAACGGAGAATCCTTCAAATCCAAGGAGGGCCTGCGCGACCTCATCGCCGCCAAGCTCACGGAAGAGCCTCAATATCCCGTCATCCACCTGGATGGCACGGATGTCGAAGTGGCCTTCACCCACGGCAGCGGATATGGGGAGGAATTTTATACCTTCGTCAACGGCCAGCACACCACCCAGGGGGGAACTCACATGGCCGCCTTCCGCGAGGCCATCGTCCAGGAATGCCGGGAGTTTTATAAAAAACAATTCGAACCAGGCGATGTCCGCACCGGCATCATCGCTGCGGTTTCCGTGAAAGTGCAGGAGCCCATCTTCGAAAGCCAGACCAAGACCAAACTCGGCTCCACTCACATGGAACCCAATGGCCGCAACCTGCGCAGCCACATCATCAACACAGTGGTGAAGGAACTGGACAATTTCCTGCATAAAAAAGCCGACATCGCCAAGGCCCTGCAGGAAAAGATCCTCTCCAATGAGAAGGAGCGCAAAGAAATCTCCGGCATCCAGAAAGCGGCCCGTGAATCCGCCCGCAAGGCCAAGGTGCATAACAAAAAGCTGCGCGACTGCCGCATCCACTTCGATACCAAGGACAAGCAGCGGGAAGAAAGCACCCTCTTCATCACCGAAGGTGACAGCGCCTCCGGCTCCATCACCAAAAGCCGCGATGTGAATACCCAGGGTGTCTTTTCCCTGCGCGGGAAGCCGCTGAACTGTTTCGGCCTCAGCCGCAAGATCGTCTATGAGAACGAGGAATTTTACCTCCTGGCGAATGCCCTCCAGATCGACGAAAACATCGAGGACCTGCGTTACAACAAAATCATCCTGGCCACCGATGCCGATGTGGACGGCATGCACATCCGCCTGCTGATGATCACCTTTTTCCTGCAATTCTTCCCAGAGATCGTCCGCGCCGGCCACCTCTTCATTCTCCAGACGCCGCTCTTCCGCGTGCGCAACAAGAAGGAAACGTTTTACTGTTACAGTGATACGGAGCGCCAGCGTGCCATCCACAAATGCGGCAAAAGTGCCGAGATCACCCGGTTCAAAGGACTTGGCGAAATCTCCCCGGATGAGTTTAAGCACTTCATCGGTCCCAAGATCCGCCTGGAGCCCGTCATGATGCCCGAGCACAAAAGCATCAAGGAACTCCTCACCTTTTACATGGGCAAAAACACCCCTGACCGCCAGCACTACATCGTGGACAACCTCCGCGTGGAGAAGGAGCTGGACTTCAAAGGCGAAGATGGCGCACTGCCAGAGGCAGCGTGAACTCACTCATTACAGCGTTCCCTGGGATGATCCAGGAAACGCTGCACAATTAAAAAGCACTATGCTGAAGCGGCCAGCCGGACTGCCTCATCAATGATTAAACAGGAAAGCCGGTGAATTGATGAGGGCCCAGGCGAGGTCTTGGGCGGCGGTGAGGCGCTTGTTGCCCAGTTGCTGGGCACTCAGGTCACTGTCACGGCGGAGCTGGATGAGCTTGGGATCAAGCACGATGGGCTTTTGAGCATCCACATGCTTAGCTTCCAGGGCAACGAGCTGCTCATCCACCGGCAGAGGGTTTTTAGCAGCGGCGAGTGTCTTTTTACTGGTCTGGTAGTCCTTGAACTGAGCCATGAAGTGAGCGGCCAGAGCAGCTTTTTGCTCAGGCGTACGCTTCGCTGCCGGAGTCTTGATAGCATCGGCGACTTCTTTCGCAGCCCCAAATCGGACGACCGGGCTGCTGGTGACCCACAAGCGGAAACGCCCCAGGTTATAGAGGCCATTGCGATAGGGCTGGCTGAGCTGGATGATGAACTGAGCCCCCCCTTTGTAGTTAACTGGCTGGGTGAATTCAAAGGTCGCCTCATGCCGATATCCGCCCTCAGGGGAGACAGCCCAGCCTTTGTCACGATTGCCTTTCTTCAGGGCTTCCGCCACCCCATAGCCGCTCTGCTCAAAGTCGGCCTTGGGATTTTTCAGCACCTGAGGCAGGCCACCTTTGACCCTCTTACCACCTTCACGAGTCAGGGCCGTGGCATTGACCACAAGCTCACTAAGCACAAAATTTCCGTCCTTGGCCAGGCCAGGTCCATTGTTAGGCAGGCGATCATCCGGCAAGGCTTCCAGCTTGATGGCGGTAATATTTTCCAGGGATGTCTTGCCGCTGATTTGATAATTGCCCGCAGCCATGCGCCCACCAGATAAAGGGGTGGCGAAGAGGGATCCGTCGGGCAGCACCTCGAGTTTCTCTACACCTGCGGCTTTGCCGACGGCTACCTCAAGGGGCACCCATTCGGTAGTCAGGTCCACATACTGCTCCCAGCGCGGTTGCTGCATCGGAGCAGCATCCGCGATTTTCTTTACCGCTTCTTCCGCCTTAGTGATGGCAGCGAGGCGAGCCTCCTCCTTCTTTTTCCATTCAGGAGCCATCTTCACTTTATAACCTTCAAGTTCAGCCTGGGTCGCGGCGATTTGGGCCAGACGGTCAGCCTCGGCTTTATCGATGATCGGTTTTTGCTCAGCCTCCTTCGCCTGGCGCTCGGCCTCGAGATTCTTATTCTCCCCTTCCATGCTAGCCATGCTGGCCAGTGCCGCATTGATCTCCTTGCCGGAGGGTTTTCGGTTGATGATGCGCATGAAAATCTCCTCCACCAGTTTCGCGTCGTCCTGAACTTCGCTGGTGAGCTTGGCGATGGCGTTGTTCGGATCACTGATCGCATCGCCCACCGTTGGGCCAGACATCAGAGCCATCACGGGGCCTAGATTGACCTCGTTGCTGCGCTCGCACTCGCACACGCTCTCGCGGGCTGGTTTGCCAAAATTGGTTAGGAAACCATCAGGCAGCTGCGTCTGGCCGTCGATGAGCTGAGCAGCGCGGGTGCCTTTCGGCACGCCGGGGATGTTCGGCATTGATCCAGTAACGGCGAAGACGGAATCAAACAGCACCTCAGCGGGCAGGCGGCGGGCCTTGGCATGGCTGTAGTTCACCTTGTCATCCTCGTTCCACTTATTCGTGCTCAGACTGAGCTGATACGTGCGGCTCTGGGTGATGATTTTCATCAAGTGGCGGACGTTAAAACCGCTCTGCACAAACTCATTCGTCAGGTATTGCAGCAGCTCAGGATTGCTCGGTGGGTTGCCCGCACGAATGTCATCCAGCGGCTCGATGACTCCCGTGCCCGTGAGGTAGCCCCAAATGCGGTTGGCATAACTCATGGCGAAGTAATCATTTTCCGCGCTGGTCATCCAGGTGGCAAACTGCTCACGGCGGCTGGTGGCGGTTTTGCTGACTAGTTCTGTATCGAAAGGAACTTTAGGAGCCACGGGCGCATTGGTGCGCAGGTGATTCATTTCACCCTCGGTCTTGTCGCCAATGATTTCATAAAGCGGCTTCGCGCCTTCCACAGCAGTACCTCCGATGGTCTTGCCATCGCTAGCCGGATCGGTCTTCAGGTCCACTTGGGCAAAGAAAGCGGCCGTTTCATAATACTGGTCCCAGGTCCATTTCTCGAATGGGTGATCGTGGCACTTATTGCAATTGAAACGGGTGGCCAGGAAAAGGTGTGTGGTGTTTTCTACCAGTTCCTCAGGAGTGCGCACCGTCTTGTAATAAGCCGCCGCCGGATTGTCCTTGGTCGAGCCAGTGGCGGTGATGATGCGGTAGGCCATGCGGTCATACGGCGTATTGTCCGCCACCTGTTGTTTGATCCAGTCGCGCAGGATCTTGACGCCTTCATTGCCCAGAAACTTGCTGTTTACCTGAAGCATGTCCGCCCACTTGTTAGACCAGTGGTCCACGAAATCAGGATTGCCGATGAGCTTGTCGATGACCTCGTTGCGCTTCGTGCGCGTGTCACGCGTATCTGCCACAAAGGCACGCACTTCTTCCGGCTTCGGCGGCAGTCCAGTGAGATCAATGTGAAGACGGCGCAGGAACTCCTCATCACTGCACATGCCACTCGGCTCGATCTTCATGCGCTGCCACTTCTTGGCCACCAGTTCATCAATCTTGCTCCACTTTTCCGGCTCGCTCCAGGTGAAGCCCGTGCGATCCCCCATCACCGTGATGGTAGTCGCTGCATAGGATCCTTCAAAACGTGCCAGGATGGCGGCTTCACCACGGCGCAGGCTGGTCATTAGACCGGTTTTGTCCGCTTCGATGACATCGCCATTGCCGCTTTCCATGAAGGCCTCCGCCGTGACATCACGGACATAGCCATCCGCATAACGAGCGACGACGCGCATCTGCTGGCGATTGCCAATCCGCTCCAGCACCGGATTCTTGGGAAACACCTCAATGCTCGTCACACGTGGTGTCTTCAGATCCAGCTTCGCTCCCTGGCTGATCCAGGCTTTCAGCGTCTCATAATAAAGCTCACCGGGGACGGTCAACTGCCCGCCTTCATGTGGTACCGATCCGCTGGCTTTCAGCAGCATCAGTGAGTGGTCAGGCGAGGCCACATTTGCGCGGCGGCTGGCCAGCTCATCCGTAAAAGCCAGCACGTCATAAATCGGATCATATCCGCGCAGGCTAAGCTTGAAACCTGCCTTGCCATCCTTGGCACCATGGCACGTGCCCATATTGCAGCCCAGCTTAGAGGTGATGGGCATCACATCGCGCACATAGTCAGGCTTCAGCGCTAGGTCCATGCCAGCCACAGTCACAGGGACTGCGGCAGTTTTCCCCATGAAGGCGATCTTCACTTCGCCGTTGCCATTGCGGCTCGGACGCACCAGACCACGCTCGTTGACGCTCGCGGCATCGCCTCCATTGAAAGTGATCTTGGCCATGCGGGTGATGTCCGCCTTGCTGCCGTCGCTCATTTTGGCAGTCACCAAAAGCTGGGCATATTCGTTGGCCTTGGCGATGGAGACATTCGTCGGCTGCACCTCAATGGAAGCCACCGTCAGTCCTGGCACCAACGTTTCCACCTTCTCATCCCTCGTCGCCGTGGCGCGCACACTGTCATCCGCGATCACATCACTGGCAGCCAGGGCCTTGTCTTCAGCCAAAGGCACACTAACAAACTCTTTGGCAATTTTTCCAGTCGCGGCCTCAATCAAACGAATGCGCCCATCCTGACCTGAAGCCGCTACAGTCTGCCCGTCTGGACTGAAGCTGACTGTGAAAACACCGCCTGTGGGCACCGGCACACTGGCGATAAGCTTCACGTCTTTGACGATCCATTCATCCAGGGCCTTGCCCGTGCCACTGCGAGTCTCCACAATCGTCTTCACTTCGTCCGGCATCGTACTGTCATAATCCGATGCATAAATATTGACCTGGCCCGTCCCCTCATGGGAAGCCCCAGCGACGATGCGTTTGCCATCCGGCGCAAAGTCCACGCCAAAGATGCGACCCTGCATGAGGGGAAATTTGCGGATCAGGTTGGCATTGTCCCCGATGACACGCTTCGTGATGCGCTCCATTCGATAGATGGCAGGCATGCCATCCGTGCCGCCGATAAGGATTTCATTGCGCTGCGGATGCCGTGAAATCACATGCACGCCGCCCTTCAGCGCCCCAGGTGTGATGGAGGTGATGTTGTCCACAAAGCGCTGTGTTTCCACCTCCGTCAGCTTCACGCTCATATCCCGCCCGCAGGAGGCGATGAACTTGCCATCATTGCTCCAGGCAGTGTCCAGCACCCAGTCGCTATGACCGCCCATGAACACCACTTCTTTGCCCGTCGTCGCCTCAAAAGCACGCAAGCCATTGTCACCGCAGCCGACGGCGATGAATTTGCCATCGGGGGACCAGCTCGCTCCATACAGCGTGTCAAAGGTCAGTGATTTGGAAAGCTCCAAGCGCTTTTTGGCCACATCCCAGATCTGGATTTCCCCCTCACGCGCCGGGCTACCGCCCGTGACCAAAATCTTCTTTCCGTCGGGTGACCAAGCCAGCTTTTGGATACGCTCCGCCAGGCCCACAAGCCGCGCCACGATGCCGCTGCCATCCGCCTGATGAATCAGCACCTCATGGTATCCCGCCACCGCGATCATGCTGCCATCCGGAGAGTATTCCAGCGAGGTCACCGCAGGAGCCGTCACATACACGGGCGGATGATCCATATCATACTGCGCCATCACGGAGGCTGGCGTATCATCCGTGGCCCCTTCCGTGATCCAGCGCTTGATCAGTGCCAGTTGCGTCTCATGCAATGGGTCGCCCTTTGGTGGCATCTCCACTTTACCCTCCGCATCGGGGGAGGATACCTTGAGCAGATTGGATTCCTCCGGCTTGCCTGGCACAATGGCACCGCCCTCTTCCCCACCCGCCAACAGCTTGGCAAAGTCCGTCATCACGTAATCCCCCTTGGCCTTGGCGGGCTGATGGCAGCCCGTGCAGTTCGCCTGGAGAATCGGCCGGATGTGCTTGTAGAATGACACCGGTTTATTCGGGTCGATACCCTCCTCCTTTTTCGGCGGAGCTGCATGGACAGCCAGCGCCAGAAAAGAAAGGCTGGTGAGCGAAAGTAAAGACGTCTTCATGGGGTGGTTGAAGCAGGTTCTAACAAATAATGAACACGCTGTAACGCCTGGAGTGGCTGGTCTCTTGCTTTAGCCAGTACACTCAGGCGGGATCATCCATGCCTATGGGAGGAAGAGCCAGGGAGGAGGAGCGGGATGATCGAAGTCGCCGCAGCGTCCTGAAATGCGGCGCAGAGAGGCAAGACGCAAGCCTCTTGCCTCAGCAGGGCCGCTTTCATCGGCCCACGACCTGTCTCGACGACAAAGCGCACCTGAATAGCCTTGGCTGGGCGAGGCGGTTGTATTACACATTCCGATAGGTCATAAGAGCACCTTCAGGGAAGAGCGGTACTGTGATCGATCTCTTCCACCGTGCTCCAGGAGGCTTCGCGCGTGAGGTGCCACACTCAAGGGGCGGGACTTGCCAAGACCCGTTTCCAGGACTTCCTAAGCCATGGCAAAACCTGGGAAAGATGAAGAGGTCAGCAGCTCTTTCTCTTCATCCAAGCCTTCATCTTTATGGGACGGTGGCAGTCGGGGGTTGCTTTGGTAGAGCTTGTTCGCTCGTTGCTTGCAGATGGCTGCGCGTAACAGGAACAGTCTTAGAAATGAATAAAGCGCCGTCGCTATGCTCAAGTGTAGAAGACACGAATCCTGCTTGCTGCCTGTGCAGACGCTGCAAGTCATCCAAGAGTTCTTCTGAGACCTCCTGGGTGTAAATGAATCGCTCCGCACCCACAATCATCCTTTGGTTGAAATGGCGGATTAAGTCGTGAGTCAGGCGACCATGAGGACTATCGGAGTGGGAGAAAAGCAGCAGCATCTTACTGCTCAGAGGAATCGTCACTTCCACGGCCTTTTGAGCGAAGCCGCTGCCATAGGGCGATTTGGGATCATGATTGGCGTTGTAAAGGACTACAGGAGTATCGGAAGTAATCAAGAATGACGACTCGTCCTCGACACTGAGAATGCTGCAATTCATCGCCTCCAGTATTTTGGATATCGGACTTTGAGAAGCTAAGTTAAACATTTCCTCAACCAATTTCCAATTGCTAATTTGCGCATCGAAAATGTCGTCACCCTTTTCGCGGATCAGATCCTTAATTGACTCGGGAGGCTCTGGAAACTTGCCAGCACGCAAAAGCATTCTGCCCGTAGAATTCACGACATCTCTCAGTCGCTTTTCAATATCACGTTTGAATGCTGGAACCCGATGAAACATCAATGTGACAAAGTCTATCAATTCGTGGCGCAACGACTCAAGACTGCCAGAATCCTCCGTGAGCGCTTTTAGCATCTTGTCTTGGCGGCTTTCTAGCACAGAGAGGCGACTCTCAATTGTGCATCGATCGGCCGCTTCATCTTTCCAGTCCAATGTGTGGTAATCCCGCTTAGATCCTGACTTCGAAACCCTCGTTGGTATTGCCCGACTCCTGTCTATCTTCTCAATTTGGTGCAATCCCTCGCGACTATCGGCGAATCGCCGAAGGTAAAACTGGGGAATGAAGTGATGATGTTTCGGATCTCCCATAAAATTTCTTCGACTACCAGGAAATTTTCTCCAGATTCGTTGTCTTGTCAGTCAATTTATCCGACTCAACCGAGGCTCTAAACCAGAATCTTAAACTCATGCGGTGGGTTCGCGGGCTGTTCGTTGCCATGCCTCAGTAAACTTCCGCCCTTGGCAAAAGCCGACCCCTGGATAAACTTCAGCCATGAACTTCGATTCCGTGCACCCCGGCCTGCGCCCCATGGTGGACGCCATCCACCGGGACCAGATCATGCGAGCCCGCAAAATGACGCCCGAAGAACGATTCGCCGAGGCCATGGACCTCATTGATTTTTCCTACGAGGTCATGGAAAGCGGCATTCGCAATGACCACCCCGATGCCACGGACGAAGAAGTCACCCAGATTTTGAGAAAAAAGCTCTCCCGTCTTCGATACAGGGATGATTACGGCATCTTCTTTCCACCTCGTAAAGTGCTATGAAACAAAGCGAGTCCGTCATTTTCATTCTCGACGCCATCGAAGCCGCAGGCATTGAATACATGGTGGGCGGTTCGGTTGCCTACATGAACTATGCGATCCCCCGCGCAACCAAGGATTTTGATCTCGTTATCGCTCTTCGTGAGCCTGAATTCACGGCATTCCTGAAACAGGTGGACTCCTTCTTCACCTTGGATCCACAGATTTACGTAGAGGGCCTGACCGGAACAAAAAGATTCATCCTGCAACACAAGACCACCGCCTTTGATGTGGAACTTTTCATTAAAAGTGAAGATCCCCACCATCTGCTCATGTGGAGCCGCAAGACCTTTCGTAACTTGGTCTTTTGCAGCCGTGAAGCCTGGACTCCCACAGCGGAGGACATGATCATCCAAAAATTGCGTTGGGGCCGTCCCCAGGACCGGGTGGATGTGGACAACATGATTTCCATCCAATCCCCAAACCTCGACTGGCCCTACATCGAGAACTGGTGTGATCAGCACGGCACCCGTGCCCTCCTTGAGGAAATCCGCGCCAGCATCCCGCCCATGGATTGAGTGCAGGCCGCACCTTGCACCGGTCACATCAAAATTCCCTACTTGGCCCAAGTCGGGGTCTCATCCCCTTGCGCCGTGCCGGGCTGTCCAGGAAATTGGTCCACGCCTCTGCCCAGGCTTCCTGCGCATGCCTCGATTCCCTCAGCTCCCTCGCTCTTCCATGTCCTTTTCCCGATCCATTTCCCCATGGGGATTTCATGGGGATTTCATGGGGATGCAAATCCCCATCGCAATCCATTCATCATCAATCGTTTAATTCTCATTATCCCCAAATGGGGAAAAATTGAAATCCTTCCCCATTCCCCATGACAGTGCTCTGCCCAGGCACTCGTTCGCCAGTGCCCTTCCATCTCCACGCATGTAAAACGCAGCCTCAAAACGGACAGCAGTTGCAGTCCCCGTTTGTCCTGCCAGGATGAACTCCCCATGTCAGCCAAACATCTCAGCCAGCGCCTGTTTGCCAGCGTCTCGGCGGACTTCTTCCGTCCGCTGGTACGTCCTTCGGCCCCGGTGTATGTGGATGGTGCGGACCGCCTCATCCAGGAGGCGGGTGAAGCTGGCCGCTTACCGCAATCGGATGCCCTCGCCATCCTGCGTGAGGTCCTGTCTCAAAATCCCCAAGTAGCACTGCAGGAAGATGAAGGCGGTGGTCTTCAGGACATCCGTGCCCGCGCCGGAAAGCTCTATAACCAGCTCCTCCAAGTCCGCTGGATCGAGGAACAAGCCGTCAGCCTGAACGAGCGCTGGGTCGTCATCTCCCCTTCCCTACGCCCCCTTATGCGCACCCTCCGCGATCTGGCCGAGGATGAGGTGGCCGAGCTCAAAAGCTTCGCAGACACCTTGCGCGGCGTCTGCACCACCCTGGAGCAAAGGGACGTATTAAACCCCTTCATCGTCCCCGCCCAGGAAATGCGCGGCACCCTGCACGATCTCCTCCAGCGCATGGAAAGCGCCATCGTCCAGCTTCACGGCGTGGAAAAGCTGGTACATAGTTTTGAGAAACGGCAGCGCGAAACCGAATCCGGCGCGGAAACCCTGCGCCTCTTTTACCACGAATTCCACGAAGGCCAGCACATGGTCTGTTATGATGTTTTGCGCGGTGGCGGCCTACTTCCCCGCCTGCAACGGGCACGCAGCCGGGTGCGTGAGGCGGGGGATGATCCCCACGTTATCCAGCATCTGGCCGAAGGCATCGCCGAATACCGAAACCTGGATCTGAATGAAGCCTGGGAGCTGGCCAATACCCAGCTTCAGCGCCTGGAGCGCCAGCTCGCCGGGCTGCGTCTGCGGGCGGAGGCCATTGATGCCCGCGTCGCCTCCTTCAACAGGCTTTCCGTCCAGCGTTACCGTTATCAGTCTGAGTTGCGCGGCCGTCGGCCGGACATGATCAAGCGCTATTGCGATGCCGTGAATGCCGCCCATCGCGGCAGCAAGTTCAACGACCTGCGCATTGAGCCGGATTTCCCCCTGGCCACTCCAGAGGTGGATTTCTTTTACGGCACCGCCTCCCTGGCCCGTCCGCGCCGCGCCCGCACTCCTGTGGCGCTGGAGCTTGGTCAGTCCCTCTCTGCTGAAGATGAAGCCGCTGACCTGGAACGTCTGCGCCAGCGTCAAAGATTCGCCCTCACGCCCCACCGCGCCGCGCGTCTGGTGGCCCGCTTGCTCCGCGAGTACGGCCCCGGCATCGCCACCGATGGTTTCCGGCTTGAAACCACGGATGAGCTTTTGGACCTCATGGCCGCCGCCGCCTACACCCATGGAGTGGATGCCGCCAGTGGCGAAGAACAGCGCTGGCAGGTGGCCAGCAGCAGCGCCGGTCATGGGCTCGAACCTGAGACCATCCCTCGTGACGCCCAGGCCGGCTGGCGCGTCGAACGTTTTGCCATAGCCCGCCCCTCATGAGTTCTCTTCCCTGGCCATCTTTCTGGGCCGACGTGCCCGACCGCGACCGCTCCCCCATCCGCGATGTCCTCGCCGATCTCCTCCGCCATGGCGTCATCCTGGGGGATGAAGGCAGCGGCCGCGATTCCTACCTTTTAGTTAGGGACCAGTATCCGGATCATATTCGTGACTACCTCGCCCCCCTGGGGCTTGAGCTCATCATTGATCACGAGCCACCCCTCATCCAGGCCCGTCCCGTGCCGGAGGAGTGCCAGCTCCTGGCCACCTTTACCAAGGATGAGACTCTGCTCGTGCTCGCCCTGTGGCGCGTTTTTGATGAATCCCGCAGCGAGCAGGCCACGGAAACTGTCATCATCAGTGCCAATGACCTCTGGGTAAAATGGCGCGTCTTCTTTGAGCACATCGAGCCACCAGGCATCACTGCCCTGGAGGAACTTCTCGCTCGCCTCCGCCGCAAGCGCCTCATCCGTTTCATGCGTAGTGAGGACAGCACCCGCCCTGGCGAGGCCATGATCGAGGTCCTCCCCAGCCTCGCCCGCAGCATCCCCTTTGACAGCATCGATGCCTGGCTTGAACGCGCCAAGCTTTATGAGCCGGAGCCTCCCGCCACCCCGCTCACGCTCGAAGAATAACCCCTTTTACGTCACGCCCATCTCCTCATGGATCGCCCTCAGCGCATCACCCTCAGCCGCATCATCGCCATCAACTGGTACGGCTTCCGTCGCATCATTGATGTCAACGGCCTCGCCCTGCTTTGCGGTGAAAACGGCACCGGTAAGTCCGCTCTTCTGGACCTGGTACAATTCGTCTTGTTAGGCAGCAAAGGCACCCGCTTCAACCGCGCCGCCACTGGTGATGGCAAGCGCCCCACAGGCCGTGACCGCGACCTGCGCGGCTACTGCCTCTGCGATACCAATACCAAGACCAAGGACGGCCAACCCCGCTACCTGCGCCCCAGCGGTGTCACCGTCGCCGCCTTGGAATTCGAGTGGCCTCTGGAAGACGGCAGCACCGAGCCCCGTCGCGAGACCTGGGGCGTACGCGTGGAATATGAGGGCCCCACCTCAGACGCACGTTACGTGTGGTTTTACACCCCCTGCCGCCTGCATTGGGCAGACCTCATCCGCGAGCCTGACATGACCCAGCCGGACGTGCAGCAAATGCTCGCCGAGGATGAATTCCGCGTCCGCATCAAGCGCGATCTCCAGGGCGATCACTTCGGTCGCTTGGAAACTTACCTGGATGAGATGGGTGCCCGCGAGCATCTCTTCTTTGACCGCACGCAGATGAACAAAACCCTGCCGGGTGCCATCGCTTTCCAGCCCGTGGAAAACTTTGAAAGCTTCATCCGGGAAAACATCCTGGAGCCTGGTTTGCCTGAGGTAAAAGAAGTCCGCCGCAGCCTCGATGCCCTGCGCGAGGCTGAACGCCGAGTGGATACCCTGGGGGACCAGCTCGCCTATCTTCAGCGCATCCGCACTCATCACCTTAGCTTCAGTGAAGCCCGCCGCGAAGAGGCTCTTTTTGGCCACCTCCGCGCTGCGCTGGACCATGCCGAGGCCGAGGAAAAATTCCACCGTGCAGACAGTGACCTCGTGACCCTTCGTGAGCGCCATGCCGAGGATAAGGTCAACATGGAATCCGCCGTCCGTGAGCGCGATGAAGCCAAAGCCCGCTATGATGAAGTGAAGCTCGTGGCCGGCCGTGATGACAGCCTGCGCAAGCTCAATGACCTGCGCCGCCAGCGTGCCGACCTGATGCCCCGCATCGAGCGCCTGCGCCATGCCTCGCGCACTGCACATGAGATGCTGAATGAGCGTGCCCAGCACTGGGAGGAATGGCTAAAGCACGGCCAGCGTGTCGGTTTAAATGCCAAGCTGGAGCGCAGTGATCTACTGCCGCAGCTCCGCAGTGAGGATGCTCATGTGGGCCTGGAAGCCCTGCCCGGTTTGGCCCGTGAATACGACCGCATCAACCGTCTTGGTGAGGACTGGATGCGCCCCAAGCTGGAAGAAGTGGAAGAGTTGGAAAAGACCGAGCGCGATCTCCAGTATCAGCTCATCAGCCTTAACGAAGGCCGCACCCAGGCCACCCCGCTACTGGACAACCTTCGCTCACGTGGCCATAAGGCGGACCTGTTTGCCCGCGTTGTGGAAGTGAAGCCCGAATTCGAATCCTGGTGGCCCTTGCTGGAATCCGTCCTCGGCCCACATCGCCAGACCGTCCTGGTGGAAGACGATTCTTTCCTCGCCGCCTGGGAGCAATTCCAAAAGACCACCAGCACAGAGCTACTCGTCAGCGCAGACGAGCTGCGCACCCTCAAACCCGTAGCCGAGACAGGTTCTCTCGCTGAAATGCTGGAGACGAAGCATCCTGTCGCCCAACTTTTAATCAATCACCTGTTAGGCCAGATCATTGCCGTCAGCAGCAGCACCAAGCTGAAGACCCATGACCACGCCATCACCCAGGACGGCCTGCTAAAGACCCCCGGTCTGCGCCGTCACCTGAGCCAGGAAAAGGAGCTCACCCTCGGTGAAGAAGGCCTCCGCCGCATGCGCAAGGAGCGCGAAGAAGGCCTGGAGCGTGTGCGCGAATTCATGAGTGACTTCCGTCGCGAAGTCCACGCCGTGCGCAGCTGGCTGAAGCGTGGCGAAGATCACCGTCTGGGTGAAGACGCCCCCAAAGCCTCCGCCATTGAATTGTCCCAATTGCCCGGCCTGGAGGCCAACGAGCGCCAGCTTGAAGAAACCATCCAGCTCCTCGCTACCCCGGAGCAGGACCGCCAACTCCAGGAAATGGACCAATTGGAAATGCGTCTGCGCGGTCTGGAGCAGCGCATCGGCAGCCTCAGCACCGCCGTCACTGCTTTTGTGGTGAATGAGCGTCAGATGACTGAGCTCCTGGACCTCAGCCGTGAGGAATTCCAAAGCGCCACCCTCTCACTTCACGAAAGCCTCAACAGTCTGCCACGAGGTCTCCCTCAGGACGAAATCAATACCGTCCTCAAGGCAGCGCTGGAAGCCGGAGGCACCTGGCAGAAGCGCAAGGACCAAGCCGAATACGGACGCCAGTTCGCCCATGACCGCGCTGAACGCACCCGCCGTGACCGCAACGACGAACGCCGTAAACTGGCTGAAGTCCATTCTGAATATCGGCACGACTTTGATGCCGATGAAGAGGACAACGCCCGCTACGATGCACGCTGCAACGATCTCGAAAGCCACCAGCTCAGCCACTACCGCCAGATCGCCGAAGATCGTCGCCGTGAGTGGGAAGGCCGTCTTCAAAGCCAGGTCCTGGATGTCCTTCGTGAAAAGATCGACGAGGCCACCCGCACCACCAAGGAACTCAGCAAGATCCTAGATCAGGACATCGGCCGTTATCGCTACCGCATTTCCCAGACCCGCGACCGCGCCCAGTCTGCCATGTGGAACCTCATCGAAAATGGCCTTGAGGGGTTCAACCCTTCCGATGAACTCTTTGTCTCCTCCCACCAGGATGAAATCGCCAAAGCCAAAGAAGAGCTCATGGCAGCGATTGATAATCCCGATGATCCCAAAGCCCAGCGCCTGCTCGATTACCGCTTTTATCATCGTTACGACATGCTCATGATCCCCAGCGGTCATAGCGAAGAAGCCGCTATTTCACTTCAGAACAACGCCCGCAAAATGAGCGGCGGTGAAAACCAAGCCCCTTTCTTCGTCTCCATGCTCGCCGCCTTCCACCGCGTCTATGACCTGGGCCGCAAGGACAGCCGTCGCAACCTCGGTCTTGTCGTCATGGACGAAGCCTTCTCCAAGCTCAGCGGCGACCGCATTGATGACTGCCTGGCCCTCGCCAGCAACTTCGGTCTCCAGCTCCTCCTCGCCTTCCCCATGGACCGCCTCGGCACCATGATTGACCACGCCGATACCGTCATCGAATGCCGCGTGGACCGCAAACGCGATGGCCAGGGCCGCGACATTCACATCGAAAACTGGGTCGTCCCCTGGAACAAAGACAAACTCCTCCAAGCCCTCGCCGGATGATGAAGAATGGAGCGCGAGTATGTTGAGCGAAGCGAAACTACTCGCCACTTGTCCCGGCCTCGCAGCTCCACCAGCCAGCCATTCCTCCAAAACTCACCGTTTGAAGCATGCACCCCGCTTGGCTCCAGACCCTCTTCCAAAAGTGGCACGCGGCACGAGGCAGCCGCCTGGCACCAGGAAAGGTGGCGTTCAGGTATGACTGGATCAAACTTCTCGATGAAACTGGTCTCCTGAAAGCAGAAGACCGTCAAGCCGCTGAACGAGACCTCAAACAGTTTCCCCAACTCCAGTTTCAAACCCACAAGTACCGCAAATACCTCATCGAGAAGGTCATCATTCCCCTCGATAGCGAACCCTGGCTCACTACCAACTTTGGCCACATCCCCGCCGCCCAGCTGCATCAGGAAACACTATCTGCCATAACCGAACTCCGCGAACAGCCACATCCCCTCTACCCCGAACTTTGGCAGCACTGGTGCGACCTAATCCAAAGCACCTTCCAGCAGGAGAAAAACCTGCATCCTCTAACGTGGAAAGAGCCGGACAAAGTGCGCCAGCTCATGATGCTCGTCTACCGCTTCACCTCCATCCCATGGACCGAAGCCACCCCCATCCGCGAGGCCAGTACCGCGCTGGGTCTCGGCAGCAAAGATCTCGAAAGCCTCCAGTCACGCCTGGAATCTTGCCTAACTAGTTTTTACGAACGACCCACCAGCCTCGAATCCTGCGGACTTCTCCTCACCGAGCCTAAAGTGGAAGTCGCCGGAAAGCTCACCCTTCATTATGCCGATGGCAGCAGCCAACCCATCCATGAAATGAAGGGCGTCTATACCCTGTCCCTCCTTCCCGACCTTGAGCGCGCCATCCGCATCAGCACCCCCGCCAAGCGGCTTCTCACCGTCGAAAACTCCAAGACCACCCTCCCTGCCCTCGCCTCCAAAAACCAGGCCGCCGACACCCTGCTCATTGGCTGTTCCTTCCCCAATCGAGCGGTCCTCCGCCTCATCGAACTGCTCCCCCCCGACCTCCCTAGCCACCATTTCGGCGACACCGATCCCGCCGGGTTCCTGATCCTCGCCACCCTCCGTCAAAAAACGGGTCGCCCATTCCAGCCCTTTTTGATGACTCCCCAAGAAGCCGCCCGTCCCGTTCCTTTCACCGAATATGATCGAAAGATCATTCAGAACCTCCTCGCCCACCCTCTTCTCCCAGATGTCCGCCCTGCCCTCGAATACTTAGTTCAACGCCAAGATAAAGGCCTCTACGAACAAGAGAATCTCGGCCCGCCCGACCTCCAAGAATGGCCGTTTTATTCTAATTATGAATCAGCCAGTTGCTAAAACCGTTCTTGGCAGAAGCCACTCCAGCCCTTACCTTAATACCATGACACTGACTCTACCTGATGACCCCGCTCTGGCGGAGTTTCGCGAGAGCGAGCTGCGTCTGGAACTGGCCTGCTCACTTTATGCAGGCAGTCGGCTTTCCAGGAACACCGCTGCCAGGCTTGCCGGCCTGGACCGACAGGCTTTCGATGAAGAACTCTACCGCAGACAAATTTCGTCCTACAGCGACGAAATGTTAAGCGAGGATCTTCGAACTCTTGAGTCTCTGCATTCAAAGTGACCGTCATCACCGACACCTCCGTCGTGCTAAATCTTTGTTTGATTGCCCAAGAGCAGTCTCTGGCGGTAGTTTTCGATGAAATACATGCACCAGTGACAGTCAAACTAGAGTTTGAACGTCTTGCGAGCGAGGATGCCCGTTTCAACGGATTGAGTTTTCCTGCCTTTATACAAGTGCATTGGCCGACATCATTATGGCCTGATCTCGTTTTAGATCCGCCACTTGATCCAGGCGAGAGCGATTCCATGAAGCTGGCAGCGTGGCTGGAGGCCGACATCATCTTGATTGATGAAGCTGCCGGACGTTTGGCCGCCAAAAAACTCGGAATGAAGACCATGGGGTTGCTTGGCATTTTGTTAGAAGGTAAGTCTCGCGGCCTGATTCCCAGTCTAAAGCCCCTTTTGAACGACCTCAGTCTGCGGGGACGCTTTTGGATAAGCCCAGCGCTGAGAAGCTCAGTTCTAAAATTGGCTGGTGAAGAGGATTAAACCAATGACATCCAACTTTCCCAACAACATCAAGGTTGCCACCCGCCACCGCACCCGCTTCTGTCTTCCACGATGAAAAGCATGACAGGATTTGGCCGTGGGGAATCGCGGCAGGAAGGCACCACTTGGGTGGTGGAGTGTAGCAGTGTGAACCGCAAGCAGCTTGAGGTCTCCATCAATCTGCCCAGGGATCTGAGCGATCTGGAAACGCAGGTCAGAAACCAAGTGTCCGCCGTCTGTTCACGCGGCCGCATCAATGTCCTCATCCGCTGCGATGCCTCCGAAACTTCCCACCTGCCTCATGTGGATGAAGCAGTCGCTGCCGGTTATGTTCAGAGCCTGCGTGAGCTTGCGGGTAAACTTGGGATCTCGCCGGAGATCAGCCTCAGTGAGATCCTCCGCCTGCCGGGCGTGCTCACTGGCGAATCTACCCAGACCGATCCTGAAGCCGCCTGGCCCGCCATCCAGCATGCCCTGGCGGCATCTCTGGACCAGCTCTGCATCATGCGCGGCACGGAAGGTAACCACCTTCGAGAGGAGATGGAGACCCGCCTCAAAACCATCGAAGCCTACGCCGCCGTGATTGAGGCCAAAGCACCCCTCGTCCCCGAGCATCAGCGCCAAGTGCTCCGCCAGCGGCTGGAGCAGGCAGGCTTGCCCATCCCGATGGATGATGAACGCCTGCTGAAGGAGATCGCCCTCTTTGCCGACCGCACCGACATCTCCGAAGAGCTATCACGCGCAGCCAGCCACCTGAAACAGTTCCGTGCTTACCTCGCCTCCACAGAGCCTGTGGGGCGCAGTCTGGACTTTCTCGTACAGGAGTTCTTCCGCGAATTCAACACCATGGGCTCCAAGTGTAACAATGCCGACATCGCCCATGCTGTGGTCAGCGCCAAGACTGAATTAGAGAAAATACGAGAACAAGTTCAGAACATAGAGTAATCAAACGAGTAAAATCGCACTCACAAATTTGATAAAACTCGTTTTAAAAGAATGAACCTTCGCTGATTTGTGGCATCTTATGTGGAGATGTTTTCTCCCCACATGTCCATAGGCCGTTCTTACTGGCTGCTCCTGACCCTGCTGCCTTTGGCAATCATACAGGCACAGGCCCAGACACCGGCTGAATATGTGGAGGGGGAGGTCATTGTGACATTTAAGGCATCCACCACCCAGCGCACGGCTGATTCCAGCCTCAAAAAACGCTCTCTTCGTTTTGAGCGTCGTTACGAGAGACTTTCCGCCCTGCGGCGAAAACCCATGGGGCTGGTGCGCAACGGCGGGCGCAAAACCCAGGACCTGATTGCAGAATTGAAGAACGATCCCACGGTCGAAACTGTGGAGCCTAACTACCTTCGTCATATCTCGGCACTGCCTGCCGACAGCCGGTTTAACGAACAGTGGGCTTTGCAAAACACGGGGCAGGTGGTGAGCGGAAGGGCCGGCACCATCGGTGCTGACATCAGTTATGTGGACGCTTGGGCTAAATCACGGACTCCAGATGGAGAAATGGTGGTGGCTGTGGTCGATACCGGTGTGGATGTCATTCATCCAGAGATTGCTCCACGCATGTGGACAAACTCCCTGGAGATACCCGGTAACAATGTCGATGACGATAGCAACGGCTACACGGATGACTATTACGGTTACAATTTCTCAGATGGCTTTTCTGATCCGTCCGATTCAGGCAGCCACGGCACTCACGTCGCCGGAACCATCGCCGCGCAGGGAAACAACACCGGGGTGATCGGCGTCAATGATCACGTCAAAATCATGGCATTGAGGGTGTCATCCAATGGGGATACCATCTCCACTTCAGCCGTGATTGAAGCCATCGAATATGCCGTCGCCATGAAACAGCGCGGCATAAACATCGTCGCCATCAATTCATCCTATGGGGGAGGCGGATTTAGCAGCATCGAGCGTGCAGCAATCATCAGCGCCGGGGAGCAAGGCATCATCCTCTGCGCCGCTGCCGGCAACAACAGCCGGAACAATAACACAACGAATACCTACCCTGCATCCTATGGCCTAACGAACATGATCGTGGTGGCCTCATCCGATCATCAGGATGCCTTGTCCAGTTTCTCCAACTATGGCAGCACCAGCGTGGACTTGGCAGCCCCAGGATCCCAGATTCTCTCGACAATCCCCGCGACTTATTCCGTTGTGGCAGGTAGCAGGACCTATGCTGCCTTACGAGTGGATTATGCTAAAACCGTCACCAGTCTAACAGGTCAGATCGTCGATTGTGGACTCGGTCATCCAGGGGACTTTCCAGTAGGGTTCAGTGGAAAAATTGCACTCATTCAGCGCGGAGAAATGACTTTTGCGGAAAAAGTGTCCAATGCCCAAACGGCAGGTGCCATCGGAGTGGTGATTTATGACAATGTGAGCAGCCAGGACATCTTTGAGGCCACCCTTGGAGTGCCGAGTCTCTGGATTCCAGTACTGGCTGTCAGACAAACTCATGGTCAGGCCATCAAATCAGTCCTGCCGACCACTCTCAGTTTTGTAGCCAGCGCGGCTTATCAATCAATGCAAGGCACCTCCATGGCCACCCCGCATGTGAGTGCTGCTGTGGCCTTTGCGGCGTTGAACTTCCCTAACGAGACCCTCACACAACGTAAGCAACGCATCTTGGCCAGCGTGGACGTCACGGCCGGACTTCAAGGGAGAGTCCGCACCAACGGGCGGCTCAATCTCGACCGCATTGTGGATGCCGATCAAAATGGCATGGCTGACTGGAGCCTCAATATCGCGAATGTCGCAGCACTCAAAGGCGGCATCCTCGGCCTGCCCTATTCAGAAAATTTAACCGTTGATACCGGCACACCACCTTACCAGTTCACTCTCACCAGCGGCAGTCTTCCACCAGGCATTACCCTCACCGCCGGGGGGCTGCTATCAGGTCTGCCAGAGCAGACTGGCAGCTTCACCTTCACCATCGCTGTCACCAACGAAGTGGAAAACAGCGGCAGCAAGACCTTCACACTATTCATTGCTGCCCAGGCTCAGCAGATCGTCACGGCATCCCTGCCGGATGGTTATACCGGAGCTCCTTATTCCTTCTCTCTGACCGCCAGGGGCGGCACCGGCCCTTACCTTTGGAGTCTCACGTCAGGCAGTCTCCCGGACGGTTTTTCCCTTAGCCCATCAGGTGTCATCAGCGGTCTTACAGATCTAGCGGAAAACCGTACCTTCAAGGTCTCCTTTGTGGACGCTCATCGCCTGACCGCCGAGGCGGACCTGAGCCTAGCGATCAACCCTTCCCCTATCACCATCACCCGACAGACCGCCCTACCCTATGGAGTCAGATCGGGGTCTTATAGCCAGTCGTTGACCGCGAGCGGAGGCACCACCCCATATACCTGGAGCGTGTTGAGTGGCACTTTACCCCGAGGGCTGACACTCAGTTCCACCGGCATCTTGAGCGGTAAACCTGCCCTTGCTGGGAATTATGAATTCCGGCTTCAGGTGCGTGATGCCACACAGGCGATCACCTCCAAAATTTTCACCGTGGAAATCCGCGCCGGGTATTCCCGCCCCGTGATGAATCCCCTAACCCTTGGTAGTACATTCATCGGCGCTGCTTATACCTCCACCGTATCCGCTGAAAACTACCCCAGTTCATACAAGATCACCGGTCTTCCAAGTGGATTGACTTATTCGTCTAAAACCGGAGCTATCAGTGGCCGTCCCAAAGTGCATGGTGACTACACCATCACCGTCACAGCCACCAATACAGCAGGAACGAGCCTGGCCGTTTCCAGTGTTTTAAGTGTACGCAACCTACCGCCCCAGTGGGTGGGCACTTTCACCGGCATCATCACCCGTAATACGGCTTCAAACAAGGACCTGGGCAGCCGCTTCAACCTGACCACAACCTCCCTGGGTGCGTATTCGCTCAAGGTCATCACTGGCACTACCTCCAAGTCCGCCACTGGCTACTTGGTGGAAGGGGAATACCAGGTGGATGTCCTGATCCATGGGCAGCAGCTACGCCTTGCGCTCGATCCTGCCTCCCAGCTTATCAGTGGATTCCATGGTGCAGCGGCTGAAGTCAGAGGTTGGCGGAATCCGTGGCCAGAAAATCAGGTGGTAGCAGCCCAGCGTATCGGATACTACAGCGCGGCCTTAAACCCAGCCACAAGCCTAGAGCCCCCTCCGCTACCCATTCCACTGGGCTCAGGTTATCTGACAATACGTATAAGCTCGACGGGGCTGGCCAGCATCACCGGGCGCACCTCCACCGGGGATACCGTCACCAGTTCCAGCATCCTTGGGCCTAGTGGTGAGACAGCCGTCTATCAGTCTCTTTATAGCAGCACCGGTTCATTGACGGGCAGCTTCAATGTCCAGTTAGGACTTGGTGAAAAGCCTGCGGGCAATAGTCTAACGGGCACCCTCACCTGGCTGAAACCAGTGAATAAAACCCGCTACTATCCGGGCGGATTTGGCTCTCTTTCCCTGGATGTTTCTGGAGGATACTTGGCTTTAACATCCTCCGGCAGCATCGTGCAGGGGCTTCCGAATCCTGGCGTTCAGTCGCTCATCTTTAGTGAAGGAGGACTGGACCTTTCTGACACCGTTCCAAATCTGCCCGCCTTTGATTTCACCAGCACTTATCTGGTTAAAACACCTCTGGCAGGCAGTTCCGCCAACCTTGCCCGCACCACCTTGACCATCAACAAAGCTACTGGTGCCATCAGCGGCAGCTTTACGCTGAGCGAAAATGAGACCACCACCAAGCGCAAGGTCTCCTTTCTCGGCATGATCATCCCACACGGCACCGGCGGCGTGAAAGCCCAAGGCTATTTTCTCCTCCCCCAGATCCCTCTGGCAGGAGAGCGCAGCACCACCAGCCCCATTCTCAGCGGGCGCGTTCAGATCCTGCAGCCATCTTCTTCTACCGAATAATCTTTTCGTCGGAACCATTCGGTCAGGAGCGGGTTGGATAGACATCGGCCATGAATTCGCTCACCCCTACCTTCCACATCCGCATCGACCGCCGCCGCCTGCTTCATAGCCTCCTTCTCGCCACTGGCGGCATCATTACCAGCAGTGTTTATGCGGAGGCGCTCACGCTCACCCCACGCGCCACGGAGGGTCCTTATTATCCAGACCACCTGCCGCTAGACCAGGACAATGACCTCCTGCAGATCCAGGGTAAGGCCACCCAGGCCATCGGCACAGTAGCTGAGTTTGGTGGACGTCTTCTCAATGCCGATGGGCAGCCTATCCAGGACGCCGTCATTGAACTGTGGCAGGCGGATAACAATGGATGCTACATCCACAGCCGTGGCACTCAGCGCGGTCAGGAGCGCGACCCCGCCTTCCAAGGTTATGGAAAAATCGTCACGAATGCCAAAGGTGAATATCGTTTCCGCACCATCAAGCCCGGCCTTTATACTGGCCGCACCATTCACTGGCACATCGCTGTGAAACAGGGGGATAAGCGCATGCTCACCACTCAGCTCTACATCGCTGGAGTGCCACAAAATGATAAGGACGGTATCCTCCGCCGCACGGGTGATGAAGCCCAGCGCCTCTCGGTCATCCGCGAATTCAAACCCAAGAGCGCAGACAGCCAGGAGCTCGTCAGCACCTGGGACATCGTCATCGGCAGCACGCCCGAAGATCCCGAGCAGCGCCGGGGAGGTGGTCGCCCAGGAGGACCTCAATGAGATCAAGGTAACCGCTGAGCTGGCATTGAGCTAACCGCAGCACCATTCGCGGCCGCATTTTGGAAAGCAGTGCAGTGGTAAAATGTACGTCGCGGAATCTGGACCTAACATTGTAACCATAGCCGAATCATTGATGTGACTTGTAAAGCGGAAGACTCATCACTAGTCTCGCTGACGTTACTTATGAAAAGACTCTTTTGGGGGCTGGCTCTGGCTTTACTTTTTATCACTCACACCGACGCTCATGCGGAAGGGATAGGGGCCACCGTTCCGGCGCTGAAGACTCTTTTCCATGACGACTTCCTGATGGGCACGGCCTTGAATTCGACACATTTTTCGGAGGACGAAGGCTTATTAAAAACAAGCACGGACGAGAGAGAAATCGTCAACAAACACTTTGATTCGATCACTCCGGAGAATTCGCTCAAATGGGGATCAGTCCACCCAAAGCCAGACACGTATGTCTTTGATGAGGCTGACCGATACGTCAACTTCGGCCACAAGCGCGGGATGTTCATCATCGGCCACACCTTGGTCTGGCATTCGCAGGCCCCCGCATGGATTTTTCAAGATCAGGAAGGCACCCTATTGACGAAGGATGCTCTGCTCGCCCGAATGAAGGATCACATCCAGACTGTGGTTGGTCGTTATCGGGGAAAAATCCATGGCTGGGATGTGGTGAATGAAGCTTTGGCTGACGACGGAAGTTTGCGCGACTCGCTTTGGCTAAAAATCATCGGCGAAGACTACATTGTGAAAGCCTTTGAGTTCGCTCAAGAGGCAGATCCTTCGGCTGAACTTTATTACAATGACTACGGGCTCGAAGAAGCTCGCAAACGTGAAGGTGCCCTGAAATTGCTAAAGAAGCTCCAAGCAGTGGGGGTGAAGATCACTGGTGTGGGGATGCAGGGGCATTATGGCATTGATTATCCAAAAATGTCGGAGATTGAGAATACGATCCGATCATTCGCCACTCTCAACCTTAAGGTCATGATTACCGAACTGGATGTGAATGTTCTGCCAACACCAGGTAATGGAGGAGCGGATATCAGTATCAATTTCAAGCCTGATGCCCAATGGAATCCTTATGTGAAAGGCCTGCCCATGAAGGAGGAAGAGCGGCTGGCTCAACGTTATGCAGAGCTGTTTGCCTTGTTCCTTCAATATCGAAAAGACATCTCTCGAGTCACCTTTTGGGGAGTGAGCGACTCGGGTTCCTGGTTAAATGATTTCCCAGTTCATGGCCGGACCAATTATCCGCTCCTGTTTGATCGAAACTGTCAGGCCAAACCTGCATTCACCGCCGTTGCGAAGCTCCGGCAAAGTGTAGATTAAATTGCCAGACGAACGACAAATACTCCGGCTTCACACCCACCCTTTGATACACACCTCGTTAGGCCGTGAGGAACATTCCGGGAAAAGCGGTGCTGCGCTCAGCGCTACCCACCGCACTCTGGGCCGCTCCGAGTGGTAGGCAGGGGCATTGAGGATTCATTGAGTCAGATAAGCTGTGATAAAGACGAGCGTGCGCCTCTTATGCAATACAGTCTGCGAGTTGATGATGTTTCCAGAAGCATCTTCTTCCTCGACGTTTTGCGTATCCGTCCTGGGGTCCATTTCTAGTACCAGGGTCTGCCCGAAGGGCATCACGACATCTGACTTGAAGTGACGTGTTGATATCATGGGATGCTTGCTTTTCACTTCCATATCCTTGGAAAGCGGAACTGTCTTGGTGGATAGCAGCACTCCTTGGGCATCGAATTTGGACTCGCGCAGTTCATCTTTTTCCGCATCGGTCGCGGATTCAGTTCTAGTGCCATCAGCATGCGTGAGAATCCTCGAGATGACAGGCTCCTGCACGACAGGTTTGGGGTCTTCGAATCCAGCAAATTCAACAATTTGCAAGGACACATCAAGGGCTATCCGACTGTCTGCACGTATCTCGGGAAGCACGGTGAGTGAGACACCACAATTCTGGATGATCTGCGTCAGCGGCCCCCCTTCCACAGGATAAAGAAATTCATGGATGATCTCGACTTTGGCTTTTTCGCCCGGATTTCGTCGTCACGGTAGGAGCAGACAAGAGGTCCACTCCTTTCCGCTGGCTCAGTTCCCGGATCAATGTCTGGATCTGAGAATCGGGGAAGGTGCCCACAAACCCGGGCTTAATATTCCCTTCATGAAGCGGCTCCGGCAGCACCAGGACAGGCGCATCGCCGCGGGAATGAAGCTCAATGAACTTGGAAACAATGTGAATCTGGGGGGCCTTGGGGTCTGGTGAGGCACCTTTGGTGATGCCTATGAAAGTTAATAACACGATACTAACACTGGTCGCGATTTTCATGATGGGATGTGCGCGGGGCTGGTTTGCAATGGATTGAATGCGGGCACGCAGGGCAGCACCCCTTTGGAAAATGCCCACAAAACCTAGGCTGAGTCCTTGCTGGCTAAAGGCGGTTTCGACTTTCAGCAGTGTGTGCCCGTAAGTGACACGTTGAGTCTGGTTCGCACCGTCGAGAACCTGGGTATCGCAGGCGGCTTCGCGGTCGAAGCGGGCCTTGAAAAAGGCGAGCCAGAGCAGCGGATTGAACCAATGCATGGAGAGGAGGAGGCAGAGCAGGGCATTTACCCACAGATCCCCTCGTTTGATGTGCATCAGCTCATGCTTGAGGACGAGACGAGCCTCATGTGGCTGGAGCATTTGTTCAAAATGGGAGGGCAGTAAAAGGGTAGGACGCAGCAGACCTATCACGGCCGGACTGCGGATCGCAGAGGCCACCCATACTCGTGGAACGTGATGCAGACCCATCTGCGGAGCTAGACCGGCAAGCTCACATTGTAAGATATCACTTACTGGCAGACGAGTACGCCTGAACCTCCACAATGTTTGCGTAAAGGCGACGATGCTGAACGACATTATGCCGATGGCCCCGCCTAGCCACGCCAGGCAAATGATCTGCCGCCATGGGACCGGCACGGGAGTTTCAGAAGCTGCATCGAAGGATAGTGGAACGGACGCAGCCTTGCTTGGCTCAGTGATAGAAAGCTCCTGTTGTGGAGCTGGGGCCATGTGGGTGATGGAAGTCACACTCCAGGAGCTCTCCAGGGAGATGGGCATCAGCAGCACGATCAGTACCGGCAGCCATAGAGCATAATTCCAGCGCGCCGACACATAATGCCGCAATATTGACTGTGCCAGGAAGACCGCCACAGTGAGCAGCGAGGCGCGTGTGGTCGCTGAGAGAACCCAGTCAAAGAAAGGCATGAGAATGTCCATGGCAGGTTAGGGCTTGAGCGTTTGATCAAGGATCTTTTTCAGCTCGCGTACCTCTGCGGGAGTGAGCTTACTATTCTGGGCGAAGTGAACGAGCAGTGGTTTCGCCGCACCGCCAAAAATACGCTGCATGAAGCTCTCTCCCTTGGCCCGCACACAGGCCTCACGATTTATTGCAGGCAGATAAGTAAAGGTGCCGGAGCTGTTCTTGGAAGTCGTGAGCGCTCCTTTTTCGATCAAGCGCGTCAGCAGCGTGCGAACGGTATTCTCTGCCCATTTCGTGGTGGGACGGAGAGTCCGGGTCAACTCTGAGGCTGTCTGTGGAGAAGACTCCCACAACGCCTCCATGACGGACCATTCGGATTCAGAAATGTCTGGAAGTGGCATATCGACATATCATTTCACTACAAATGTAGTGACACAACAACTACAAATGTAGTGATGGGAAAAATAAATACCCGACAAATTGCATAAGATGTCCACATACCTTTCGTTTTAGCGGCACCATGCGTTCCCTCGTCACCGCCCTGCTTTGCCTGCTGTCTGCCACGGCCCTTCACGCGGCCCGGCCTAACATTGTTTTCATCATGGCCGATGATCTTGGCTACACGGATGTCGGCACTTTTGGCAGCCAGTATTACGAGACGCCCAACATTGATAAACTGGCGGCTCAGGGGATGAAGCTGACCAGCCACCACCATTGCCAAAACTGCCAGCCTACGCGGGCTGCTTTGATGAGCGGCCAGTATGCGCCGCGGACGGGCATTTATACCGTCGGTGAGATCGGCCGCTTTGAATGGCAGACCCGCACGCTCCGCCCTGTGGATAACGTGACAGCCCTGCCGCTGGACAAGATCACCCTCGCCCAATCTTTAAAGAAAGCTGGTTATGTCACGGGCATGTTTGGCAAGTGGCACCTCGGAATGAAAGGCCCGGAGCAGCCTGGTCAGCGGGGTTTTGATGAAGCCATCGAGTCCAGCGGCAAGCACTTCAATTTCCACACCACCCCGGAAACTGAATACCCCAAAGGACAGTATTTAGCCGACTTTCTCACCGATAAGGCCGTGGACTTTATCCAGCGCCACAAGGATGGCCCCTTCTTTCTCTATCTGCCGCATTATGGCGTGCACTCACCCATTGATGCCAAACCGGAGCTCATCGAAAAATTCAAGGCCAAGCCCGGGGTCGGCGGCCACAACAACCCGGTCTATGCCGCCATGATCGCCAGCGTGGATGAAAGTGTGGGCCGCGTCATGGCCGAACTGGAAAAGCAGGGCATCGCGGACAATACGCTCCTCATTTTCACCAGCGACAATGGCGGCGTGGGCGGATACGTGCGCGAAGGCATCAAGAAAAAGGGTGATAACACCGACAATGCTCCTCTGCGCAGCGGCAAAGGCAGCCTCTACGAAGGCGGCACCCGGGTGCCCTTCATCGCCCGTTGGCCTAGCATCATCGCTCCTGGCACGCAAACCGGCGTCCCCAGCATCCATGTGGATATTTATCCAACTTTTCTGGAAGTCGCCGGTGCCTCAGCCCCGGAAAATTATCCGCTGGATGGGGAAAGTCTGGCCCCTTTGCTCCGGAATGCCAAAGCCACTCTGAAGCGTGAGGCCATCTTCCAGCACGTCCCGGGTTATCTAGGCGCAGATCCCGGCACCTGGCGCACGACCCCCGTAGGCCTCATCCAACAGGGGTCCTGGAAGCTCATGGAATTTTTCGAGGATGGTCGCTTGGAGCTCTACAATCTGGAGCAGGACATCGGTGAAACCAAAAATCTGGCGGCTGAAATGCCGGACAAAACGAAGGAACTTCAGGCCAAAATGGTGACTTGGAGAAAGGACATCGGGGCAAAAATGCCCACCCCCAATACCCCCGTAGAGGCCCCTAAGGGAAAGGGCAAAGGCAAAGGGAAGGGCAAAAAGAACAAGAAAAACGCCGAGTGAGGTAAATCGCTCATTTTCACCTCTTAACCTCGCTGGTCAGGACCTCCAACAAGAGTCCGCCGGGCGTATCTACATCGAAAAATTTGACAGGGGCTCCGAATGCGTGCCCTTGGTTGCCCCCATTTCAGTCATTGCTCCTTATCATGCCCAAGGCCCTCATCATCGCAGAAAAACCCAGCGTGGCTACCGACCTTGCCCGTGCCCTCGGCAAAGCGCCGGGCATGACCGCTTTCACCAAGGAGAAGGACTATTTCGAAAATGAAACGCATGTCATCTCCAGCGCTGTCGGTCATTTGATCGAACTTGGCATGCCTGAGGTGAACGGGAAAAAGATCGGCTGGGGGTGGACGCACCTGCCCATCATGCCGCAGGAATTCGAACTGAAGCCCATTGAGGACAGTGCGGACCGTTTCAAACTCCTCAGCCGCCTGATGAAGCGCAAGGACGTGGATAGGCTCATCAATGCTTGCGATGCCGGGCGTGAGGGGGAGCTGATTTTCCGCTACATCGTGGAGGCCGCTGGCATTAAAAAGCCAGTCCAACGCCTGTGGATGCAGTCCATGACGCAAGGGGCCATCCTCGGCGCTTTCCAAAAACTGCGGAGCGATGAAGAGATGCGCCCGCTCGCGGATGCCGCCAAATGCCGCAGCGAGTCTGACTGGCTGGTGGGCATCAATTCCACCCGTGCCCTAACCGCCCTGAATTCCCGCAATGGCGGCTTCCGCCTCACCCCGGCGGGCCGTGTGCAGACCCCCACGCTGACCATCCTGGCCAAGCGTGAACTGGAGATCCAGGCATTCGTTCCGCGCACTTATTTTGAGGTGCATGGCCTCTTTGAGGTCAGCGCGGGCCAGTATGAAGGCCGCTGGTTTGACGAATCCTTCAAGAAAGACGAAACCGACGAGCACAAAAAGGCCGAGCGCCTGTGGGATCTGGAAAAGGCCCAGGCCATCGTCCAGCGTTGCCTGGGTAAACCGGGCAAAATTGAGCAGATCACCCGTCCGACCAAACAGATCGCCCCGCTGCTGTATGATCTCACCAGCCTGCAACGGGAGGCTAGCAACCGCTTTGGTTTCTCAGCCCGTCGCACGCTCCAGATTGCCCAGGCTCTTTATGAAAAGTTCAAGGTCCTGACCTATCCGCGAACGGATTCCCGCTATCTGCCGGAGGATTACGTCGGCACGGTGAAGGAAACTCTGGGCGGTTTTGCCCGGCAGGATACCCGCAAGCCTGGTGCCCTGCCGCAGGATCTGGGCACCCACGCCGCCACCGCCCTGGACAGCGGCTGGGTACGCCCGTTCAAGCGTGTCTTTGATACGACTAAGGTCAGCGACCACTTTGCCATCATCCCGACCGGCCTCATCCCGCCCAAGGAACTGCCAGAGGCGGAGCAGAAACTGTTCGACATGGTCGCACGCCGTTTCGTCGCCGTCTTCTTTCCCCCGGCGGAATTTGAGGTGACCACCCGAATCACCCGAATCGAAAAGGATGCCTTCAAAAGTGAGGGCAAGGTCCTCGTGGCTCCCGGCTGGTTGGCTGTCTATGGAAAAAAAGCGGCTGAAGAGGCTGCTGCCGAAGGCGACAGCAAGGCCAAGCTTCTGGTCTTGGCCAAGGATGGCGACACCGCCAAAACGCTGGAGCTGCAGTCCGCTGAAATGCAGACCAAACCCCCAGCCCGGTTTAACGAAGCGACCCTCCTTTCCACCATGGAAGGTGCGGGCAAGCTGGTGGAGGACGAAGAACTGGCTGAGGCCATGAGCGAACGTGGCCTGGGCACCCCAGCCACCCGCGCCGCCATCATCGAAGGACTCATTTCTGACAAATACATTGAGCGGGTGGAGCGAAACATCGCCGTCACCACCAAGGGCTTGTCCCTCATCGACCAGATCAGCCAGATCGGCATTGAGGCGCTCAGCAGCCCGGAACTGACCGGCCAATGGGAATACAAGCTGCGCCAGATGGAGCAGAACAAGCTGGACCGCAGCAGCTTCATGCGGGACATCCGCCGCCTGACCAACGAGGTGGTGGAGAAAACCAAGGCCTATCACAAGGTAGCCAAAGACCGCGTGTATCCTGATTTCGATGCCAAATGCGGCGTCTGCGGACACCGGGGCTTTGAGCAGAAAGAGGACTATCTCTCCTGCAAAAACCCTGACTGCAAAGTCCGTGTTTACAAGGTCATCGCCGGTCATGAACTGAGTGAAGAGCGTCTGCGTGAGCTGATAGAAAAACGTTTCCTGCCCCCGATGGAAGGCTTCCGCAGCCGCCTGGGCAAGGACTTCACGGCGGGTATCGAGATCAAGGACGACGGCAAAACTAGCTTTGTTTTCCCAGGTGGTGAGAACGATCCTGACGCTCCACCGCCATTTGATTTCACCAGTGCGGCCCCCATCGCTCCCTGCCCTGTGTGTAAGCTGAAGAAGCGTGATGGCAAGATCTACGAGACTACGGAGCATTACATTTGCAACGTTGCCGCGAAGGACGCCAAGGCGTGTAACGCGCGCATTCCTAAAGTGTTGTGCAAGAAGGAAATCAGTGTGGCTAACGCCATCAAATTCTTCACCGAAGGCAAGACGGACCTTATTGAGGGAATGATCTCCAAAAGAGGCCGTCCCTTCAGCTCTTTCCTGCTCTGCAAAGCTGGCGAAAAACGACTGCTCGGCTGGGAGTTTCCTCCGCGCGAGGCGAAACCCAAAGCCCCAGCGGCTCCTAAAAAAGGCCGATTTGCAAAAAAAACCGCGTCCGAGGAACCCCCAGAAGAATAGCCGCTAAACGCCACGAAGGCCCTTAACCAGGGCTATTCAAGCGTATCCGAGCCGGTTTTTGATGCATTTTGCATCATGCGCCTGCTCATTACAAAAGTGTGCCAATAATGTCCAGATCAAATCCGAAGGTTGATTTTTTGCAAACGACTGTCATTAGTGGGTTCCGACTTCTCTTCTTGTGACTAAGCCAGCATTTCAACTCAATCTCAGCGGCGTCCTCTTTTTCGGACTGCACGCCCTCGCCATTTCGGCCTTTTTCGTTAAGCCCGATCTCACCGCAATTCTTCTTTGCGTCGGTCTCTTTTTGGTCCGTAAATTCGGAATCACAGGCGGTTATCACCGTTATTTCTCACACCGCTCTTTCAAGACTTCCCGCTGGTTCCAGTTCGTTCTGGCTTGGCTAGGGGGCATGTCCGCTCAAAAAGGAGCACTCTGGTGGGCAGCCCATCACCGGCACCATCACCAGCATTCCGATCAGGAAGACGACATCCATTCCGTGAAGCAGCAGGGCTTTTATTGGGCGCACGTCGGCTGGGTTTTGGCACCTGACTACAATGAATATGACGCCAAGCGCGTAAAGGACCTGACGAAGTTTCCTGAGCTGGTCTTCATTGACCGCCATCACATCATTCCGCCGCTGGTCCTGGCCGTTGCCACCTATCTTTTCGGCCTTTTGATGACCGGAACCGCTATGGGCGGCCTGACTTATTTCCTCTGGGGCTTCTGCCTTAGCACGGTGATTCTTTATCACACCACCTTCGCCATCAACTCCTTCTGCCACCTCCTCGGCAGCCGCCGTTATGAGACGGGTGAGTCCAGCCGCAACTCCTTCATCCTGGCCATCGTCACCCTGGGCGAAGGCTGGCACAACAACCACCATTACTACCCGCACTGCGCACGCCAGGGTTTCTTCTGGTGGGAAATCGACCCAACTTATTATGTGATCAAGGCGCTCAAGTTTGTGGGCATCGTCCACGACATCAAGGAGCCTAACGCTCGCGTGTTGGAAGGCAAGGAAGCGACTGCTTCGCTCGGCTGAATCACCCGATATCTAGCGAAAATTCAAAGCGGAGGCTAATGCCTCCGCTTTTTTTGTGCTTTCATATCGACGAATGCCCAGCAGAGAACACTAATCTCACCGGGTTTAATGATTAGTGTTTATTGCTGGGCATTCGTGGTTCAAAATCCCTCGTCCGTGGTTTGAGCACTTCAAACGGAAGACTGAAGACTGTAACTGAACACCGCCCATGCCCACCTTCGCCCACCCTCTCGCTCTTTGGGCATTGCTGGGCATTCCCGTGGTCTTGGCCATTCACTTCCTGCAAAAGCGCAGTCGCAAAGTTAGGGTGACCACGCTTTTTCTCCTCCAGCAGCTCCAGCGTGAATCGGAAAAGGGAAACCGCATTGAGCGGCTGCGCCTTTCTGTACCACTGTGGCTCCAGTTATTGATGGTGCTTCTTTTCACCTGGCTACTGGCAGGTCCCCTATGGCTCAAAAATGATGCCATTCATCGTGTGGCGCTGGTCTTGGACAGCTCGGCCTCCATGCAGGCTTTTCGCCCAGCGGCGGAGAAGGCGGTACGGGATAGCCTCTCTGGAATTTTACTCCCCGGAGCCCGTGCTGAGCTGACCCTTTTGGGCACGGATGTGAATGCCGCCAATCTTTATTATGGCACGTCTGCGGCGGACCTCGTTAAATCCATGTCTGCCTGGCAACCCCAGCTTGGCACTCATGATTTTACACCCGCCCTGCGCAGTGCGCGCAGCCTCGTCGGCCCTCAGGGGGCGGTGCTCTTGATCACAGACCATCCCCTGCCTGCCCCACCCGCCTTTGATGCCAAAGTTTTATCCGTCGGCCAAGCAACATCTAACGTCGGCTGGGCCGGGGTGTCTGTGGAGGAAAAGGATGGCCAGAAATATTGGCGGGCTCTGGTGCGAAACTACAGCGCTACTCCGCAGGAGCGTGAATGGCGGGCAGAGGCCGCAGGTAAGGCCTCGGCTCCAAGTCAGTTGATCCTCGCCCCCAATGAATCCCGCACGCTTTCCGGCCCTTTTCTTGAGACTGCGGAAGGAGAGATGCTGAAGCTGACTTTAACCCCAGATGCTCTGGTGCTCGACGACCAGTTGCCCATCGTCCAGCCGCAGCCCAAAACGCTCAGCCTGAATGTGCCAGCAGGGAAAGATGCCTCCGCCCAGGAGATCGCCGAGCTTTTCAGCCGCTTCTCGGATACCACCCTGGAAGGCCTGTCCGCCAAAGCCGATGTGCGCATTATTACCTGGCCTCCTAGCATTGCCCTGGAAGCCAACCAGCATGCCTGTATTTTTGCCTCCCCTTCCCGCGCTGACAATGCACCGCCACTGACTGGTCGCATTGTCGGTGAAGCCCATCCCCTGACGGAGGGGCTAAACTGGCAGTCCCTGCTCGTGCGGGAAGGCATGGTCATGCCGCAGGATAAGAAGGATCGTGTGCTGCTTTGGCAGGGGGAGCGGCCTTTAATCAGCCTGCGGCAGACGCCTGCTGGGGCACGCCAGCTTTTCTGCCACTTTGATCTGGCCACCAGCAATGCCCGCAAGCTCCCTGCACTGGCCGTTCTCCTGCACCGTTTTTTGGAAGAAATACGCGAGGGGAAAATCGCCCCCATGAGTGCGAATTACGATGTGCGCCAGCAACTCACCGTGGCGCATCAGCGAGGTGAAAAAGCATCCCCATTGACCCTCAAAACAGGCGAGGGAAAAACAGAAACGGTACCCGTACATCAGGCTCACCTCCTGCGTGCACCCGCCCTTCCCACTTTCTTCGAGATCAGCCAGGGAGATCAGACCCTGCTCACCGCCGCCGCCCACTTTGCGGATACGCGTGAGGCTGACCTCACCCAGGCCAAACCTTTCGATGAATCCGCCGACCTAGATGCCCAGCAGATCGAAACCCTCCAGGAAACCGATGCCAACTGGCGCTTCTGGATTCTTTTTCTCCTGACCGCCCTGCTAGGAAGCTGGTGGTGGGGCCGGGATAAAAAGGCTGGTGGCGTGAACTCGGCCAATCCTCATCTCACACAAGCTTAATGATCCTCCGACACCCAGAATGGCTCGCCTTGTTTCCAGTCTTGCTGATTGCGGGCTGGTGGATGCCCAGGCTGGCGGTGTGGCGGCCTTTGCGGATTTTTTTGTTAGGCCTAATCACGCTTATCCTCGCGCAACCCCAATGGCGCAGGCTGACCGACGGGGTGGATCTTTGGGTGCTGCTGGACAGCTCGGTTTCGGCAGAGAAACCGATGGCCAAAGGACTGCCTGAATGGGAAAAGCTGCTGGAACAAAGTCGGGGGCCGAATGACCGCCTTTTCCAGCTCAACTATGCCGGAGAAGTCATGCGCCGTGGAGCGGAAGGGGCAGAGCTTTATGACCGGCAGCGTCAGGCTACCCGCACCGGTCTGGCCATCACACAAGCTCTGGCGCATACCCAACGTGAAAGTGCCGGACGGCCCGCGAGGATGCTGATTTTCACCGATGGTTATTCCACTGAACCGCTGACTGGCAGTGCGGAAAAACTCAAGGAACAGGGCATCGAACTGGACTTCCTTCTCGCCCGTGATCCTGAGCCGACGGACTACCGTGTGGCCGCACTGCGGGTTCCTGCGAAGGCCCAGCTTGGTGAGCCATTTCTCATCGAGATCGAGGTCCGAGGAACCCGCGATGGCAAGGTGCCAATCAAGGTTCTCCGACAGGGGCGCGAGATCCAGTCCACCGATGTGGAGGTGCGGCTGGGCACAGGCATCCTGCGCCTGACGGACCGCCTGGGCAGCGCTGGCGTTGCTCATTATGAAGCGCTCATTCAGCCTGTCGTGGATGCGCATCCTGGCAACAACCGGCATGAGGCCATGATCGAGATCGCGGGGGGGCCGCGCGTGCTTTTACTGACCGCTTATACGGATGATCCGGTGGCCACGACTCTGCAGCGCCAGGGTTTCACGGTGGAAAAGGTGACTGAACTGCGCAGCATTCGTCCGGGTCAGCTCGCCGGAGCTAAATGCGTCATTTTAAACAATGTGCCTGCCTTTGAACTGCCTGGTGAATTCCTCGCCGCCATGGATTTTTATGTGCGTGAGCAAGGTGGCAGCCTGCTGATGGCGGGGGGGCAAAAGAGTTTTGCGGCAGGCGGATACTTTGAATCGGCGATTGATTCGCTGCTGCCGGTTTCCATGGAACTGAAACAGGAACACCGGAAGCTGATGGTGGCCATGGGCATCGTCATGGACCGGAGTGGCTCCATGAGCATGACGGTGAAAAATGGTTTCACCAAAATGGCCCTGGCGGATGAAGGCGCGGCGAACGCTATCCGGTTCCTCGGTCCACATGATCTGCTGACGGTCTTTGCCGTGGACAGTGAGGCTCATCAGATGGTTCCGCTCCAGCCTGTGGGCCCTAACCGAGCCAAGATGGAAAGCGCTGTGCGGCGTATCGAGAGCACCGGTGGCGGCATCTATGTTTATAACGGCCTGAAGGCTGCGTGGGACGAGCTGAAAAACGCAGCGGCCGGCCAGCGTCACATCATACTTTTCTCCGATGCGGCTGACTCTGAGCAGCCGGATGATTATAAGAACCTGATCACTGAAATCGTGGCCAATGGCGGGACCATCAGTGTCATCGCCCTCGGCACCCGGGGTGACCCAGATGCGGCATTTTTGGAAGACATCGCGACGCGCGGCAAAGGCCGCCTCTTTTTCACCGACAAGGCGGAGGAACTGCCCAGCATTTTCAGCCAGGAAACCGTGGCTGTGGCGCGTAGTGCCTTTATCCGTGATCCGGTGAAAACGCAGGCTGCCAATGGCTGGTTCGAGATCACCAGCCAGCCACTGGACTGGCTGCCTGAGGCTGACGGGTATAACCTCAGCTACATCCGGGAATGGGCCAGCCAGGCGCTCATCACCCAGGACGAATACGGTGCCCCCCTCGTCTCTTTTGGTCAGCGTGGGATCGGCCGCACAGCCGCAGTGAGCTTTCCTTTAGGAGGTGAATTTTCCGATAAGATCCGCGCCTGGCCCAAGTATGGGGATTTTCTCCAGACCATGACCCGCTGGCTGATGGGTGAACAATTGCCCCCTGGCATCGGTTTGAAACATGGGCTGCAAGGAACGGTGCTGACGCTGGACCTGCTGCATGACGAGACCTGGGAGCAACGGCTCATGACCAAGGCACCGCGCATTGTTCTCGCGCATGGGACAGGTGCTGGGTCATCCCATGAAATCGCTTGGGAGCGCCTTTCTCCAGGCCACTATCAGGCCCGTGTGGATCTGCCGGAGGGTGAAATGGTACGCGGGGCGGTGCAGGTCGGCAATCAGGCCCTCAGTTTTGGTCCGGCCATTGTCGGCACCAGCACGGAGTGGGCCTTTGATGAAACCCGGACTGAGGAGTTGAAGCAGGTCTCTCTGGCCAGTGGTGGACGTGAACTGCTGGAACTGAGCCAAGCCTGGCGTAGCCCGCGCGCGGAACGTTTTGTGGACTTACGAAACGAGCTGCTCACCCTCGCTCTTATCCTCATGCTGGTGGAGGCCCTGATCACCCGCACCGGCTGGAGGCTGCCAGTCTGGGCCTTTGCGGGCTGGAAACTGAAACCCGCCAGGGTCAAACCAGCCGTGTATACCCCTTCTCCTTCCGTGAAAGAAACAATACCCGCAGCGGAAAAGAAAGCCGCCGAATCTATACCTGGGCCTCCCGAACCGGAGGTCAGCAGGCAGAGCCGTTTTGACCGGGCCAAGCGGAGATAAATCCCAGGCTTAGTCATCAATACAAAACCCGCACCAAGTATAGCCCGGCGGCTGGGGCCATCTGGTTGCTTTGCGCGGCAGCATCATTGGTTAGAAGCTCCTGGAACCAATTAACCGTAGATCGGCCACGGGCGACGAGCATGAGGCTGCCAACGATGAGGCGGACCATTTTGTAAAGGAAGCCATCTCCCTCAAATTCCAGTTCCAGCAGGTCGCCATCCTCCCGCAGATTCACACGATGGATCGTGCGCGTGGTTTTCTCTGGAAGGGCGCGGCGTAGGGTCTCGGGCATGTCCCCGCGATTGGCGGACAGGCGGACGAAGTTGTGGGTGCCGACGAGGCTTTCCATGCAGATCTTCAGAGCCTCCATGTCCAGCGGACCATGAATCTGCCAGACGCGATCCGCTTCAAATGGCGAGAGTAGGGGCGAGCGCCAGATGCGATAGCGATAGACCTTCCCCCGGGCATCGTAGCGAGAGTGGAATGTGGGCGCGGCAGCGCTGACCTCCACAATGCGGATGCTCAAGGGCAGGCAGGCATTGATGGATTTGACCCAGGCCTCGTCACTCATGCGCAGGCTCTCTGGCACATCCATGTGTGCCACCTGGGCCAGGGCATGAACGCCGGCATCCGTGCGGCCGGAACCATGAACCACAGTGACGGCACGGGTGGCCTTGAGCACGGCGGCATTCAGCTCATCCTGGATGCCCCCGCTGATGGCCAGCCCCTGCCAGCCACGCCAGGAGGTGCCACAATAGGCCACGACGAGGCGCAGCCGACGATGCCCTGGTGGGGGACCTTTGTTGAGGCCGAGCCTACTTTCGACGTCGCTTCGGCTCATTCGTAGTCCATTCCAGGTCGTAGGCTTCATCCGGCAGGAGAAATCCTGCGGGACCGCGTTGGTTGTTCAAGTAGTCCTGCAAGATGACCACGGCAGCAAGCTGGTCCACGATCTCGTTGCGCTCGCGTTTGTCGGTGATGCCCGCCCGTGACATGGAGGCCTCCGCTTCCACCGAAGAAAGGCGCTCATCCACGAACTCGATTGGCACGTCATGCTGCAAAGCCTTGCCGAGGCGGTCGGCAAACTTCTCCACCCGTTCGGTCGCTTCCCCCCGGCTGCCGCTCATGAGAAAAGGCATGCCGATGACGATGCGGGCGATGTGTTTTTCCCGGACGATTCGGGCGATTTCCCGCTCAGCTTCGTGCTTGGCATCCAAGGTTTTCAGCGGGCTGGCGGTCAGTTCCATCTCATCGCTGATGGCCAGTCCGATGCGGACAGTACCGTGGTCAATGGAGAGGATGCGTGGCATGGGAAAGGGATGATCAACATGCACTGCATTCGCTAAAGGATCAAGCGTGTGACGCCCATTGATCCCAGAGGAGTTTGGCCACCATGGCAAACACGACGATAAGGAATACGATGCGGATAAAGGGGGCTCCGTGGCGGATGACCAGTCCCGAACCCAAGCGGGCACCGATCAATTGCCCGGCGATCATCACTGCGGCGATGTCATATCGGATGCCTCCTGCGATGACAAAGACCAGCAGGGAGGCAAAGTTGCTGGTGAGATTGACGACCTTTGTATAAGCCGTGGCACGAGTGAGTTCGAGACCCAGGATGGACAGACAGGCGACCGTCCAGAAGGAGCCTGTCCCAGGGCCAAAAAACCCGTCATAAAAACCCAGGATACTCCCACCCAGGCAGGCAAAGACGCCTGGAGTGAGTCGCGCCTTGACCGGTTGCGCACCAAAACGCGGGCTCAACAAAGCATAGGCAGCGATGCTGAGCAGCAGCCAGGGCACGATCTTTTTCAGCACGTCATTACTGATCTGAGTGACCACATACGTGCCCAGCATGGCGAAGACAAAGGTGACTGCGACTGCAACACGTACGTCGCCCCATCTCACCAGGCCCGCCCGCATGTAGCGCGACACCGCCAGAAGAGTTCCCCAGGTGCTTTGCATCTTGTTCGTCCCCAATGCAATCTGCGGGGGCAGGCCCGCCCAAAGAAGTGCCGGAACGGAAATCAGCCCGCCGCCACCCGCGATGGCATCAATCAACCCGGCACTGAACCCGGCCACGAAGAGCAAGAGGGCGATGGTCAGGGTCATTCGAGGAGGTCAGAAAAGAGGGGCTTACACTTTGACCCAGCCTTTGCTTTGGCTGCTTTGAAGGATGGCCTCGCATAGTTTGACCTCGTGATGGCCGTCTTCGGCGGTGGCAAAAAGCACGGGGGTCTTTTTCTCGCTGGCGATGTGCTCATAGACGGCGCGGTAGTGCATCTTGTGGGCATCGCTGAAGCCTTCGGCATGACCGCCGGGGTAGTCGGTAAAATTAGCCACATCATCCATGAAACCGGGTGTGCCGCGTTGCAATATCTGGTTAGGCTGATCACGGCGGCCATGGATGATTTCATTGGGCTGCTGGAGGTCCCACTGGACGCTGCCTTTGGTGCCATAGATGCCGAGGGCGAGACTGCATTTCCAGCCTGCGGCGACCTGGGAGATGCTAGCATTGGCGTGGACGCCATCGGCATGCCCATGCTTGGCCTTGCCAAATTTGAGGAGTACGCTGCCGAAGTCTTCGGTGTCCACCTTGTAAGGCACCATGGTTTTAGGATCCACCTTGGCGAAGGTCTGGACCTCACCTTTCGGGCGGAGGCGGGTTTTATGGAAGGTCTCGATATGGGCAAAGACGCTCTGGGCTTTTGCCCCCAGGATGAAGCTGACGGCATCAATCCAGTGAGTGCCGATATCGCCAACGGCGCGGAGCTTGCCACCTTCACTCGCAAGGACACGCCAATTGAAATCGGTCTGATGAAGGAGCCAGTCCTGGAAAAAGTGACCCTGGACATGGATGATTTCCCCCAGGTCCCCGCGTTCCACCATGGCGCGCATCTGGAGCACAGCGGGGAAAAAGCGGCACATGTAATTCACGGCGAAGACGGGGCCTTTTTTCCCGCCCTTTTTAACCGCAGCGACGACTTGGGCGGTCTCCAGGCTGGTCATGCCGAGGGGTTTTTCGCAAATGACGTGTTTCCCCATGTCCAAGGCGGCGAGGGACTGCTCCACATGGGCATTATTGGGAGAGGTGATATGGACGACGTCCACGTTGGGACTGGCGTACATGGCTTCATGGTCATAATCACCGTAAACTTCCTCGATTCCCCAGAGTTCAGCGGTTTTGCGGGCGCTTTTGGATGAGGCACAGATGGCGGTGACCTGGATGCCGAGCCGCTTGAGGGCCTCAATATGGACCGGACCGATAAATCCGGTGCCAATGATGCCTGCGCGGAGATGATGAAGGGGGGTCATGGCACATATGCTGCCCCAGAGAGCCCCTGCCCCGCAAGCGCGCCTTTTTTAAAACAAAAACTCCGTGCTGGACGCCTGGGGCAGTTTATTTGTAATCTCAATTTTTCACGGACATGCGTCTGCTTTCCAAATTCCTCTGGCTTCTTGCATTTTTGGCCGCCTCATTCTGCTGGATGGTGCTCTTTGAGCACGGATTCAGCATGAAGGGCTTTAGCCAGGGGGTGAAGGAGGAATGGCAGACGCTGACCCGCCTCGTCACTGACAAGGAAGACCCAACCGTCAAAGAGACTCCTGTAAACCCCCCACAAGGCAAATAGCACCATGATCGTTACCGCGAGCGAACTGCAACCAAAGCATCAAAATCTCTGGAAAAGAGGCCAGTTGTCCATTGAGCAGAAGAACTGGGATTATGCGGTGAGCCTGCTGCTCCCCATCGTCAAAGACCTCCCATATTTCCTGGAAGGCCGCAAATGGCTGCGCCTGGCGGAAGGGGAAGCGTCTGGTGGTGGACGCAAATTCAGCTTTGGCGGCGGGATGTTTAAAGGCGGCTCCAAAAAGGATCCGCTGGAGGCTATCGCTGAACTGGAAGAAAACGTTTTCCAAAAGGATCCTTATAACGTTTCTGCCAATCAGCAGCTCTATGATCTGGCTCTAAAACTGGAATTTCCTGAGCTGGCAGCCTTTGCCCTGGAAACCATCTGCAAAGGACAGCCCACGAATACGAAAGTGATGCACACGCTGGCGGAGCACTTCATGACTCATGATGAGCCAGGAAAGGCGAGCGCCGTTTATGCAGAAATCCGCAAACTGGATCCGCGTGACCTGAATGCGGCCAAAGGTGAGAAGGATGCCGCAGCGCGCAACTCCATCAAAACCCAAGGCTGGGGCACGGGCAATATCAAGGACTCGCAGAAGGACAATGCGGAAGCGAACCTGCTGGACCTGCTGGGCAAGCAGGGGCGCACCCTGGAGCAGACCGAATCCCTGCTGGCCCACTTTACCGGCCTGTATAACCAGGACCAGACGAACATCAACTATGTGAAGAGCATGGCCCAGCTTTATGAAGAGCTGGAACAGACAGACAACGCCCTGTCCTTCTACGAATATGCGCTCACGCTGAATCCAGGGGATGTGGCCCTGCAACGCCGGACGGAGTTGATTCGTGAAAAGGCCCAGGATGTGTACATCCAACAGATGGCGGCTCACATCGAGGCACATCCAGATGCGCCGGACATTGAGGAAAAACGGGCTGAACTGGCTGAGGTCAAGAAGCAACGCTCCCTGGGTGCCATCAATGAATCCAAAGCACGAGTGGAACGCAACCCGACGGACAAAGCGGTGCGATTCGACCTGGGCCAGGCTTACTTCAATGCAGGCATGTTTACGGAAGCCATCCCTGAACTGCAGCAGGCGAAGAGCAATCCGAACATCCGCATCAAGGCCATCCTGATGTTGGGCCGCTGCTTTGAGAAGAAGAACATGAACGACCTGGCTCACAGTGCCTTCGCTGAGGCATCGAAGGAGCTGGCGATCATGGACAACACGAAGAAAGAGATCCTTTATGAACTGGCTCTCGTGAGCGAAAAAATGGGGAAACAGGACCAGTACCTGGAAGCGCTCAAGGAAATCTACAACGCAGACTACGGCTACCGCGATGTGGCCAAGCGGGTGGAGTCCTCCTACAACTGATTTTTTGTCAGGGTATCCACTTCAGATCCCTGGTCTGCCCGTCAGCGGACCAGGGATTTTTGTCAGTCAGGCGTGATTGCAAACTGGCGTAAACCAAGGCAACCAGTCTCCCATCCACTTTGCCATGTCGTTACAGCCTCCAAACACTGCCAGCAATCCGCTGCTACGGCTGGCTTTTTATGGAATCGCCGTCGGAATGGCGCTGGTCCATGTGTTCATTACCTTTCGTGGGCTGAGCAGTGAGGAAGGGATGGAGCAGGCGCAAATGGCGCGCGAAATGGCCCGGGGAAAGTATTTCCAAACGAAAGTCATCCGGCCTTATGCATGGGCGCTGCTGAATGAAGCGGGCAAGGAGCCGGACCCTATGGCGATGCCGGACATCACGCAGCCGCCGCTTCAACCGCTGATTTGGGCTCCGGCATTCAAACTGCTGGAGAAGCATCATGTCTATGAACCGGGTAAAAACGGGGCCATCTATCTGCTGGACCGCGTCATCGCCTGCTTTGGCGTGACGGGAATGCTGCTGACTCTGCTATGGACGCATGGGGCGGCGAGGAAGCTTTTTGATGAAACCGTGGCAGGTGTGGCAGTGCTGGCGCTGCTGGTGTGTGAGCCGCTGTGGGAGCTGACCGTGAGTGGTAGCCCGGTGACACTGCTGCTGCCACTGATGGCGCTGGCCTTCCGGCTGCTGGTGGCGGCGGTGACCCGTGCGCACCAGGGGAAAGGAACGACGATGCCCCTGATGACCCTCGGCATCACGGCGGCCCTGATGGTGCTGACGCATTGGATGGCCGTATGGTTGGTGCTGGGTCTCATCCTGGCAGTGGCCATAGGACTGCCTAACAAAAAGGGCGGCGCAGTGTGGGTGGCGGTCATCCCGGCACTGGCCCTGAGCGGATGGGGATGGTGGATGCAGCAACGCTGCGGAGACCCCTTGGGCGGGGCGAAGACACTTTTCCAGACCCATCTGCTGTCCCTGGGCCCGTCCGTCTTGCAGCGCCAGTATTCCCTGGCGATGCCGCCAGTGCAGGTGACGGATCTGCTGCGCAAGCTGCTGCTGAACTGGCAGACCCAATTGGGCGATGTATTTTCACATCTGGGCTATGGGCTGCCGGCCTTGTTTTTTATGGTGGCGATGATGCACCGCTTCCGCCGAGCGGAAACCACGGCCATACGTCTGGGGCTGGGGGCGATCTTTGGGATGGTCATCCTCGGGATGGGATTCATCGGCCTGCCGGACCGGAGGCTGGATGACAACCAGCTCTACCTGATACTGGTGCCCGCGTTGACCGTCTTTGGAACGGCAATGCTGGCGGTGCTATGGGCACGGGTACAGGGGAATGGAAACAGCCTGTGGATACGCTGGGGATATGCCTTCATCGCCCTGGGAATCAGTGCACTGCCGCTGCTAAACATCCTGCCTGCCCAGGTGAAGCTGGGGCTGACACTGCGAAACCGCATCTATCCACATTGGCCCCCCTATGTGCCGGATCGGGTATCCCTGGTGCGGCGTCTGATCGAGCCGAATGAGATCGTCTTTTCCGATGCACCCGGTTTTGTGGCCTGGTATGCGGACAGTGTGACGGCCTGGATCCCCACCAAGCGGGATGATTTTGAACTGATGAAAAAGCGAGCAGAGGAACATGGCAATCCGGTGGCAGGATTTGTGATGACCCCCAAAAGCACGCGGGTAGAGCATGTGCAGGATGCCTTCATAGGACCGTACAGTGAGTGGACTGACCTGCTTTTCCGAGGTCTAATGCTGGCCTTTGACCGGGATTTCCTACCGCGACCTGATTTTATTTACCGGGTGCCTGTCCCCCTGGTGGCGGTGCCCTTGGGTGCAAAGGAAAATTTGAGCCTGCAAATGACCTTTTACACGGACCGTCCCCGCACATTGAAGGAATAACTTGTTCCTCGACACCTAAAAACAGTTCAGGACGGACCACTCGGTCCGCCCTGAAATATTTAAAGGTCACCAACAGCCAAGAAGACAACCTACTTTGAAGAGCGATGGACACCGCTGAGGATCATCCATCTGAGACTACTATGGTCGGCCAGGTGGGATTTGAGTCAGCGGGCGGTAAGAGGCTTGTAAGGAGAATGTGAAAACCACCCTTCTCACTGGCCAATGCAATACAGCTTATCCTGCGTACGGATGAATAGGCAGCCATTGGCGGCGGCGATGCTGCTGCGGCAGCTTGCGGCGTCGCCATTGGGTTTGCTGCCATTGCCCATTTCATTGACGCTCAGCAGCTCGAAGGCGTCACCGCCTGCTTTGACCACATAAACATCGCCCCAGAAATTGGTCATGTAGATCTTGCCATCGACGACGGTGGGGCTGCTTTCGAATTTGGATTTGCTGCCCGTTTCGCCTGTCCAGATCACCTTGCCTGTCTTGGGCTCGACACGGCTGACGGTGCGGCGTCCGCTATCCAGGACGTAAAAGCTGCCTTCATAAAAAGCGGGGGTGGAGACGTCCGAGGTCACCACCTTCGGGTCAGTGGACCAGATAGGCTGGATTTCGTTGCCTTTGCTAGACATTGGCATGGCAAAGACTGGGGAGTTTTTCGGCGCACACACCAGGGCGATGCCATCGCCCACGACGGGAGAAGGCACGAGGCGGAAGAACTTGTTATAGCCTTCTCCGGCGAGGTTCCAGGTGGTCAGGCGGGCGTATTCGCTGCCAGTGCCAGCATCATGCAGGGTCAGGGTATCGCCACCGGAAATCAGCATCACGCGCTTGCCGTCATGATCCGCAAAAACGGGGGAGCTGAAGGCCTCTAGGGATTCGACTTCCGCAGGAGTCTTGCGGAGCTGTTTCCACAGATCCTTGCCTGTGGCTGGGTCCACAGCCAGGATGTAACTGGTCATGTCCTTGCCCGGTGTGCCTTTGGCAAAGCCCTGGAATTCAAAGGGCTCGTTGCGCTGCAGCACTTGGATGTAAAGTTTACCGCCATCCAGCATCGGGCTGCTGCCATAGGTCCACTGGGTGGCAAAGGCACCGTGGGTTTCCTTGAAATCACGCTTCCACTGGAGGTTGCCTTCGAGGTCAAAACTGGCTGCAACAGCATCCGCAAAAAGGAAGATGACATGCTCCCCATCGGTCACCGGGGACGGGCTGGCCAGGTTGCTCTTGTTATCCCATTGGAGTCCGCCTTCGGAGACGACCTTGCGCCAGAGTTCCTTGCCCGTTTTGGCATCATAGCAAAGACCAACGAGCTGCTGTTTGTCCGCGATGGGCGCAGTCAGGAAGACCTTGTCTCCCCACACGACAGGCACGGAGGCCGAGATAGCCGGCACATCCACCGCCCATTTCACACCTTCCGTTTTGCTAAACTTCGCAGGAATATTCTTTTCCGGGCTGGACCCATCCATCGCCGGCCCACGCCAGTTGGGCCAGTTTTCGGCATTGGCAAAAGAAGCCGCGAGGGCAAAGGCGAGGAAGAAGGGCAGTTTCATGCGTGGAGGCTAAGGAAATGAAAACGCACCCAGTTGTCGAGATGTTTCGGTGGGGAGGGAGGCGGAGATCGGGGTGACAGACTTTATGAGTGTCCGCTTCTCTCGGGCCTGAAGTTACTTCGCTGCTTTGACTTCGGTTTCCATGACTTCGCCGCCGAGGGGGATGACGAGGCCTTCGCGGACTTTATCAAAGGAGCGACCACGGACGGAGGCGTGCATGTAGAGCTTTTGCTTGCGGTATTTGAGCTTGCGCCGGACCTGGTTCATGACGTCTTCGGTGACGGCGTCCTGGAAATCGGCAAACCAGTACACGGTGTCGGCCTCGGTGATTTCATTGCACATGAGGGCGGACTGGGTGTGACCGATGCCGTTGAAGCCGATGTAGTAGGTATTCGGACGACCGGCGAGTTTTTTATAGATGGCCTCCAGGGGCATGGGCTGCTTGGGGTCGTACTTGAGCTTTTTGCGCTCATCCGCAGTGAGTTTGATGGAGGCTTTGCCTTCCCAGTTTTGCCAGAAGGAAGCGAAGTCGTCCCCGGCGGTTTTGCGGATTTTATCATCGATGCGTTCTTTGGGCTCGTTGAGACCGCAGCCGAAATAGAGGACGAGGACGCTCTGCCGGGCGATTTTATCCAGCTCTGCGACGACGGCGGGCAGATACTTGGTCATGGAGCGGGAGACATCCATGACGACGGCGATGCGGCGGGTGTCCTTCATCTCCTTTCCGAACATGGTGATGGGCTGGAAGGTGATGCCGGACATGCTGCCTAGACCGGAGCCGGGGCCGAAGCTGGATAGGCTGCTCGCTCCCATGGTGGTGCTGAGCTTGCCACTGCCGAGCATGGAGGAGACGTCCGGGACATCCAGCAGGTCTGGTGGCGAATCAGGCAGGGAGATGGCGGAATTGAGATTGGTGGAGACGAGACGCTGGCGGGGGATTTTTTTATTGAGGGTGCTCTGGCGCTTTTGCTGGACCTGATGAGAAAGCGCCTGAGAGGCCTTGTCCCCCTGGGGAGAGCCGCCGCCGGGCAAGAAATCCACGGCTTTCTCTTGAATGGCGGTGGTGAAGACGATGAGGCCACCCGCAAAGATGATGCCCAGGTGAATGAGGAGGGAAAGGGCGAGGGAACCACCGCCAATGCGGCTCCAGGCCTGGATGAGGGGATTCCGCTGAGGAAGGGTATCGGAGGTGGGAGTAGGGGCGCGAAAAGGGGGCGCGGCTTCTGCGACCTCGACCACGGAGATGGAGTCCTCATCGATGGATGCGGCGGGCGATGAGGGGGCGTCTGGGGCAGTCTCTGGACCTTGCATTTGTCCCTTTTAAACTATCAAGGCTGTAAGTGAGAAGCCTGGAATGCGAGGTAAGGCGAAAAGGGCATTTTTTTGACCAGCCTGCGAGGATACGGGACAGGTTGTGGCCGGAAGGCGATAAAAGGTGAAAAGGAGGGCTCCCGCTCATCTCGGCTAGGCCGGGCTACTTTTACCGGAGGTGGATGGCACCGCCGTCGATGGGATAAGCGCTGCCAGTGATGAAACCGGCCTCGTCACTGCAAAGATATACTGCCAGAGACGCGATCTCCATTGGCTGGGCCATGCGGCCAATAGGCTGGGCGGCGCTGAGCTTGGCGAACATTTCGGCCTCCTGGCCAGGATACGTGCGGGCCAGGTATCCATCCACAAAGGGGGTGTGGACACGGGCGGGGCTGATGCAATTGCACCGGATGCCGTGGGCGAGGTAGTCCTTGGCGATGGAATACGTCATGGTAAGGACAGCCCCTTTGGTCATGGAATAGGCGAAGCGATCCGCCAGGCCCATGTCTGCGGCGATGGAGCACATGTTTAGCACGACTCCCCCGCCCTGAGTGACCATGCGGGAGATGACGGCCTGTGAGCAATTGAAGAGACCTTTGACATTGATCTGGTAAAGGCGGTCGAGATCCGCCTCGGTCGTGGTGAGCAAGGTGCCGATGTGGGCGATGCCAGCGTTATTGACCAAGATGTCCAGACGGGGGCGACGGAGGCCGATTTCCTCGAAGACGGCTTTAACATGGGCATGGTCCCCGACATCACAGGCGACGGCGCGGGCGCTGCCTCCTTCGGCAATGATCTGATCTGCGGTGTCCTGGGCCGACTCCATGTGCAGATCCATCACCTCCACATGGGCTCCCTGGCGGGCAAAGAGGAGGGCGATGGCCTGACCGATGCCGGAGCCTGCGCCGGTGATGACGGCCGTCTTGTGTGCGAGGGAAAACATGAGGAAAGAGGTCGGGTTTGCGATGGCTGCTGGTTTAACAGAATACTGCGTGGGAGGGCGAGTTCTTCTGAGAATGGGAGGAGACAAGGACATCTGAGGCAGAATCGAAAGCCCCGCTTTATCCTTCAGTTTCACATGGCGTCGCTTGACTCTGGATTCTTCACCGCCACCCTTTCGTCTCTATGGCAAAAGTTCTTATCATCGGTGCAGGCGGCGTGGGCCGCGTGGTCACACACAAATGCGCGCAGCTCCCGGACGTGTTTAGCGAAATCATGCTCGCCTCGCGCACGAAGTCCAAGTGCGACAGCATCGCGGCGGAGTTGAAGCGGCCGATCCAGACAGCATCTGTGGATGCGGACAATGTGCCGGAGCTGGTGAAGCTGCTGAAGGAATTTCAGCCGGAGGTGGTCATCAATGTGGCGCTGCCATACCAGGACCTGACGATCATGGACGCCTGCCTGGAGGCCGGTGTGCATTACATCGACACAGCGAACTATGAGCCACGGGATGTGGCGAAGTTTGAATACCACTGGCAGTGGGCTTACCAGGAGAAGTTCAAGGCGGCAGGGCTGACGGCCCTGCTGGGCTGCGGCTTTGACCCAGGCGTGACGAATGTCTATACGGCGTATGCCCTGAAGCATCACTTCAGCAAGATCGATACCCTGGACATCCTGGACTGCAATGCAGGCGACCATGGCAAGGCCTTTGCGACGAATTTTAATCCGGAGATCAATCTTCGTGAGGTGACCGCCAATGGCCGATACTGGGAAAACGGCCAGTGGGTGGAAACTAAGCCGCTGGAGATCAAGCGCAGCTTTGACTTCCCGGATGGCATCGGGCCGAAGAATATCTATTGCCTGTATCATGAGGAGCTGGAGTCCCTGACGAAGCATTTTGATATCGGCCGCGCACGTTTTTGGATGACCTTTGGCGATGCGTACATCAAGCACATGGAGGTGCTGGTGAATGTGGGCATGACCCGCATTGATCCAGTGATGCACAAGGGCGTGCCGATCATCCCGATTGAATTCCTGAAGACCCTGCTGCCTGAGCCAGGGACACTGGGTGCGGATACCAAAGGCAAGACCTGCATTGGCAACTGGATCGAAGGCACAGGCAAGGACGGCCAGTTCAAGCGCTATTACGTGTATAACATCAAGGATCACGAAGACTGCTACAAGGAAACGAATAGCCAGGGCGTGAGCTATACGACCGGCGTACCGGCAATGATCGCCGCGAAACAACTGCTGACGAATACGGAATACCGCCAGCCGGGTGTGTGGAATGTGGAGCAACTGAATCCAGATCCCTTCATGGCCGACCTGAACGAATACGGTCTGCCCTGGATCGAAACTTGGCCGACCGAGCCACTGCCAGGGGAATAAACGTATCCCTTTCTAATCAAGCCACACTCGAAAGGGTGTGGCCAAACTCCCCGAGTAGCCTGCGCGGCAGATCGCTAGGCTTCGGGCAGTTTACCGTGGTAGCCGATCCTTACGGCAGAGCGGTGGGAAACTAGCCTGGAACTGAATCAGGCGCAGGCCGCCTTTGCCTCTGCCTGAGCGGACAACTTCGACATACAAGGAGATTACCGCCTCATTGAATTGGGGGCGGGCACCAGCCACTTGCAGGGTGGGCGATTACGTCCGGTGAGGACGGGAGGAAGAGGATGTTTTTGAAAAATTGTGAGTTTTTGTTGATTATTAGTAAAAACTTGATAGTTTTATGGTAATTTTATAAAATTATGTCGTTTCTGCATTCCAGTCTGTCCCGTGCGGGTCAGGCCGCTAAATCGGCGGCGTTGGTTTTTTGCGGGGTGGCGGGGCTGGCAAGGTGTCAGCTAGCGGGTGAGGGGGCGGTGCTGGCTTTTCATGGGCTGCGCGCGGATGGGGTGGCAACGGGGGTTTCGGACGAGGGTCTGCATCTGCGGCTTTCGACTTTCCGGGCAGTCTGCGAACGATTGGCGAAGGGATATGAGGTGATGAGGCTGGCGGAGATGGCGGAGATCCTGGAGCGGGGGGAACGGCTGCCGGAGCGGGCGGTGGCGCTGACTTTTGATGATGGCTATGCCTCAAACTATGAGCTGGGGTATCCGGTGCTGCGTGATCTGGGGCTGCCGACGACGATTTTTTTGGCGACGGGGTTTCTGGACGGGGATGCGCCGCTGTGGTTTCAACAGGTGGATGTGGCGATGAGACAGGGAGGACGGGTAGGGAATACCCGGACGCTGGGTGAGGCGCTAGCGCATCTGAAGAGGCTACCGGATGAAGTGATGCGGGAAGAGGTGAGGAGGCTGGTGGAGAGTGTGACTATGCCACTGGATGAACCGGAGGTGATGCGGCCGATGACATGGGCGCAGGCCCGTGAAATGCAGGAGGGCGGGCTGGTGGACTTCGGCGGGCATACGCATACGCACCCTATCCTTTCCAGATGCGGGGTGGAAAAGCAGCGGTGGGAGATAAGAATGTGCGCTGACCGGATACGGGCGGAGCTGGGGGCTGAGCCTAGTGCGTTTGCTTTTCCCAACGGGGGAGTGGACGACTATACGCCGGAGACGCTGGGGGTGCTGAAGGAGGTGGGTTATCAATCGGCTTGGACGACGGTGTGCGGGCGGGTGAATACGGCGCGGAACCGAATGATGATGCCGCGCTATGGGGCACCGGAATCTGTGTGGGAGGCGGAAGCGACGGTTTCGGGTGCGTTTGATCTCGTGCGCCGCTGGAAAGGGGGTGTGGCATGAATGCGGCCCTCAAAAACAGGCATGCTCTGCTGACGAGGCTGGCCGGCTGGACGGAGTTGGGACTGCAAAGTGCGGGCCATGGTCTGCATACAGCAGGACATCTGGCTGCGACGGTGGGCAAAAGAATCTGGCCGGGAAAACCGATGGAAATGAAGGCCCGGAAGACGGTGGTGCACTTTATAGCCGCGCCTGGAGGCGGCGGGGCGGAGGCGATGCTGGGGAATCTGGTGGCGGCGATGAAAGGGGGAATGTGGCGGACGGAGGTCATCCTGGTGGATGGTCGCGGCTGGCCGGAGGCGGTGGCAAAGCTGGAGGCAGCGGGTGCCGTGGTGCATGACCTGGAGGCGGAGGCATTCCTGCGGCCAGCGACGCTGCTGCGACTGATCCGGCTGCTGAAGAAGATCAAACCGGATGTGGTGCAGACGTGGATGCACCACGCGGATTTTGTAGGTGGCTGGTGTGCGCGACTGGCGGGAGTGAAATCGGTGGTGTGGGGAATCCACTGCCGGGAGATCCACCGGAATCCGGGTGACTCCGACCTGAAAATGGGGGTGCTGCGCTGGATGATGGGCGGTAGCTCGCGCGTGGTGCCGACGAGCATTATTTCCTGCTCCGAAGTGGCCATGACGGATCATTTAAAACTCGGGTATCCGAAGGATGCGATGAAATGGGTGCCGAATGGGATCGATACGGGCCGGTTTATACCCGATGCGGGGGTGCGCCGGGCAGTAAGGAAGGAACTGAAGGTGCCGGAAGGGGCGACGCTGGTGGGTTTTGTAGGCCGATTTCACGAGATGAAAAATCTGGCGACGTGGTTGCGGGCGGCGGCGCTGCTGCAGGCGCGGAGGCCGGAGACGCATTTTTGGCTCTGCGGGGGTGAAGAGTGGGACCTGGATGATTGCTCGCGAGCTGCGCTTTCGGTCATGCCGCATCGGAATCAGGTGCACTTTACGGATTTCCGTGCGGAGCCTGAGCGGGTGTATCCTGCGCTGGATCTGTTTTCGCTTTCCTCCCGGACGGAGGCCTGCCCGATGACGGTGATGGAGGCGATGTCCTGCGGGGTACCGTGCGTGACGACGGATGTGGGTGACTGTGCGCGCCTGCTGGAAGGTGTGGGCAAGGTGGTGCCGGTGAGGAATCCAGAGGCGCTGGAGCGTGCCTGGGAGGAGATGCTGGAGCGTCCGGTGAGCAGTGCGCTGGTCCGGCGGTATGCGGTGGAGCGTTTCGACATCGCGGTGGCGGCCCGTCATTACGCGAAGGTGTACGGGGAGGTGCTGGGGCTATGAGGTGCGGGTTTTTCCTGCTGCTGCTGCTGGCCGTGGTGCCGCTGGTGAGGGCGGAGCTCAAGGTATCCCTAGCGGATGCGATGACACGGGTATCCCGCACGGAAGTGAGGGCACCCATGCAGGTGATGGAACTGCTGACGGGAAGAGGGGAGTGGGAAGCGATGCAAATCGTGGTGGGTGGACCGCCGGAGGAAGTGAAAGAGGCGGTGGTGGAGGCGACGGCGCTGGTGGGGCCGGAGGGAGTAACCATCCCGGCACCGATGCTGCTGCGGGAGCATTATGTGAAGGTGACGAAATCCACGCCCATGTCCCCACTGCCTGCCGGGGAGTACGCGGATGCGCTGGTGCCGCTGACCTTTGCCTGGCAGAAGCTGCCGGAGGTGAAGCATGTGAACCAGCCGTACTGGGTGGATGTGTTTGTACCCTACGGGACGAAACCGGGTGTGTACAAGGGGGAGCTGCGGGTGCTGGGGCCGGGGCGTGTTTTTTTAGCGACGAGGCAGTATTCGGTCCGGGTGATGGATTTTGACCTGCCGGTGGTGCCGAGGCTGCGGACCTCCATCATGACGATCTGGCGGCGGATCGCTGAGGTGCATGGATTTGACCGTGAAAAAGAACCGCCTGAGCCGGAACTGCTGGTGCTGCTGAATGAATACTATGATCTGCTGGCCCAGCACCGGATGAGCATCGACCAGACGTATCCGACCTATCCGGACGGAGCGACGGGAAAGATCGACGAAGCGAAGGTGGAAGCGGGGATGCGCAAGCAGGTGCTGCATCGGCATGTGAGCACGCTGGGGCTGCCGATCTGGCCGGAATGGCCGTTCCGTGATCCTTTGGGCAAAGACCGAACGGAGGCGATGAGCTATGTGGCGAAGTGGATGAAGATCCTGAAGAAGCTGCGCAATGAGGACCGGGGGTATGTCATCATGGGATCCCTGGATGAGCCGAATGACAATGAGGCGTATGCGAAAGTGCGAAGGTGGGGAGATTTCTTCAATGAGGTGGAGGCGGTGCACGGTGTGCGGGTGCCGCTGCTGGTGACGGAACAGCCGACGCCGGATAACTGGTGGTGGGGGCGGCTGGACGGGAATGTGGATATCTGGGTGCCGCATTTTTCCGATGTGTGGCGTGACATGGAATCACCTAACGGGAAGCGTGACATCGCACGTCGGCTGGCGGCGGGGGATGAGGTGTGGTGCTATGCGGCGCTGGTGCAGATGCCGGAGGAATGGGAGGCGGCTAAGGGGAACCCGAAGCAACTCAAGGCGGGAAATCCCCCGGTGTGGTGCCTGGACTATCCGGCGATGAACCATCGGGTGCTGGCCTGGGTGATGCCGCGCCACGGGATCACGGGACTGACGTATTGGGATACACTTTTCGCGAGTCCGGGAGTGGATGTGTGGGAAGATGCGGGGTCTTTTCATCACACGGAGGGCCGGGTCTATAATGGCGATGGCAGCTACATTTACCCCGCGACACAGAAGCGGCACGGGGCGCACATGCCTGTGGCGAGCATCCGCCTGAAATGGCTGCGGGAGATGGCGGATGATTACGACTACCTGATGCTGGCGAAGGATCTGGGCCTGGAAAAGGAGGCGCTGGAGCTGGGGGCGACGTTTGCGCGCGGCTTTGGCGACTGGGAAGATGACATGGGTAAACTCTATGACGCGAGGAGGAAGCTGGCGGAGCTGATCGTGACGAAAGGGGGTGGAAAATGAGGCTGGAAATCGTGCGCGATGAAGCGGGATTTGCGGCGCTGGAACCAGTATGGGACGGGCTGCTGGAGCGCGGGGCGACATGTACGCCTTTCCTGAGATGGGACTGGGTGCGGCTGTGGTGGGATGAGTTTCACACGGATTTTCAACTGACGATCGGCGTGCTGCGGGATGATGCGGGCGGGGTGGTGGCGATCGCGCCACTGATGATCGGGCAGGAAAGTGTCGGCATGCGCAGGCACCTGAAGCACCTGGGTTTCCTTGCGGGGCTGGGGGAGGCCAAGGGGGAAAGGATGGACTTCCTGGTGCCAGCGGGCCGGGAGGCGGAGCTGACACCGCTGCTATGCGGGGTTTTTCGCGTACTGGAAGGAGAATGGGAGGCGGTGAGGCTAAACAAGCTGCCGGAGGAATCCCCGAACCATCCGCATGTGGTGCGGGCGCTGAGCGGCTGCTCCAGCGGTGCGGGGGTGGTAATCCGTACGGAGTGTGCGTGCATCCAGATGGGGGCGAGCTGGGAGGACTTTGAGGCGCAGATGCGAGGGCGGCACAGACGTGACCTGAAGAGGCGCTATGAGCTGCTGAAGAAAGAGCACCAAGGCTATGAAACGGAGGTGACGGCTGCGGATGCGGAGGCGCGGCTGGATGAATTTGCGGAGCTGCACCGGCAGCACTTCCCGGATGGGGTGAGCTCATTCCTCACTCCGCGCGCCTGGCGGTTTCACCGGCGGCTGGGCATCAAGTGGCTGAAGAGCGGCAAGGCGATCCTGCCTTTTATGGCCGTGGGCTCCGGGATGGTGGGGGGGATCTATGGGTTTGTGGAAAGGGATGAGTTTTTCTTTTTCCAGGTGGGATGGAATGCGAGCTTCGCGCGGTATTCGATGGGGCATCTGGGCATCCGCTGGACGGTGCAATCCTGCATCCGGCGGGGGCTGCGGCTTTTTGACATGCTGCCGGGGACGTACCGGTATAAGGCGGACTGGACGCAGACTTCGCGGCATGTGCTGGACATCGAGGCCTATGAACCGGAGAGCGTGCGTGCGGCGATCTTCCGTACGGTGCGCAGTGTGAAGCGGCTGGTGATGCGCACTTTATCCCTGAAGAATGCCGAATGAAAGTCCTGGTCCTCACTGCTGATGCGAATACGCTGGTCTATCATCGCGGGGATCTGATCCGTGATTTTGCAGCGCATGGATGCGAGGTGGTGACGGCGGCGGCGGAGGACTATCCGCATGTGCGGGAATACCTGGCGGAGGCCGGGGTACGGCATGAGGTGGTGCGCATGGTACGCAGCCGGGTGAACCTGCTGAAGGACTGGATCACCTGGCTGGACATGTACCGGCTGTTTAAAAGAGAAAAGCCGGATGCGCTCTTCGCCTATACGATCAAATCCGTGGTGTATGGGTGTGTGGTGGCGCGGCTGGCGGGTGTGCCACGGGTGTATGCGCTGCTGCCAGGACTGGGATTTACCTTTGTGAAACCGGAAACGCTGAAACAGCGGGCGGTGCAGTGGATCTCCAAGGCGCTGCACCGGCTGGCGCTGAAGCGGGCAGATGTGATTTTCATGCAGAACCGGGATGATGTGCAGCTTTTTGCGGACCTGAAGATGCTGCCGCAGGGTATACCAGTGCATGTGACCGCGGGCTCAGGCGTGAATTTGGAGGAATACCCCCATGTGCCCCTGGAGGGGAATGCGGACATCGCGGCAGGGCGTATCCGGTTTGTCCTGGTGAGCCGACTGCTGATCAGCAAGGGGGTATGCGTTTTCGCTGAAGCGGCGCGGAAAGTGAAGGCGAGGTATCCGAAGGCGGAATTTCATCTAGTGGGGCCGTTTGATCCGAATCCCAACCGGGTGTCTGAAGCGGAGGTGGAGGCCTGGGTGAAGGAGGGGACGCTGACGCATCACGGCATGGTGCGGGATGTGGCGGGCCTGCTGAAGGACATGCACGTCTTTTGCCTGCCGACGTGGTATCGGGAGGGGGTGCCGCATGCATCCCTGGAGGCGCTTTCGACAGGCCGGGCGATGATCACAACGGATTCGGTGGGGGCGCGAGAGTGTGTGCCCAAGGGGGAAAATGGCTTCCTGGTGCCGCCTCGGGATGTGGATGCGGTGGTGAAGGCGATGGAATTTTTCATCCTGAATCCGAAGCAGACCGTACTGATGGGACAGGCTAGTCGCGTGCTGGCGGAGGAGGTCTTCGATGTGAAAATCGTCAATCGCATCATCCTCGGAGCGATGGGAATTACGGGGGAGGGACGGCATTCTTTTGAGTCTGCTCCTTGCTCCGAAGGGGTAGGTGCATGATGGTATTTATAAGTTTCGTGTTATGTCGTATCAATTAGCCATCGATCCCAACCAGTCCCAGCCGGGTGCTGGAGGGGTGCAACATGGGCTAGTGCCGCTGGCCCCGACGGGGCTGGGAGCACCGCTGCCCCTGCCGCAGGTGGACCAAAATCCGTACCTGAACACGCCACGACCGCAATTTAGCGAGTCGGTGATCAGTGTCACCGATCTCGTCGGCTACATGAAAAGGTATGGCCTGCTGGGCCTGCTGCTGGCACTGCCTGCGGCGGCGGCGATTTTTTATCTGCTGGGGATGGGACCCAACGTGTATGAGGCGGAAGCCAAACTGAGGCTGCGGCTTCAGGATACGAATGTCTTCAACTTTAACGAAATGGGTCGCCAAGGGGTGACTGAGCTGAGTGCTCCGCAGTTGATCAACAACCACCTCACGGAGATCAAGTCCCGGCGGTTTTCGGACTATTTTTATGATCGGTTTGATCCGGTGAAGAGGGATGTGTTTATCAGCGAGGAGCTGAGCACCCTGGGAAGGAAGGATCAGTTGCTGAAAATGGTAGGGCTTTATACCCCGGCCAAACCAGCACCGCCGGTGGATGTATTCGCGGAAAGCATCGGCACAGCAGTGCGTGTCGAGCCGCAGAAGGAATCCCACATTTTACGCATCCTGGTGCGCAACCGCACTCCGCAAATGGCGGCAGACATCGCCAATGGATTTGCGCAGGATTACATGAAGTTTTTTGGCGAGCAGGAGAGTGGCCAGACACAGAGTGAACGGGACTACCTACAGACGAAGGCAGATGAGCTGAAAAAACGGCTGGAGGTGAGTGAGCGTGAACTGGCATCCTACAGCAAGAGTGAAAATCTGATGCAGGCGAATGCTGCGCAGGATGTGGGCGGAGACAAGGTGAGGCAGCTCATGACGGCCATCACCAATGTGGAAATCCAACTGGCGAAGGCGAAGAGCGACCTGCAAAGCATCCGTGCGACCCAACAGGCAGGAAGAGATCTGCTGGAAGTGCGCCTAGTGGCGGACAATCCCGATGTGGCCTTCAACCGCAAAGAGATGGAAGCAGCGATGGCAGAGCGTAAGGCATTGGAACCCCTGTGCGGCAGGCGGCATCCGCAGATGATCGCGTTGGCGGGGCGGATCGAATCCGCCAAGGGTGCACTGGACCATGCGGCGATGTCCGTCGTGACGATGGCTGAGGCGGAGGTGTCCAACCTGGAAAGGCAGATCACGGATTTTCAGAAGCAACTGCAAGCTTCACGCGGTGAAGTGCTGGACCAGAGCGGAAAAAATGTACAGCAGAAAATGCTGAGTGACCAGGTGGCTGCGGACCGGGAGATGTACCAAACAATCGTGAAGCGGCTAAACCAGGCTGAGGTCACGGGGAATTTTAAAGACAGTGGTGCACTGAGCTTATCCGACATTGCAACGGCTCCAGATAAGCCCGTGAAGCCGAACAAGCCGGTGGCGGCGGTGGCGAGCCTGATCGTTTTTGGATTTATCTTCATCGGCCTGCCTGTCGGCTGGGGGCTGTTTGATGATCATGTCTTGAAGCTGGTCCGCCAGAGCGGTTCCCCCTCCGCCAACATTCCTTCGGTGAAAGAGGTGCCGCACATTCCAACCGGGCAGACACGGCCCCTGGGTACACCCCCAGCAGCGCTATCCTTTGCCCCTTCCCCTTCCCTGCCCCAGGCTCAAGTGAGGCCGCCAGTCCAGGCAACGGCAGCCGCTTCTTTCCTGTCCCTACAGACGCCGAACCAGGCACCGGTATTGGCGCGGCTGCCATTGATCGGCCAGGGCAATCCAGAGGCAATGCTGGGCCAGCTTTTGAAGCCTGAGCCGCATGGAGCCGCCGGGGCACTTTCCCAACTGACCACCACCCTGGAGATGCAGGCGCTCAAGCGTAGTGGACTGGGCGGGGTGATCCTTTTCACCAGTGCTGAGGCGGGTGAAGGAAAGACCCTTTCCGCAGCCGCCCTGGCAGCGGCCTTTTGCCACCAGGGACGCAGCGTGTTCCTGATGGAGTGCAATGCGGTGTCTCCGACGCTGCACCAATGGTTTCCGCACGCGACACATCATAGCTCCTGGGCGCATGATCTGGAATCTCTGCGCTATGGGAAAACGAATCTGTTTTTGCTGCCCGCACATGACCTGCCTGCCTATGCCACGAATGAGCTGCTGGACGGTTACCGTTCATGGATCGACCGGGCACGCCAGCAGGTGGACTGGATCATCCTGGATGGGGGACCGATCCTGAGAAACTTTGCCGATGTGGCACCCTTGGCTCCACTGGCGACAGATGTGCTGATTGTGAATAATCCGCTGGTGTCTAATCCTGCTAAACTGCGTGCGGCGATGAGCCTGATGCAGCCCATGATGAGCAGCAGCGCCTTCCGGGGAATGATCGTGCAAGGGGCGGCTTAGCCTAGCCCTTACCACTTAAGGCTGGTTACTGGAACTCGTGTCTCGTTATGATGAGAACTGACGATCTGACCGTCTTTTAGGTTCAGCACGCGATCAGCCATTCCTGCCATGTCGGCATTGTGGGTGATGATGACGGTGAGGGTGCCCAGTTCCCGGTTGATGCGCTCCACGGCCTCCAGCACAGCGATGCCTGTATTCACATCCAAAGCACCCGTGGGTTCATCACAGAGCAGCACCTCAGGTTTTTTGGCAATGGCCCGGGCGATGGCAACGCGTTGCTGCTCCCCGCCGCTAAGTTGGCTGGGGAAATGGTCCATGCGGTGCTGGAGATTGACCAGGGCCAGCGCCTCCTCCGGCTTCATCGGATCCCGCGAGATATCGGTGATAAGGGCGACGTTTTCCCGGGCCGTGAGGCTGGGGATGAGATTGTAAAACTGGAAGACGAACCCCACGCAGTTTCGACGAAAAAGCGTGAGCGTGCGCTCATCGCCACCGCTCAAATCCCAGCCCTTGTATTTAAGCTGGCCGCTGGTGGGCGTATCCAGCCCGCCAAGAATATTGAGGAGCGTGGACTTTCCACTGCCGGATGCCCCGAGAAGGACGACCAACTCACTGGAGTGAAACTGGATGTCCACGCCATGCAGCGCGACGACATCCAGTTCCCCGGTATGATAGACCTTCCGCAGTCCGCGGGCCTCGAAGATGGGAGCGGAGGTTCGGTCCATGGGGGGAGTTTTACAGTCTACAGTTTCCGTCTTCGGTGTTCAGCATTCTCCAAGGAGGAACCTGTAAACTGAAGACTAAACCCCGTTCACTGGCTTCAATGGCAACCGCAGCCTTCGCCACAACCTGCCTGACCAAAAACTTCGTCATGGGTAGGGACTCGGCCTTTTTCCAGAGTCTTGGTGACGAAACCATTGACCTTATTGGCGACGTCCTGAAGGAGGTCCTGGGCGGCCATGAAGCTCTGGATGGTTTCGTTGCCATCAGCTTGCTCCTGGAGGGACTGGAAGCGGGTGACTTCATCCGGCTCCATTTCTGCACCACTGCGGTGACGCTGCTCCAGACTGCGGCCCAGGGTCATGACATCGCGGTAAAGAGAGACGGCGTTTTCATCGGCCAGGAAAGATTCCGCGTCGCTGCGTGCGGACTGCACTTCAGGATCTGCGGCAATGGCTGCGCAGAGAGCTTCAATGTGAGAGGCGATGACGGGGGCGATGGCGGCGTTCATGGAGGGTGAAGCTAGGTGGAAAAGTGGAAATTGTCGAATGTCGGATTGCAGATTGTCCTGAAAAGGAACGGCGCAGAGCCCTGGGGCGGATGGCAGGGATTGCTCATTTTCAGCCGAATCAAGACTGCCCGAGGAGATTTACCCGGCAGATTCGGCCGGTTTGGGAGAGGTCAGCGCAAAGCGAAAACGCTGAGGCCAGAGCATGAAAGCGGCCGTGGAAAGGGCCAAGTAATAATGCGGCATCTCGATGCGCCCCTGCCCTGCCGGAGTGTAGGCGATGATGGCAAAGAGCAGGTACCCGGCCCGGCCTCCCGTCATGACACTGCGCACCACCAGCGTGCCGAGTGTGCCCACAAAGATCAGCAATCCAGGTATGCCCAGTTCCAGCCAGATAGAGACGTATTCGTTGTGCGGTGCCCAGAGCACGCCGGAAACTCCAGTACCATGACCTAACAAAGGTTTCTTCATCACGCCCTCCCAGGCATCCGCCAGATCCTTCGCACGCTCGGGTGATTTGAGCTTTTCAAAGTCCAGATCGTAAATGGCCTGAAGGCGCTCCGATGTGTTCTTGTCCTTCAGGATGCCCTGCTGGGTGCGGCTTTGCAAAACCGCGAAGCCCACCCCGGCGGCCGGTATGGCAAGGGCAGCCATGAGAAGCAAAAATGGCAGATTTTTCCGCGCATTCAGCAGCACGTAGGCACCGGACATGAGCACCAGGACGATGAACCCGCTGCGCCCATACGTCAGCGCCACCCCGACAAATGCCACCCCGATGAGCAGGCAGTTGATCTTGAAACTCCGGCATAGAGCGAAGGTGATGCCCAGCATTTCACACAGCAGCACCGGAGGAAAGTTCGGGTGGCTATTGAAGCCTGCATACCGACCTTGGATACTGGAAAATTTCGCCAGCCCAAGCATCTCGGCAATCTCAGATCCTGTGGTCATGAACATGGCCAAGATCGCAGCCCAGCGTGCTGCACGCAGGCCAGGATCTGTGGATAGCACCGTCAAGATAGCCACGATGGCAATCATCACCCGCAGATGATCCATGCCCGCTTGCCCCTGCAAAGAAGTCACCGACCGCGACAACAATGCCGCATCAAAAAGCCGCACCGCCGGCAGCAGCAGGATCAGCAATGAAATTGGCGCAAACCGCAGGCCAGCCAGCAAAGGCAGGCCCACACAGGCAGCAAAGGCCGTGACGGTAAACAAGGCAGGTTTTAATGGAGATATACCCGCATTGTATGCGCCAATGATCACATCCGCCGCCAGCAGCCCCAGGATACTGCCGCAGATCCAGATGACTAGGCGGTGTGAGAGTGGGTCAGAGGACACGGAGGCCAATGCACCTGCTGGTGCATGCGCCTGTGAGGGAAAAGGTGATCGAGCCGAAAACATGGAGGGCATGGTACAGAGAAGCAGAACGTCATTATCTGCTCGTCGCAGGTGGCGAAATAGATTTGCTGACAGAGGCTATGCAGCGATGAAAATGATTTTTGCTGTTGCCCAGCAGGAGCAGTGCAGCACCAGAGACAAGCAGTACGATGTCCAGCGCACGACGAGGTGCAAGGGGATCACGATCTGCCACCAGAGCGATTATATCCGGTTGATAGGCTAGATAATGCAGTGGTGTTTTAGCGATGCCCTCATATTCCCAATCCAGTAGTGCAATGAGGTCTGCGCTGGTATCGATATCCTTTTGGAGTCGCTGCCCTGAAATATGATATTCCACCGTGATCCGCGCCGGTTGGAACCAGCTCCCCGGATGAACGATCCCGGTGACACGGCCCTCAGTGGGTCGCCCCTGGGAAAGGATGGACTGTCGGGTGCGCTCTTGGAGCAGATCATATGTCAGAAGAGCGACTCCGGCGAGGCCTAAAAGCATGCCCAGTATGATAAATAACTTCATGTTAGACTGGGTTCGGTTTGTTGGCTGCCAGCCACGCCTGAAACATCAGCACATCCCAAAGGTAGAAATGCCAGTTGCGGGTGCCGGATAAATGTTCCTGCCACTTTTGGCGGATCGGCGCGGGATGAAAATAGCCTTCGCGTTTGAGACGTGATTCACTGAGCAAATCCTCCGCCCAGTCACGCAATTCATGTCGCAGCCAGTGCTCCAGAGGCACCCCAAAACCGCGCTTGGGCCGGTCAATCAATGCCTTGGGCACATGCCGGTAAAGAGTCTCCCGCATCAGCCACTTGCCTTTGCCATCGCGCACTTTCATTGAAAACGGTACCCGCCAGGCGAACTCGATCAGGTTTGTGTCCAGCAGCGGGATGCGGCCTTCCAGACTCACGCCCATGGCCGCACGGTCCACCTTGGTCAGGATGTCGCCGGGCAGGTAGGTCTCCATGTCCAGATGCATCATGCGATGCGTAAAATCACTCACCCTCGGCCAGCCGGTCTTGTTCGTAATGCTGGTCTGCGGATCATGTCCGCCGATGACGATCTGCTCCGGCTGCTTCCAGTGAGACATCAGATTCAAATACAGTGTCTCCATCCCCGGTGCGGCCACCACCTCCGCCAGCTTGTGCAACTTATCCCCTAAGGCCATATGGCGGAGCCTTTTGGGCAAAATCGGACGCGCGACCGCGCCTAACGAATTAAGCGTTTGTGGTGGCAGCAAAGTCATTGCTCCCGCAGCCGCCTTTTTCAAAGCGGGCGGCATCCAGGCAAATTTATTCCATAAACTGCGCCCCACAAAGTAACGCTCGTAGCCGCCGAATAACTCGTCTCCCGCATCACCGCTGAGAGCCACGGTCACATGCTGACGAGCCATTTTGCAAACAAGATAAGTAGGAATCTGCGAGTAGTCAGAGAAGGGTTCGTCATACAATCCAGGCAGCAGCGGGATGGTTTCCAGCGCGTCTTTGCCCGTGACATACATCTCCGTATGATCCGTCTTCAAATGCCTGGCCACCTCTTTGGCAAAGTCGGCTTCATTGTATTCCGGCACATCAAAACCGATGGTGAAAGTGCGCACGGGCCGCGCACTCTGCGCCTGCATCATCGCCACAATGAGAGACGAATCCACCCCGCCCGATAGGAAGGCACCCAATGGCACATCCGAAATCATGCGCAATCCCACGGCCTCCTTCAGCAAGGCTTCAAACGCATCCACCGCCTCCGTTTCTGTCCCGGTGAATGGATGGTCAACACCATGCTCAATAACTCCACGAAGTGACCAGTAGAGCTGAGGTTGTGGCCTCTCGGATGCAGTGCTCAAGGTCAACAGCGACGCAGGGGGCAGCTTGTAAAAACCCTCGTAAATGCACAGTGGATCCGGGATATAGTTAAAACGCAACTGGCTGCAAATCGCGTCCCGGTTGATGCCCGCATTGAATCCTGGATACTGCCGAATGGCCTTCAACTCAGAAGCGAAAATAAAGGCATCGCCCGACCATCCATAATACAAAGGCTTTTCACCCATCCGGTCTCGCCCCAGATGAAGCACACGCTCCTGCCGATCCCACAGGGCAAAGGCGAACATGCCATTGAAACGCCGCGTCGCCTCCATCACTCCCCATTGCTGAAAAGCCGCCAGCATCACCTCAGTATCCGAATGCCCCCGCCAGCCGTGCCCCTGCAGCTCCAGGTCCGCACGCAGTTGTTGGAAATTGTATATCTCGCCATTGAAGACGATGACAAAACGTCCGTCCGCACTGGTCATAGGCTGATGCCCCAAGGGCGATAGATCCAGAATGGAAAGCCTCCGATGCCCCAGTACGATGCCCGCCGCCGCATCCGCCCAGACGCCGCTATCATCGGGACCCCGCGACGCAATGGCATCTGTCATGCGCGTGATCTCGGCGTTCATCTGTTCAGAGGATCGCGAGCGAGGAAGAGTCAAATAGCCGGAAATACCGCACATGGAATTTTAAATGGAAGCACGGACGCCTGCGCCCGCCTCTGAACAAAGATTTAAGTTTTTAGTCGCACGCTTTTCAGCAGACAGCATGTCCTCAAACTGGGATAAAACACTCTTCAGGGAAAATTGCTGCACGATCCTTTCACGTCCCGCCTCACCCATTTCCCTGCGTTCATCCGGGGAAAGCCGCAGCACTTTTAAACAGGCGGCGGCAAGCGCTGACGGATCTCTGGCAGGCACAAGGTGGCCCGTTTCTCCCATGACCCAGGCCGTGTCCCCAATGTCTGTGGCGACGACCGGCACACCACATGCCATGGCCTCGCCCACCACATTGGGAAACCCCTCACCAAATGCTGAGGAGGATACCACCAAGTCCAGTCCGGCCGTCAAGGCAGGCAGATCATCCCGCTCACCCAATAGACTCACACTATTTGTTAGGCCCAGCTTTTGCACCAGCGAAACCAGCTCCTCATTGGATGCATCCACCCCAGTCCCAGCGAGAATGAAACGCACCTGAGGCATGTCTTTGGAAATAAGCGCCGCTGCCTCCAGAAAAGCCGGGTAATCCTTCATCGCCGTGTAGCGGCCGAAGCGCCCCACTCCCCCTGCCCTTTCAGCACTGGGTGGCAAAGGCTGCCATTTTTCAAGATCGAACCCGTTCGGGATAAGCCGTGATTGACCTGCGTGATAACCGATGGCCTCATGCTGCCGCGCACTCACTTGTGAATTGTACGTGATGGCCTCCGGGATGCGCGACAGCCAGGCCAACGCCCGGATCACCAGGGCTGATCCACGCTTTTCCAGGCTCAGATCATACAGAGACTGACGGATGTTCCAGATCATCCGCGCACGGCAGACCAGCTTGGCCAGCACCGCAGCCAGGCAACCGTGATACATCCAGCCCATGAGGATATCCGGACGCGCCTGCCGCACGTTTTTAAACAGACTCCACAGCGCCCCCGGCGTGGGTTTCCCGGCAGGCATGTCCAGGCTGTAAACAGCCGCTCCGGCACTGCGCAAAGGCTCGATGTATTTGCCCCCCGCAGTCAGGGAGATGACCACGTGTGAATGATTCGTTAGGCCACGGACCAACTGCGCCAGCATCATCTCCGCACCTCCCGTGCCTAGCCCTGTCGTGATCCACAGCACCACTAGCAGGCGCTGACGCAGCAGCAACCCGGCCGTTTTCTCAGCCATGCCTGCCACCGTGAAATGATCCAGGATGCGCTGCCGGTTCTCGTTTCCCCAGACCCGCCGTGCCTTCTCATCCAGGTTTAAAAACTCCCGCATTTTTTCCGCCAGTGCAGCCGCATCACCCGCAGCATAGACCCGCCGCTCATCCGCCAGCAGCCAGGCAGAGTCCCCCACATCGCTGGCCAGGCAGGGCACCCCACAGGCCATCGCCTCCCCCAGCACATTGGAAAAACCCTCCCCATAGGCCGAGGTGGATACCACACAGTCCAGCGTCGGGTAAACCGCAGGCAGATCATCCCGCGCGGGTTCCCAGGTCAGCCGGTCTGCGACCCCCAAAGCACCCGCTAGATGCTTCATCTCCTCCACATACCCCGGCGATCCACTCCCGATGATTCGTCCCCGCGCCTCCGGCACCGCAGCTAGCGCCCGTAGAAAAGTCGCATGGTCTTTCATCGGATGCAGCCTGCCGATGACCACAAACGTGCACCCGCCTGCGCCTAACGAGTGATTCGTAAATTTATCCACATCAATGCCGTTCGGCACCACTTCAAAGCGCTCTGCTGGATAACCCTTTCCGATGTAGTAATCCCGCCCTGCCCGTGAATTCGCCACGATGCAGTCCGCTCTCCCTGATAGCAGGCAATTTAAACGAAAGCTTAGCTTTCCCAGCACGCCCCAGGTATCCGCATCCGTCTGTGAATCCCTTATCCCCCAGACCACTTTGGGGGATCCGCACCAGGGCCGCAGAAAAAGCGCCATCAGGTTCGCCTCATGCAGGTAGCCGTGGATCACATCCGGGCGCAGCCCCCGCATCGTCTTGACCAACCGCATAAAGAACCCCGCCAGATCCCAGCGATGCCTTTTGCCCACGCATGCCGTCCGCACCCCAGCGGCCCTCAGTTCCTCCTCAAAAACACCGGGGTAAAAATGCACCACCGTCACCTCAAAGCCACCCCTCGCGACCAGTGCCTTTGCGAGTGTGACCAACTGCCTCTGAGCCCCGCCGTGACCCAGGTCACGAATGAGGAAGGCGAGTCGGCATGGCGCAGAGCATTCGGGCATTGCCCCGCACTATAATCTCCATAACAACAGGCTGGCAATTAAGGAATGCGAACAATCCATGCCACCCCCGCCTCTACTCCAGTTTCATCAGTTTAGTGGACACCTGCTGGCGGATCGGCAGGGATTTCCCTCCCACATCCAGCGTGATGTCCGCCCGGAAAGCCCCAAAGGAAACCGTACCCCGGTTGATATCGAAAAGGATCTGCCCAAAGGTTTTCGAGCCCTTGCCAATGCTCACCCGCCGCGCTTCCTGGGCCGTTTCATCATTCTTCATCTCCCCCTCAAAGCTGATCTTTGCATGCGGCCCCGTGTCATAGTTCACGATGGCGTCAAATTTCACCCTCAGCTCCACATTCACCGTGCCCGCACTGGGAAATTTCACCGTCTGCTGGGAGGTCCATCGGTCCCCCGGCTTCACCTTCACCTGCGGCAGCCCCATTTCCAAAGACCGTCGGTAAAGCTCCGCCACTTCCTTCGCCTCAGCCAGCCCTTCCAGGGAGGGATTCCCCAGATTGGAAGGCGTCATCGTCCCTGTATCCTTCACGGATACGAACTGGTCATCCTGGTCATAGACCATCACGAATGACTTGCCCACACTCTGGCCGATGGAGGCCTTGATCATCGGATGCGCATCCGTCAGATTTTTAGAGTCGAAGACATGGTTCTTGCCGTCCAGCATCACCTCACCGGACAGAGCCTCAAAGGTCACCCGCGCCTCCTTGTTGCCTTTTTCCTCGCCCTCAACCTGGATGACCGTGGTCTGCACCACCTTCATTTTCACATCCGCCGCCTGGCCCACAGCTGTGAGTGCCGTATTCGTCTCCGTCGTCGTCTCCTGCGTGTAGGTCTTGCCCGGCGTCCAGCGCAGTTGCAGGGAGACCGGCTGGTCCTGTGCCTGCAAAACGGGACAGGCCAGCAGGACGGCCAAGGCAGCCCAGGAACGGAAAGCAAAGCGAGGGTAAATCATCACCCTGGGAGCTAAGGACAAAACCACCCCGCTTGCAACTGCGGTGACAACATTGCAGCGCAGAGGGTTGTCAAACCCGCCCCCTCCACTCATGCTGGCACCCGCCCGGCCCATCCTGCATGGCTCGATTCCCCCCAAAGAATCCCTTTCCTTTCATGACCACCCTTTCCCGCCGCCAGTTCCTCACCACCACGGCCACCGCGCTCGTCGGCACCCAGATGAGCCCCAGCGCCACCCTGCCCGCCAGCGGCGGTCTCATTGATGCCCATGTGCATGTGTGGACACCGGATACCAAGCGCTACCCCCGTGCCGGATTTCTGAAAAAAGCCCCCTCCCCCGCCAGCTTCACACCGGAGCAGCTCTTCACCCATTGCCACCCCGTGGGCGTGCGCCGCATCGTCCTCGTCCAGCCCAGCCTTTATCGCTTTGATAACAGCTACATGCTGGACAGCATCGCCGCCCACCCAGGCGTCTTCTCCGGCGTCGCCAGCATTGATGATTCCGCCCCGCACATCCGCAGTCGCATGCAGGACCTGGCCCGGCAGGGCGTACGCGGCTTTCGTCTCAGCCCCCGCACCCCGGATGTCGCCGCCTGGCTGGACACCCCCGGCATCCAGGAAATGTGGAAAACCGCCGCCGATGAAGGCCTCCGCATCTGTCTCCTCATCAGCCCCGAAGCCCTCGGCCCCGTGGATAAAATGTGCCTCCGTTATCCCCAGACCCCCGTCGTGGTGGACCACCTCGCCCGTGTCGGCATGGCCGGCCCCATCACCCGCGCCCATCTGGACCGCCTTCTGCACCTCTCCGTCCATCAACAGCTCGTCCTCAAAACCTCCGCCTTTTATACCCTGGGCAAAAGGACCCCGCCCTACCTGGACCTCAGCCCCATGATCAAAGAGTGCCATCAATACTTCGGCCCCCAACGCCTCATGTGGGCCAGCGACTCCCCCTTCCAAGTCGCCCCCGGCCACACTTACGAAGCCTCCCTCGCCCTCATCCGCGACCACCTTCCCTTCCTCACCGCCAGCGATAAAGCCGCCATGCTCGGGAAGACGGCGGAGAAGGTGTTTTTTGGAAAAGCTACATAAAGCGCATCAACGCAAAGCCGCGGATATCATCGGATATTCGATCAGCCACTATGCCACTTACTCCAACGTCCGGTCATTTCGGTTGTTGGAACACTCCTCAACCTTTTTGTCGCACCAACCATGAGTTCATTACCCCCTTGCGCCTCCCAGACCGATGACAGCATCAGTCTGAAACCCATCGAAGACCTCCGGGGGTATAGTTTCAAAATTCCCGCCTATCAGCGTGGATATCGCTGGGACAAGACCCAGGTCCTGGCCCTGCTCAATGACATTGCCAACTTTGAGCCTCAAGACAATCAGGGCACTCCCACATTCTATTTTTTGCAGCCCATCGTGGTGAAACATCATGCCGATGCCCCTTGGGAGGTGATCGATGGTCAGCAGAGGCTGACCACCATCCACCTCATCCTCACCTCCCTTGACCAGTCTGCCTTCTCACTCAGCTATGAAACTCGGCCTGACAGCCAGGCCTACCTAGAAAAGCCCGACGCCGCTCCCGCCAAGACGATCGATCATCACTTCATCCAGCAGATGCATTGTTCGATTACGCAATGGCTCAAGGATGATCTGGCCATCTCTCGTGAGGCCTTTCTTCAAAAGCTGCTGCACCACACCCGCGTCATCTGTTACCAGCTTCCACACAATGCTAACGCCGTGGATGCCTTCACGCGACTCAACGTCGGCAAAATCCCCCTGTCTGATGCCGAACTCATCCGCGCTCTTTACCTGCGCCGCGGCAAAGAGACCTCTGAAGCCAGCACCAATCGTCAACTCCAGATCGCCCAGGAATGGGACCGCATGGAGAAGGCCCTCCGTCACGATGACTTCTGGTACTTCCTCCAAGGGAAAGAGTCTTCCGCCCCCTCCCGCATCGAGCTGCTTTTTAAGCTCATCGCCAAAGAAGACAGTGACAAGCCGAGCCACGACCAGCCTCATGGCCTCTTTGATTTTTACCACGCCCGCATCACTCCGAAGACTCAGGAAGCCATGTGGCAACAGATCCGCCAGCTTTTCCACACATTGGAAGAGTGGTTTCATGACCGCCAGCTCTTCCATCTCATCGGTTACCTCATCATTCACGGATCCAGCATTCTCACCCTTCGCAATGAAGGCGCAGGCCTGTCGAAAAGCGCCTTCCGCCGCCACCTCATCCTCAAGATCTTTGGCTCGCTAATTTCTCACTCGAAAAACATGGATAAAGCATCGATAGAAACTTTCGTCTCTGGCTTGGAGTATGGAGATCCCAAAGTCCGCAGCACGCTCCTGCTTTTCAATCTTTCCACCATGCTGCGTCACGCTGCTTCCAATCAGCGTTTCTCTTTCGACCATTACAAGAACTCCAATTGGGACATCGAGCATGTCCGATCTGTAGCATCGGACCCTCCGCAATCTGAGGCGGATCAACGCAAATACCTGTCCACGATTTCGCCATCCATAGGCACCCCTTTCAAAGCACGCATTGACACCCTTCTCAGTGCCAAGCCATGGAACACTGACGCCTTCGTCGCCCTTTACGAAGAGCTGATGACGATAGACGAAGGGGATAACGATAAAGAAACGGAGAACAGCATTGGCAACCTCGCCCTTCTCGATGAAGGAACGAACCGCAGTTACAAAAACGCACCTTTTCCAACCAAGCGGCAACGCATTTTAGAGCTCGATCAGAACGGCGTGTTTGTCCCGCTTTGCACCCGCAATGTCTTTCTCAAGACTTATAGCTCGGAGGTGGATGACATGATGAGGTGGAAGCCACACGACCATGACAGTTATCAGCAGGAGATCATCGACACGCTCACCACCTTTTTCAGTACGGGAGACAAACCATGAACGGCAAACGAACCAGTTTTTACGGCCTCATTCAAACACAGGAGAAGGTCAAAATCCCCCTCATTCAGCGCGATTACGCCCAAGGGCGGGAAACCGCCTCTGAAGTTCGCACCTTGTTTCTCCAATCCATCCACCAAGCCCTGACCACAGAATCCCCTGCCTTGGATTTGGATTTCGTTTACGGCAGCCAGGACAACGAGAAGGCGTTCTGTCCCCTGGATGGTCAGCAACGCCTGACCACCCTCTTGCTGCTGCATTGGTATCTGGCATGTCATGAAGGCCAGTATGCTGATTTTTCCTCCAGAATGCGGCACGAGGGAAGATCCCGCTTCACCTATGCAGTCCGCCCCAGCTCCACGGATTTCTTTGATGCCCTGGTCGCCTTCAACCCCGGTCCCATGCCCGGCTCAAAAAAGCTGACAGAGATCATTACGGACCAGTCCTGGTTTTTCAATGCTTGGCATTATGATCTGACGATCAAAGGGGCGCTCACAATGCTGGACACCATCCATGCACACTTCCATGACAGCAAAAATGCTTACTGCCGCCTCAGCAACATCACCTTTCAACTGCTGAATCTGGACCGCTTCAATCTTTCCGATGACCTTTATATCAAAATGAACGCACGGGGAAAGCCCCTGACCGTTTTCGAGACCTTTAAGGCCCGGCTGGAAGAAAAGATCGGTGAGCTGTTTCAGAACGACACTCTTTTGCCCGATGGCAGCCAAGGCTCCTTGAAACAGCATTTTAGCAACCGCATCGACAAGAAATGGACCGACCTTTTTTGGAACTACCGGGATCCCGAAACCCTCTTCGACGATAAGGTCATGCGTCTTGTCCGAGCCGTAGCCATCATTACCCGACCGACCGGTGACGCCCGATGGGAAGAACGGGTGAAGGCTCTGAACCAAGACGAAACAAGCCTGACAAGCTCTCTGTTCATCGAGTCCGCAGATAAACTTTTCATCATCACCCTCACGGTGCTGTTAGATCGTTGGTGCGGCTTGTCATCCAAGTTCCAAAGCTGGCTCCCTGAGAAACATCCCTTCGATGAAAAAGCCTTTTTTGAGACCTTGCTCAACAATGCCAAACCGCTGGAATATGCGGAGCTTGTGCGCCTGTCCGCTTATGCTGCTTATCATGTTAATCACACCCTGCCTAACAAAATAGATCCAGAAGCCTTTGGAGAGTGGATGCGGATCATTCACAATCTTGCTGTAAACACCCGCTACACCCTGGACTATTTCAACCGCAGCCAGAGATCCATCGCCAGTCTGATCAAAGAGGCAGACAACATCGTGGAGCATTTTGCGTCATCCCTAGAGGTTGGAGGATTTGATACACAACAGATCCGTGAAGAACAGCTCAAGGCTCAGCTTCTTAAACGCAACGACTCCTGGTGGCCCGTCCTCCATGAAGCTGAAAGGCATCCCTTTTTCGACGGTCAGATCGAGTTTCTTCTGAAATTTTCAGGCATCCTCGATACCTACCTTCCAGACAAGCAAACCGCATGGAGCCATACCGAAGATAAGGCCTTCCAAAATAGCTTTCATTTCTACTTCCAACGCGCCCGCCACGTCTTTCCAACCAAAGACAAGATCTCCGACAAGGAATATCGCCTGGAGCGTGCGCTCATTGCGAAGGGCGACTTCGAGATGCCAGATCGCAGCTTCCATCTGATTCACTATCGCGCGTCTGATACCCATAGGTGGAAACGCCTGCTGCAAGGAGGCTATGAAGACTTGGAAATCGAGCTGCAACGTGAATCCCTGCGATCGGTCCTTAAATTCATCAATCTGGATAATGCAGTCGCCGCATCCTTGCAGGCTATCATTGATGACGCGGTCTCTTCACCCCAGTCAATAAAGCAAGAGTGGCGATATCTCATCGTTAAGTGGCCCCAAACGATAGCTGCCTGCGGGGATTTCATCATTCGTCCAGGCCCAGGAACAGCTTCTCTTCTAGAAGGGCGTGATGGACGCAGTAAACACTTCGAGCTTTACAGTTATGTCCTGTATCTGGACCTGCTTTCAGAAAAGCATAAAAAAGGTAAACTGACTCCTTTTAGCAACCCGGGTTATCATCCTACCCGCAGCGAAACTCCATGCGCTTATCTTAACTGGAAACTGTCAGATAGGTGCATCATCGCCCTTGATATCACTTTCCAAAATCACGCCTTCGGCCTCTCTCTTTTCCAACGTCACTCCCAAACGATGCGGAAAGATGTATCCGATGCCTTCCAAACCATCGGTTTTGCTCCTGATGAAAACAACAGGCTGCACAGACAGGTAATGCGCGGAGCAATCGAATCTGCCATTGATGACATCGTGCGGACCGCGCGCAACCACCGCGATACGCACTCTCCTTCATGAGAACACACCGCCCCCTTGCATCCCTGTATGGAGGGGGCCTGGTACCAGCCTCACTTCTTCTCCGTCCATTCCTTCACCAGTTTGGCACCCAGGGTCCCGCCCATCGCAGTTGTGCCTTTTTGGACGACGCTGCCATCCTTGTTGAAGAGGATGTAGAAGGGCCGTTCGGTGCTCTCGTTGGCCACGATGGCCCTGATGTTCTTGTCCTTAAAATCAGTGACCACGAGGATGAAGTGATCGCGCACCTGTTGTTTGGTCTCCTCGAACTCCAGCATCCCTTTGATGTGGAAACTCTGAGACTTTTTGGTCTCGTCCACCGCAAAGACCAGAACTTGCTTGTTCTCTTTCTCCGCACGCTTCAAAGCGGCAGCCACGCTGCGGCCTGAGGTGATCCCGATGGCATCGCGGGAATCGAACTCCTCCGCATGGATGAGGTGGGGAACGGCAACGCTGAGGACCAAGAGAAAGACGCTGGCAATGATTTTCATGAGAGAATCCATTACGCCAACAACTCGTCCGTGTTTCAAGCCTAACCTAAATTATAACTAGAAATCAGAAAACTGGGATCAATCTCCCGCCCCCCTAACAGATTATTACTCAACATCCAAAATCTTCAATTCAGGGAGGGGCGTTTTCCCCTCGGGTTTCAGGACACTTTTGGGAAGGCTCAAAATTCCGTTTTTGAGCGTTAGCTTCACCGGCTGCACGGAGCCATCATTGAAAGCGGCAAGAATGCTGCCATCCTTCCATGCAGAACCGGAAGGACGATTCTTAGGTGGCGCGAAACTAAAGAACGATTTTGAAGAGGGGCTCCACTGGGGTGGCCAGGTAGAAGTGACGGCATCCTCCATCACCAGCGGGTAATGCGAAGGTGCGGTCGCGCTGAGACCTGCCGTGAACATCCAATGATTCTCCCCCGGCATCAGAGCCTGCGCGTAATCAGGTGCCGCGCCGAAATTTTTATCCGGCAAGACTCCTGACAGCGGGCAACCAAAGATCGTTTCATCCTGAATGAGACCCTCTTTAAACAATACCCGAAAGACGTCATTGGACGTCAGCTTGGTAAGGTCTTTCCCATGGTCAGGGAAGACACCGTTATACTCACTGGCGTAAGTCAGCAGCAGCCCCACAATCTGGCCAGCATTGCTGGCACCTATCATTTGACGACTCCTAGTAACGAGACTGCTGCCGATAGAGCTGAAAAAGCCAACAAGTAGAATGATGACTCCCAACACAGCCCCCCACTGCATGCATCCCCAGCCCTTTTTGGGTTCGTCTTCACTCATGCAGGCATTACATTCAGGTGAGAGCCGCAAGACAAGTTAAAATAGCCTGGGTCACCGTGGCCCCGTCACACGGGAATCACTGATAGACATTCTCGACGAGTTCCTGCCGTTGTGATAAGACGGTGGAATTCCCCGTCTGCCCACTTCCGTTATGAAAGCCCTGATTTTGCTGCCCCTGCTGTTTCTGCCGATGAGTTGCGGCAAGTCACCGGATCGGCTGTTTTCAGGGCGCGTCGAATCCATCTATTACCTGGATCACAAAGATTCTGTTCATGGATACACCCGTTTCGATAAAGGCCTGCCGGGAGCCAGCACTTCCATCAAAGAAGACCCCTGGGTGGAGGTTTACCCAGCATGGGTTGTTCTCAGCCTCAAAAACCGGAATGACTACACCATCATCATTCCCAAAGAGCGCCTCCGCAGCATCACCGTCGGCACAAAGGAGGGCAATGACCTCAATGTACCGAAATCCTAAAGAATGATACCCAGGCACAGGTGCCCAACTTTATTCTCCACTTAGCGCAAGTGGGGGTGCTCTCGCCTTGTGCAGCCCAGGCAGGCCGTCGAAATTCACAGCGACGGCATTGGGATTGCCGCCCACATCCACAAGCTTGGCCTCATGACCCTGCGCTCAATGAAACTGCCGAATTCATCTCCCCTGCCTCGCATCGGGCGATCCGCCCCCATTTCATCCCCCAAAAATTCCCCGTGGGGGAATCCATGGGGAAACTCATCCCCATCACAAACCACTGATTTCCAAGACATTAGCCGCCAAATCCCCAAATGGGGAAAAATGAAATCTCTCCCCATTTCCCCATCTTTTCAAAAGTCGCCAAGTGGCAGTGATACTGGCCTGCGTGAAATCCACTCTCAAGACCCTTCCTTCGGATCATCCTTCTGACTCACTTGCAGGTTGTCAGCACGGACTCGGCTCGCTATCCTGCGAAACGCTGGATGGCACATGCCGCCTCGCGGTTACATTTGATCTCATGCTCCCTCTCCCCGTCGTCAAGGTGGGCTCCGTGCCAGTGGATGGTACGCAGCCTTTGTTCATTCTCGGTCCCTGCGTCATCGAGAGTGAGGAATTTATCTGGGAGGTGGCCGAGCGCCTCGGAGCCATCGCCAACAGCCTGCGGCTGAAATGGGTCTTCAAAGCCTCTTACGACAAGGCCAACCGCAGCGCCATCAGCTCCTACCGTGGCCTGGGCGTCAAAGACGGCTGCCGCATCCTTGCCGAAATCGGCCGGAAGCTGGGCGTTCCCGTCACCACCGATGTGCACTCCCCGGAAGAAGCCAAAATCGCCGCTGAGCACATCGACCTGCTGCAGATCCCTGCCTTCCTCAGCCGCCAGACGGATCTCATCCTTACCGCCGGAGAAACCGGCCGCGCCGTGAACGTGAAGAAAGGCCAATTCATGGCTCCCTGGGATGTCAAAAACATCGCCGAAAAACTCATCAGCACCGGCTGCGAAAACTTTCTTTTTACTGAACGCGGAACCACGTTTGGTTATCAAAACTTGGTAACGGATATGAGGTCGCTATACTGGATGCGGGAGCTGGGCTATCGGGTCATTTTTGACGCGACTCATTCCGTACAACGCCCGGGCGGCCTGGGCACCACCACAGGTGGCGACGGCAAGCTGGCACCCGTCTTGGCCCGTGCAGCGGTAGCCGCCGGATGCGATGGCGTCTTTATGGAAACCCACCCGAATCCAGCCAAAGCCTTCTCGGATGGCCCCAATCAGGTCCCCATGTCGGACATTGCCATGGTGGTAGAAAAACTGCGGCGCATTCACACCCTTGTGACGGAGGAAGCTTAAAATGAGGCCAGACACCACCCTGAGTTTGCGGCCCTGGTTGATGCTGGGTCTCGTCGCCCTTTCCGCCATCGCCTTATCCCAAACTACCACCGACCCGGCAGAGTCCGATGGCATGAGCGCCATCGGCAAAATGATCCCGCTTGGTTTCGTGAACAAAAACGTCATTGTCCCTTCCTTCAGCGAAGGCAAGCCCTCGTCATTGCTCACGGCGGATACTCTCACACGCCTGGATGAAGAACGTCTGTCCGCAGAAAAAGTCGTTGTCGAAATCTATGCTGAAGATCCCGCAGAAAACCTCCGCGTGGACCTCAAAAGCGCCATTTACCACATGCAGGATCAGATCCTCCGCAGTGGTGAGCGCAGTCTGGTGGCCCGGGCCGATTTTCAAATGGAAGGAGACACCATGGTCTTCGATACCGCCAACTCCATCGGAAGCATGAAAGGACATGTCCGCACATTGATCTTTGACATGGACCCGGTCTCTGGCAAAACGGAGGGAAACCAACCATCCAACTGATATGAGAACCCTCTTCACCATCGCCACGGCCCTGGGCTGCATGGTTTTGTCCGCCAGCGGACAGGGCGCTACGCGCATGTCCACCCCCACGACGGACCAGAAAAAACAGCTTCAGGACGCCGCTGAAAAACTGCGCCAAGCCCAGTCCAACGGCGAACTGGACAAAGCCAAGGAAACCGCCAGGGGCCTGATGGGTAACCTGCCCGGGAACCTGACTGATGCCGCCAAAGCGGCCATGCAATCCCCGGAGATCAAGGCCCAGGCGGCTGAAGCGGCCAAAGCTGCCGCCAAGACCCTGCTGCCCGAAGCTCAACGGATGCTGGATGCACGCAATGAGGCCAATGCAGATGCGCCCCCTGCTGGAACAACTGCCACTACCACTCCTGCCGACCAGCCACCAGCCGCCGAGGGACCAAAACCCATGCTCCTCCAGCCGCTGAACGATGCGCCTCCTGAAGCCAGCGCTGCCAGGAAACCCGTGGTCGTCATTGAGGCGGACAATTCCGTCTTTAATCCGGATACAGGCATCCTCATCTACACAGGCAACGTCCGCGCCCGCCATCCTCAGTTCTACATCGAATGCGAGGAGCTCATCGTCCACCTCAACCAAGAGGAGCAGAACAAGAAAAAGGAACCGCAGGCCAATAAAACGGACCCCATCCTGTCTAAGAAAAAAGGCGCTGCTGAAAAGCCTAATCCAGTCAACAAAGCCATCGCCTCCGGCCCCATGGTCAGGATCGAAAAGGTCAGCCCCGAAGGGGAGCTTCAGCGCGCTTTTTGCCGCAACGCTGTGTATGACGGCGTGTCAGGTCTCATCACCATGCGTGACAATCCCCAGGTGCAGACTGGCAATGTCATGCAGAGCGCCATCAGTCCCGATACGATCATGACCTTTGACCAAAAGGGCAAGTTCAACTCCAACCGCCCCACCCGCACCGTCATCCTCAACGAAGATCAATGACCTGCCGGCATCGCATCAACCTGTAACTTATTTATTCACCGGGCATGTCAGCCGCACGTTCCAAGCGTCCACGCACCCCCAAAACCACACCTCCCTTCATGGAGTCGGCCCCTGTCATGCAATCATCCCCGTCCCATTCAGAGGGAGAGGATGAAAGAAGCATCCTGCTGCACACCGAAGGCCTGAAAAAAGTTTATGATGGCCGCGCTGTCGTCAACGGCGTGGATATCGAGGTTAAATCGGGCGAGATCGTCGGCCTCCTTGGCCCCAACGGAGCTGGCAAGACCACCACCTTTTATATGATCGTCGGCCTGGTGCGTCCTAATGGCGGAAAGGTCATCTTTGATGGCAATGACGCCACTGAGCAGCCCATGTTCAAACGCGCCCGACTGGGAATGGGATACTTGCCCCAGGAAGAATCCATCTTCCGCCGCCTAACGGTGAAGGAGAATATTCTGGCCGTGATGGAGACCCAGAACTATACCAAGCAGGAGCGGCAGGACCAGTGCCAGCAGCTCATGGAAAAATTCGGCATCGACCATGTGGCGGACAATCTGGCCCTCACCCTTTCCGGTGGTGAGAAGCGCCGCCTCACCATCGCCCGCAGCCTCGTCACCGAACCTAAGCTGCTCATGCTGGATGAGCCCTTTAGCGGAGTCGACCCCATCGCCGTCAGCGAAATCCAGGACATTATCCGCATGCTCCGCCGTGCAGGCCTGGCCATCCTCATCACCGATCACAATGTACGTGAAACGCTCAACATTGTGGACCGTGCTTACCTCATTTACGAAGGTCAGGTGAGACGCCACGGCACCAAAGATTTCCTCGTCAATGACCCCGAAGCCCGCCGCCTTTACCTGGGCGAAGACTTCACCATGTAAGCAGCCTTTTTCCCCAACCCTTTTTCCAACCAACCCCAAATAGGAGGATACATACCATGCAAAAACACAACGTGAACCTGCCGATCGTCGTCACTGGCCGTCATATCGAGATCACCGACGCCATTCGCGAATACTCTCACAAAAAGATCGAAAGCCTCCACCTCGACTACCCGCGCATCATCGAAGCCAAGATCATTCTGGACGTTGAGCATCACCGTCAGATCGCCGAGATCATCCTCTTCTGTGCTGACCACATCCATATCGAAGTCAAGAGCACGACCGAAGACATCTATGCGTCCATCGACGAATCGATCTCCAAGATCGCGCGCCGGATGCGCAAGTTCAAGACCCGCCTCCTGAAGAGCCATCGCCCCCGTAAGGATGGGAGCATCCGTCACCTGGAACAGAAAGTCTTCCATGCAGACGACCTTCATGGCGAAGTGGAGACCGTGGAGCATTCCTACATCCATCAGGAGCAGTATAAAGTGCGCCCCCTATACCCGGATGAAGCCATCATGGACCTGGAGATCAACGACCGTCCATTCGTCGTCTTCCATAACCAGACCACCCACCGCCTGGCCATCATGTTCCGCCGGAAAGATGGCGAATACGGCCTGATCGAGCCTGAAGACAAAGCCGCAGCCATCGCCGCTTAATAGGTATAGATACGGAGGTTTCCAACCACCCGAATCACCAGCCCCAAGCACCCCTGTGTGTTTGGGGCTTTTCTTTGTCCTTTTGAGGCTTCCTGACACAAAAACACCCGGCCATGTGACCGGGTGTTTTGGATAAAACCGTATACGGATTAGGCGAAGAGGTCCACCACTGGGGTGCCCTTGTCCGCCACGGTGAAGGGGCGGTTGGAAGGGGACATGACGACTTCGTCCACAGGCAGACCCATCGCATGACCGATAGTAGCCAGGAAGTCCTGAGGGCTGGTCTGCTTGTCAGCAGGACGACGGCCTTCCTTGTCGGTCGCGCCATAGGCGAAGCCGCGCTTGGTGCCACCACCGGCAAAGACCGTGGAGTAAGCCAGAGGATAATGGTCACGACCATCGTTCTCGTTGATATCCGGCGTGCGACCGAACTCAGAACCGAGGACCACAAGGGTGGAATCCAGCAGGCCTTTGGCGTCCAGGTCCTGGATCAGGGCGGCGAAGCCGTTATCCAAGGTGGTGCCGTTGTTGGTCATGCCGTTATCAATGGTGTTGTGCATGTCCCAGCCACCCATCTGCACTTCCACAAAGCGGACACCGCTTTCCACCAGACGGCGGGCAAGGAGACAGCCCTGGCCGAAGTTGGTGCGGCCATACTTCTCACGGGTCTCAGCCGTTTCCTGAGTGAGGTCGAAGGCTTTGAGGTCTTCGCTCTTCATGAGTTTCAGCGTTTCATCATAGAACTCGGTATAGGCCTTCACGTCTTCCGTCTGGAACTTCTTGCGGAAGGAGGAATCGAACTCATTCATGAGGCCGATGCGCTTGCCGAACATGGAGTCATCCGTGGTTGGCTTGATGTTCTGAAGACCGGTCTCAGGATTGGAGATCGGGATCGGAGACATGGCCGGTGGGAAGAAGCCAGCGCCAGGATAAGCACTGCCGCTGTTGACGATCACGCTATCCGGCAGGGTCACGCCTTTGATGTTACCCAGGAAATGAGTAGCCCAGACGCCCATGCAAGGATGCACAATGGTGCTGCGGGGCTCATACCCGGTCTTCATGATGTAGGTACCGGATTCATGCACACCAGTCTTGGAAGACATGGAGCGAATGATGGAGAGCTTGCTGGCGTTCTCAGCCAGCTTTGGCAGGTAACCGCCGAGGTAATCGATGCCTTCAGCCTTGGCCTTGATGGCTTCGCCTGGGCCTTTGGTCGCACCGGTTTTCGGGTCAAAAGTATCCAGGTGGGTCATGCCGCCATTCATCCAGAGGAAGATGACATGCTTGGCCTTGCCAAAACCAGCCGTACCAGGGCCAGAAACGGATGCGCCTTCAGCAGCGGCCATCTTTGATGACAATCCTGGAAGCAGGCTGACGCCGAGTGCGGTTTTCGCAGTCGTCAGCATGAACTGGCGGCGGTTATGGTCGCTCAGGCGGAGTAATTCGGTTTTCATATTCAATTCGTATCGTCGTTTACTGTTTAAAAATTGGCGGCGTGATTACTGGATGAACATGAACTCACGGGTGTTGATCAGAGCCCAGATCATGTTGGAATAACCTTCTTCTCCGTGAGAGGAAAGCTCGCGCTTGGCGATGTCTTTTTCCTGGAGGGTCGGGCGGCGGTTCATGATGGTCATGAACATGCGCTCCACCTTATCGGCAGGATTATTCACCTTGTCCATGGTGCGGAAGACGAGGGAATCGCGGCTGGTCAGCATCTTCTGCGCCTTGCCATTCATCATCATCAGCACCTGGGGCACGTTGCCGATCTTGGTGCTGCCATCGATGAGGTTACGGGGAGACTGGCCGAAGTCGATGAGGAAGTGGCCACCAGGAGCTGGCTGGGTGATTTCGGAAGCACGCATGAGGCGCATGCCTTCATAGTCCAGGATTTTGCCTGGGCCATCCGTTGCAGCCACCACCGGGGCACCTTTCTTAGCAGCACCACCTTCCATCATCATGCCATCGCCACCAACCATATCCAGGCCGCCGCCCATGAGGGCACGTTCTTTGGTCTGCATGCTGCGATAGGCGCTGTATTTCACCAGGACCGTTTGGGCATCGACCGTGTCCAGGTTCATATCAATGGACTTGGCATAGAGGTCCTGCAGAGGTGCCTTGTAGGCATCTGGCTGGCCAAGAACAAGTGTCATGTATGAATCCCAGGCCTGCTCGGCGGACATACGACGCAGCATTGGCCCCTGGAAGTAATAGACCTCACCCAGATTGATGTTTTCCGTGGTGCTTTCGGACTGGTAAGCGCGGGTGTTGTACACAATGCGCATGAACTGTTTAAGGTCGAAATTCACGCGCTTCATTTCTGCGGCGAGATGACGCAAGAGTTCCGGGTTAGCGGACTGGTCAGGATCATCAATGTTGGTGATCGGTTCATTGACGCCAGCACCAAAAGCACGCTTCCACATGCGGTTGGCAATGGTCATCGCGAAACGTGGATTTTCAGGATGCGTCATCCAGTTGGCAAAGGCCTGACGAAGGTTTTCTTCAGCTACCTGGTCCTGCTTATAGGCAGGGTTTTCTTTGTCCTGAGAAGACCATGTGACAAACTTCGGTGCCACGGGATCTCCAGGGTTGCCGTCTTTATACTGATAGTCATGCGGTAGTTTCATGCCATTGGCAGGAACGGTTTTTTCCGTTTCACCGTTTCGGACGACCTGGTATCTGTCCTTCACGGCAGACTGATTGGCACGGATGAAATTCTGGATGCCGTTACGGATACGACGGAGGTCCTGACCGGACTTCTCAACCATCGGCTCAATGTCCGCCATCAGACGGGCCATCGGGTCCCCATTTTTCATATCACGACCATTCAGACGAGTGGTGGTGGCACCGAAATAGGAGGCCATTTCATAGAATTGCTTTTGGGTCCAGTCTGCGAAGGGGTGGTCATGACACTGGGCACAGGCGACGTCAGTCCCTAGGAACACGGTCAATGTATTAGCAAGGTTATCGAGAGGCATGCCTGCATCACGGAGGAGGTAACCGGCGGCACCGTTATAGCTGCCGTCTTCCTTGCGGTCCCACATTTTCCCCGTCGCGGTGGTCAACTGATAAACGATTTTGTCCCACTTCTCGTTCTTGGCGATCTGGTCCTTGAACCAGTTGATGTAAGGAGTGCCGCGCACGTTATCCTGCTCAAAGTTGTCTTTGATGCGGAGCATTTCGGCAAAGTAATTGTACAGATGCGTCTTGTAGCCATCGGACTCCAAGAGCATGTCGATCAAGGTGGTCCTCTTCTGGGCGTTACCGTCCTTGAGGAAGCTGCTGACTTCTTCATAATTTGGGATACGGCCCGCGATGTCCAAGTACACACGACGCACAAACTGCTCGTCGCTGGCAATCGGATTAAAACCGGCGAGGGGAGCTTTTTTGGCTTCGGCACGGGCTTCGTTTGCTTTCTTGAAGCCGTTATAGACCAGTTGGTCGATGACTCTTGCGGCCTGGGCCGGAGTGGCATTGGCCGGGAGAAGAGGAGCCGCAGGCGTTGCGGCCTGGGCAGCCTTGGCAATGGCCAGATCATCGGCAGATAGCCGGGCCAGCGGGAAGCGATGCTGGGCACCGTCCGCAGTCTGCAAAACAATGGTATCACCTTCGATCTGGACAAAGGAGGCGGGAACCTGACGGCCTTCGACGTCGGTCCAGGTGCGGAGTTCTGCCGCAGAGGCGGAACTGCCCCCGAAACCGGCGATCATCAGACCGGCGAGCATGTATTTGGTGGCTTTCATAGATGGTGGTGGAGAATGTGAAGGTGACTTCAGGTGCTAAAACGGCATAGCGCCTCTTTCATTAGTGAAATTCTAACAAATTTAGTCAGAAATCGCCATCCCAGACTTTGCCTTCCGATTTTCACCCCGGATTCCGCGATGGATTCCGGCCGAGCGGCTGCAAATTCTGGCCGGTGCCTGATGGTCCAGACCTTCTCAAATACTGCCCGGCATCAAGCTAAACCGCTGATATTGTGCCTTTTATGACATAATCTCACGCTGAATCGCGGGAATTGAGGTTACAAATGAGATTGGTCGGTTTTTGCTGCATTAGATTGTGCTGATTTAACATTTCTGGCGGCAGGTGGTGACAGTGTTTCCATTGCAACATATCGCCATGCCAAGGCATGCTCGCTCACTCAACAACATGGTGGCGCAGTCGGCGGAGGGAAAAGAGTTCGCTTTTGTTCATACAGGTCATAGCTGATCTCCTATGACCTGCATGAATCTAGCAACTTCATACGGCACTCCGCATGACGCTTACCTTCAACAGGCACCCTACACATAAAATTATTCTACCAATCAGGCAAAAACATTCCTAATAGGAAGGAAATGAATGCAAGTAATGATATAAAAAAAGATGATCGAAATAGCAGTTTTCGGGGATCACCTTGATTGCAAAATATCAAGGGAAAACTGACAAGTAAAAGACTGCCTGATATAATACCGACAATCAGTTGTGCATAATAGGCAATCATAACATCCCCGATTGCTCCATCACCTTTTCTGGGGGCACATGCCCATGGGATATACAGCCCTTCAAAGGTCAATATAGACAGTGCGCCGACAATGATCATCCAAGGCTTCATTTAGTAGAGTGGTATTTGCCTAGCATCCTTTGTTCAGGCCTCGTTGACATCTTTGGATTAGGTTTTTAAAACCGTGTGGGTAGAGTTAACTCGCGCATAAAGACGTGTGTCACGGAGGGAGCCCGCGAGGTTGAGCCGATCTTTCCTCATTGTACCCTCAAGTTCAAATCCAGCCCGCGCTGCCAGCCGCCAGCTTTCTGTATTGGCATCGTCTGTTGTCAGATAAACTCTGCTGGCATCCAGTTTCTCAAACGCATGATCAACCAGAGCCTTCACTCCCTCAGTGATTAAACCTTTTTTGGAATATCGCGAACGCCCCCAGTAGCCAACTTCAAACTGTTTCAAATCCCAATTCGGATTGTGCAATCCGCTTCCGCCAACAAGAACACCGTCGTCTTTAGAAATAAAGAACACCCTCAAATCTTCACCGAGTAAAAACTTGGCATATGCCTGCCGACACGAAAACTCGGACTCCTCCAGAGTCGGTGGAACGGCAGCCCAAGCAAGCCATGGCCTCAGAGTCTGCAGCGACTCAACCACAGCTTCATTAAAAATGAGTCCATCTCCTGGGCGTGGCACCCGAATAATGAGTCTCTCGGACTCAAAAACCTCAAAAGATATAAATTGGGTCATCATAGGACATAATTTCTTTGCCTGATTTCAGTCGCCGTCTGCGCATGGTTTATAATCGGCTCTTTTCATCATTTGCAACACGTGGGGCAAGCAGGTCTTGAAAGCCGTGCTGTTGAAGCCGGAAACCGTCCTAAGTTGTACCTGCCACCCAATCCAACTTTTAATTACTCCCCCTCAAAAAGTGCAAAATCAACGATCCTGTACTATAACTGAGTACCGTTCTCGCCTGGCAGGAAAACTGTTTTCTAGTTAAAAGCCTAGGCTACCCACATCATGACGTTTCCAAATAGATTCAGCATCTTTGATGGCAATCCCTTGTTTTATAAGACTAATAGCTGAACGTTGACTTTTTAGTTCACGCTGCATCAATGGATGTAGCCAGATTTTATTCTCCAGTTGCGCATCTTGTGGGTCCATGCCCTCAGACTCTTGAATATACATATCGACAGTGTCACGTCCATAAATTGCAATCTCAATTGCAGAATCACATCTATTGGATAAGATCAACTCTAATACCGCACTTACTGAATTAGCTGCATCTAATGCTGATGAAACTAGTATCGTATCAAAATCATCTGTGTCGGGGGTTTGTGCTTCACAAGTAGCTAGCATTTTTTTAACCTCCTTTTCCGATATAGTTCCTGTAGTTAACCAATTCCACGTTAGATCCAAACCGTTCCTTAAAATGTCCGGATCACCCCATCTACATTCGCGGGTAAATCTCTTATAGTTTGGAATCATGCGTTCCGCGCACGACAACCCAAAAACTACCAATTGATCAAGTTGGAAGGCATTGAGTTCTTCTCGTAATTCCGTCTCGTTAAATTTTTTCTCCATCGCGTCTGAGTTGCTGTAGATTTCTGGGCCTGGGTCGCTGAATCTGGCTAATCCAGTATTGGACTTGTTGCCGGTTTCTTCCTCTTAATCGCGGAATTCGAGTTGATATCAAAATGCCGCATCCCTGAATGGGATACGGCATCTCGGAAAATGTGGCTGTTTTGACCTACTTGACCAGTTCGCAGGTCACGGTGGCGCTTTTGTCCATTTCGCCCAGAACGACGGCACCGGTGCCGACTTTGAGGGCTTTTTGGGCCTGTTTGGGGTCCACGATCGCGACCCAGCCGATGCCCATGTTGAAGGTGTCCCAGCAGTCCGCAGGGTCGGCATGGCGGAGGACTTTCTGGACGACGTCGTTCTTCCAGAATGGGACTTTGAGGTGGCAGCCGAGGCCGCGCTTGGTGAAGATGCGGCCGAGGTTTTCCACGAGACCGCCGCCGGTGATGTGGGCCATGGCGGCAGGCTTGATCTTGGCTTTTTTCAGGCCCCAGCACTGCTCATGATAAAGGAGAGTGGGGGTGAGGAGCTGGGCGGCGTCTTTTTTGCTGAGCTTGATGCTTTCTTTTTCCAGGATGCGGCGGACGAGGCTGAAGCCGTTGGCGTGGAAACCGGCGCTGGGCCAGCCGATGAGGACATCGTCCTCTTTGATTTCGGCGGGGTTCAGGACGTCTTTTTTCTCGGCTGCACCGATGGCGAAGCCGGAAAGTTCTACCATGCCATCAAGCACTGCGCCGGGCATTTCGGCGGTTTCGCCACCGGCGAGGATGCAATTGCAGGCCTGCAAATACTCTGACATCCCGGCGATGATGCGGGCGAGCTGCTTTTTCTTGATCTGGTTCACGCCGACGTAGTCGAGGAACATGATGGGATCCGCTCCGCAGGTGAGGACGTCGTTGACGTTCATGGCGACGAGGTCCTTGCCGGCGTTTTCCAGCAGGTCGTATTTCAGCAGGAGTTCCAGCTTGGTGCCGACGCCGTCGCAACCGGTGAAGATCATCGGCTCTTTGTATTTGCTGAGGTCGTAACCGGCGGCGAAGAGACCGAAGGCATTGGCCAGCTTGCGCTTTTTCTGCGTGGCCTTCACCAGCGCGCCAATATCATCCACAAAGGATGCTGCTTCATGGATATCAACGCCGGCCTGTTTGTAAGTGTGCTTGGACATGGGAAAGAACCCGGCGCGCGAAGTCGCCGGAACCCCAGAGAGTGAAGCGGGACGGCGCGGATGCAAGTGTGGTTTGGGGACGTGGAATGAGGGGAGTGGAGAGGAGGAGGGAGCTGAGGGGCATCGAAACGTCTCGATTTTGGAAAATCGAGCTACAGGGCTGCCGGTAGGTTGTGGCGTTTGTCAGATAAAGTATGTATGATCGGGACAGTGTTCTGTTCCTGCAAGTCCGCTGCCACTCGAATGAAATACGCGATCCTCAATGTCTTACTGGGGACGATTCTGATGGCCTATGCCATGTCAGGAGCAGGAGGATGGCTGGCCTGGCTGGGGATGTGTTTTGTTGTCGTGGGCATTGCTTATGGGCTTGGCAGATCCTCTGTCTATGGCAGGTCAGATCGAATCTTCAATCGAGGTCTTCGCGAGCTAAAGCTCTGGACTACTTTGGCTGAAGGGCCTTCTAAACTTCGCGCGTTACCAGGATAATTTTCAGGTTCGTACGCTTGGTTAGGCAGGGGGCCGAATCGGCCTATTTGACCCTTGGGTCAGCGAGGCGTTTTTGCAAGACTGTTTGCAACTGGGCGCGCTCTGCCTGGCTGATGGACGCGGTCTGAGTCCAGGTGTGGAATTGTTCCAAGGTGGCGGGCTTGAGTTCATTCCGCCTAGCCAGTTGCAGGCGGGTTGCACGCCCCATGGGGCTGGGAAGTTGCTGGGTCCAGGCGAGCGGGGTGGTCACCGGGACTTGGTGATCTATCCAGACCCGACAGAAGTTGCTGGCTCGTTTGGCGACGTCGGGGCCCATCTTTGGCAGGTCGAGCTTGAGGATCTCGGCGGCATTGGCGTCTATGTTGCCCAGCTTGTTGTATTGGAGTTCACTCAGCATCTGCAAGGCGGCGAGCTGCCAATCACCGCGGGAGTGCTTTTGCAGATAGGCGTAGGCTTCCTGCGGACGACCGGCAAATTTGACCATGGCGATCTGGCCGAGCGCATCTGCATAGGCTGTAGGATCGGTGATTTGCTGGATGAAGCGGGTGGACTGCTCCATGTCATTCTGTGCGGAAAATTGCTTCACCGCATGGGACATGGCTTCGTCATATTCCCTCCCACTCAGCCCCTCGCTAAGGATGAGTTCCAGCGCGGTCTGGGGATCCACCGCCGCGAGCCGTCTGCTCAAAGCCAGGGCCATCTCCTGACGCGATTTGCCAGCAGGCTGCTGCTTTAACCATTGGGCAGCGGCGGGCGCATCCGCGAAGGGCAGATTCCGCAGCACCTCCTTGGCTGCCTCCACTTGGTCAACGACTGTGGTGGACTCCATGATCCTTTGAAGCCTGGCAGACAGCCCCTCGGTGCTCCGGCTATAGAGGGCAGCCAGGGCGATGTCCTGTGCTACCGGCGGTGTGCCTGCCATCATGGCCACTAGCGTGGTGTCATCAGGCAGTGGGGACAGGGCGCTGAGCACATGACGCATGCTGGCCAGGTCTTTCAGCCTGGCGGTGTATTGCAGGGCTGCTTCAGGATCCGCCACGGCCCAGCCTTTAAAAACACTGATTTTGTAGTTGCCCATCCCTGCCTTTTCACAATCTGCGGCTAGGCCGAGAGCCACCCTGTAATCCACATCTGCCTGGCCATAAGCGGCGCGCATGAGGGTGACGGCCCCGACACTGATGTGGGGATCGGCCGAAGTGGCCAATCCTTGAAGGAAAGGGGTAATGGTCTGAAGCGAGAGGCCTGAGTCCAGCACCTGTCGCATCGCCCGGGCAACGATGGCGCTTTTACCCGCGCCGAGTCTGCTGCCGAACGCTGCCCAGTCCAGACGTTCACCACTGCGCAGCATCGCCAAGTCGACGAGAAAACCGTCGTTGCCGCCGGTGCCAAGGCGCGCAATCAACGAAGATGGATTGTCTAACCACTCGAGTGCCAGCGCAGCCTCCTTTTGCATGGACTCTTTCTTCAGATTGCTGATCCACTCCCGAAGTGTGTCCGGCTGGAATTGCCCCGCCTCCAGAGCGTAGAGCAACTGCTTGCGCATGCCGAGGCCGCCGTCCGGCTGGGAAGCCACCCAATTGAGAGCGGCCAGCGGATTTTCATTGCTCCAGGCCATCAAATAGTTGTCGAACATGTCGGTGCGGTTTTCCAGCACCGCGAAGGTATCCCGCCAAGGGGCGACGCTGGCGTCCATGCCCTGGGCGATGAGTTTGTCAAAGCCGGCACGGGACAGTCCGACGCCCATTTGCTGTAGCAGGGCGTAGCGTGCGTCGGGATCGCTTTCCAGCAGCACTTGTTTTTTGCGTTCCTCCAAGGCCATCGCACTGGTGAACTCAAAACGGGCCTCCCAGGTTCCCTTCTTGGCCACTCCAACTGACATTTTGTTAGGTGAACCTCGGTCGGCAGCCACCGCTCCTGCGGCTGAGGAGTTGCGCCTATCACTCCCATGTGATCCAGAGGTGGTCAAATGGTAGCCTACAGCGGCGACTGTGAGCGTACAGGTCATGACAGCCGTGGTGAGCAGAACTTTGGATGTGAGCAGTGCCGCCACCAAAGAAGTACTGGCCGGTGCTGCCACCATGGCGGTGACTAATGCCGTGCCGCCTGCCATGGAGGCGGATGCTGCATGTGCCGGCAACAAAGCGGCCAGGGCTACCGCGCTGACTGCGACGTGACGCCTGGTGAAAAACTGCCGCAATGCTTCAAGGGCGGCTCCTAGCTCGCGGCTGACGACGCTTTCTGAACAACCCAAAGCGGCGGCGGCAGAGCGCTGCGTGCGGTTTTGAAAATAGCACTGCACGACCAAGTCGCGCTGACGAGGAGGCAGTGTGAGCATAGCCTCGTCAAGATGTGGCTCGATCTCAGTCCATGGATTGGGTTGGGCATCGGGTATCATTTGATTCATGAGCTCTATGGAATTTTCGCGAGCACGGCGGCGAATCGCAGCACGCTGGTGGTTCAAGGCGGTGCGACAGGCGGCATGATAGAGCCAGCCCGCCAAGGGTGTGGAGGGAGGCAGCGATGAAGCTTTTTTTATCAGCAGCATAAAGGTCTCCTGCGCCGCATCCTCTGCCAGCCCCTCATCCCGCAGCACCCGGAGGCAGGCGCTCTTCACCAGGGAGCCATGCTGTGCTACAATCTTTTCACAGGCCGCTGCGGTCTTGCCCGCACCCAGCATGGCGAGCTCTTCATCAATGGGGTGGGTGGGCATCGCATTCATGGTGTTCACCCATAAGTGTCCGGTCGCGGCGAAAACTTGCATGAAATGTTGCCGTATTCTTAAATCGCCCAGTGAATGCCGGGGGTGACACACGGACTTCACCATGAGGGGGCCTTCTAAGATCAGGAATGCTCTCAAAAAATGCAGCTTGGGCAGTGAATAAGAATATGTGAAAGCAGGAAAAGTTAAAAAATTAGCGTTAACGCTTGCCTAACCGATTTCATTTCGTTAAAAATATAACGAAATGAGTGATCCTAACAATTTATCACGTCGCGAAAGGCAGATCATGGATGTGCTGCACGCGGCGGGGAGTGCGACGGTGGCGCGGGTGCAGGTGGAACTGCCGGACCCACCGACAGATATGGCGGTGAGGCGGATGATGCACATTTTGGAGGAAAAGGGACATGCAAAGCGGCTGGGCAAGGAGGGGCGTGAGGTGGTGTATGCACCTGCGCAATCCAAGGCGCGTGCGGGTCTGAAAGCGCTGAGGCATGTGCTGGACACGTTTTTCGGCGGGGCGATGGATGAGGCGTTGGCGGCACACCTGACCGGTAAAAATGCGGCACTGACGGATGAGCAGGCGATGCGGCTACAGCAACTCATCGAGGAGGCGCGGAAGGAGGGGCGCTGAGGAATCTAGAAACGAAAGACTAACCTGAAGGATGCATTTATGACCTCGATCTCACTCTGGCTGGAATCTCTGAATCATGTGGCGGTGAAAGGCACTCTGGTCTTGGGGCTGGCTTTAATGGCAGGGCTGGGTCTGCGGAGGGTTTCGGCTGCGCGGCGCTATCCATTGTGGATGATGGCAGTTCTTTCCACGCTGGCATTGCCGGTGGCGGTGTTTTTTCTCCCAGCGTGGCAGGTGCTGCCGACAATGATGCGGTCTGGGGAATTTCCTCAGAATAGGGCGGCTACGAACCGCGTGCCGCAACCCCGACAGAAGGTAACGGTGTTGCCGAGAGAGGGAGGGGATAGTAAAGCGAATACGCCCATCCAGGTAGAGCTGGAGACGACCGTGGTATCCCCTGCCCCGGCGATGCCTTTTTCCTGGGTGCAACTGCAACCGCTGGTAGGGATGGTCTGGCTAGGGGTGTTTGGAATACTGATGGCAAGGACAGGGTACGGAGCGTGGCGGCTGAGAACACTGGCCGCAAAATGCCAGGCGCGTAGCGAAGGTGAAGCGGCTTCAGTATCCTCAATGATGGCGAAAATCGCGATGGAACTGGGGATACAAAGACAACCACGCCTTTTGTTAGGGGAAAAAGATGCGGTGCCAATGGTGTGGGGTGTCTTTCGTCCGCATCTGCTACTGCCAGTAGGGGCAGCCGAGTGGCCTGCTGACAAGCTGCGCGCGGTGCTGCTGCATGAGCTGGCACATTTAAAGAGACGGGATCCTCTGGCACTATGGGCAGGGCAGATCATGCTGGCGGTTCATTGGTTCAATCCACTGGCCTGGCTGACACTGGGACGAATGCGGGCGGACCAGGAACAGGCCTGTGATGACACGGTACTGCGCCATGGCATCCGGGCGAGTGATTATGCTCAGCATCTCCTGGACCTGAGCCGCCATGCGAAGATGGGTACGGGACTGAGCTTGTGTGCGCTGGCGATGGCGAGACCGGGGCCGGTGGAAGGAAGGGTGGAGGCCGTTTTGGATGGAGGCAAAGATCGAGAGGCTGCGGCCCCAGGATGGTCCATGCTATGGGCGGGACTCGCTCTGGTGACGGCACTGCCACTGGCAATGCTACAAGCTGCGCCTGGCGAACCTATGGATGAAGGCCAAGACGTCTCCAACTGGACTCCACTGATGCCCCAGGAAAAGTGGCCGATGAAGCTCAGCCCGGAGGATGAGCGCCGGTGGCGTGCACTGAAGGTTGGTGGGGATCTGGCCGAACTGCCGCAGACGGCACGGGATGTGGAAAGTGGCTTGGCGGGGACCGGATTTCCGCGGGCGATGCGGGTGAGCTTTACCGCGCCGAAGGAATCCGTGAGGGCTGGCTGATGAGCTGCCCTGCCGGTTGGAATGTGATGGGGCGGCCCTGGCCAAGTAAAATCTGGCTGATGAAATCTCCTGATGACTGGTCAGAAAAACAGACGTTGGAATGGCAGATGAAAATGCAGGAAATGGGACAGGCTAACGCCGAGGAGCGCGCAAAGCGTGCCCAGGGAACAGTAGCGGCAGCATCTGCACCGGCTAGCCCCATCGTCGTCAACAATCTGTCCGACCTGCCGCCTTTGAAGGATGGCAGCACTCATTATTTTCGATTCCATTCAACCCGGCTCCCTTCGAGCCGATTGCCCTCCTCATGCTCGGCGACTGTCATGGTCCAAAACGATGACACCGTGAAGGTGGAGATTACCGGATCGAAGGACCGCATCTTTATCGCGGACTGATGGCGAGCTCTGGCAAGATGACGGGGGCAACTGGGGGGACGGATTCCTGGCCGCCTTTGAGGAGATCAAAGACGGTGACGATGCCTAACAAACGATAATCTGGATCCACAACGATGGCCTTGCTGACGCCGGTGCGCATGAGGGTCTGGACCAGCTCTGGCACGGGCATGTCTGAACGGACGCAGAAGGGCTTGGTGAGGGGGAGGTCCTTGAGAAGATCCTGGCTGGTGAGGCCGTGATTTTTCAGCCAGTCATAGGCGATGGAGCGGCGAAGGAGGCCAATGACCTTGCCATCCTCCGTCACCGGATAGGTGCTGTGAGGATGAGCCTGAAATTCAGCGATGGCGTCCTGCACCGTCTGCCCGGCCTGAAGCGAGGTGACGGACTTGGTCATGACATCCGCAGCGATGGACAGGCGGGTGGTCTCTGACATGGCGGCGACAGTCTGCTGGATTTCCTCCGGCAGATGATACTGCTGGGCGGTGGCGCGGAAGAGGCTGTCCAGGGAGCCGATGCTTTTCACCAATGTTTTGAAAGTACCGCCGTCAATGGCGACGAGTTCGCTGGGTTCTTTGGCGGTGGCATCGAAGCGCCAGATGCCATCGCCTAACAAGGCACGTTCACCAAAGTGCTCTCCAGCAACAGCGGCCTTGACGAGGTGGCCGTTGGCATCGGTGATCTCGACACAGCCTTTTTTGACGGCGTAAAGGGACTGGGCAGGCTCGCCGGAGCGGAAGAGGGAATCGCCTTTTTCCAAGTGCATCTCACCGAGGGGTGAGGAGAAGCTGGGGGTGAGAAGATTGATATCGCGAGGGAAAAACATCTCGAAGGTCCACTCCGCCATGACGCGGAGTTTGCGGTCCATCCCGGGGAGCTTCATGAGGTAAATGCTGCGCCACATGAACCAGGCCAGGAGGCCTGAAAAACGCAGGCCAAAAACCATAGCGACGGCCTTGCGGTGACCGATGGTGGCGAGCTCTCCCAGACCGGTGAACTTGAAGGGTTTCAAGGGTTTTCCCTGGATGCAGGCGACGATGTTGGTGCCGATGATCGCGCCCTGGCGCATGGCAAACTGGGCGGTCTCCGGACAGAAGCCGCCATCGGCTTTGGGAAAAGCAGCGCAATCCCCTGCTGCCCATACTTTTTCCACACCCTTCACCTGCCCGGTGGGGTCCACGACTACTTTGCCGCGCTCCAGAGGAACGGCACCTGCGGCTCCGAGTGCTTGCAGGATGGGATGAGGGGCATTGCCGACGGTACAGACAACGAGGTTTGAGATGATGGTGCTGCCATCATTGAGCTGAACGGTGCGGGCGGTGACGGCGCGGACACGTTTGTTAAAGATGAGATTAACGCCCATTTTTTCCAGGCAGCGGCGGGTGTAATCCCCGAGACCGGGACCGAGCATGCTGAGCAAACGCTCGCCACTATGGACGAGGGTGACGCTGGGCTCATCCGCGCGGATGTTGTCATAATAACGGAGTACACCGGCGATGAGATCCTGGATCTGGCCTGCGGTTTCCACCCCGGAATAACCGCCACCAACGACAACAAAGGAGAGCATTTCTTTGCGCTGCTGATGCTTGGTGATGAGATTGGCCTCCTCCATGCGGCTGATGATGGCGGCGCGGAGTTTCATCGCGTCACCGACGGTGCGCATGAGGTAGGCATGCTCTGACATGCCAGGGATGCGGCTGAGGTCCACGCCGGCTCCGGGGGAGAGCATGAGGTGATCGAAAGTGACGGTGACGTTGGGGGTGAAGCGCCCGCCGTCCAGGGTCATGATGCGGTTTTCCAGATCCAGGCTGGTGACGGAGGCCTTTAAGACATCGGCTTCCTCACAGATCATGCGGATGGGATTCACCACATGCTGGGGTGAAAGGGAGCCGCCGACGACTTCTGGCAGCATGGGCTGGAAGACCATGTGGTTCTCGCTGGCGATGATGCCGACGCGCATGGATTTAATGCCGCGAAGCTTTTTCAGGACCTGCTGTGCACAGTAAACGCCAGCAAATCCTCCGCCGATGATGGCAATGTCAAAATGTCGGGTGGGAGCTTCGTGCATGGTCGGGCGGTGGCTGAAGGTAGCCATCAACGCATGCAGCGGGCCAGGATTGGGGGAAAGTGGGGGCGTATACGGATTAGGAATCTCCGTCACCCGTTTTCCCGTGACCTCAATCAAAAGGGTTCACCACTGGCGTTCCCGTATGGCGGAAGTCATTCACATTCCGAGTCGCCACCGTCAGTCCGTGAGCAAGGGCGGAGGCTGCAATGAGACTGTCTTTGACCGGCATAGCACGGCCTTTCTTTTTGAGCTCCGCCAGGAGGCGCGCCCATTGGGCTGCGCAATTGGCGTCAAAGTCCAGATTTTGAATACGACTCACACCTGCACGAAACCAGGCTTCCAACCGACTGCGCCGTCGGCTGGGATTGAGAAGCAGAATGCCATACTCGATTTCGCCCAAGACGATGGGGTTTACCACCAAGTCACGTTCGTGTTTCCTCAGCCAGGTGATCACGGCCAGACTGGGCTCGGGTTTAGTCGGCTCGCTCAACACATTGGCATCCACAATGAACTTCATAGCGTGTCGGTAGATTCAGATTCAACTTCCGTGAACCAGCCTTTGTCTGGACATGAGAGCAGCCAATCCACCAAACCTTCGTTTTCAGAGACCTGCCTTTTAAGCAAGTATTGGCCTTCCTCAACACGCTCAATATCAAACTGCTGCCCCGGTTGAATATGGTCCAGCTCGCGTAATTGTGCCGGGAGAACCACCTGTCCTTTACTGGAAACTACAGTTGTCATGTGGGTAAGATGTGATCTTACCCTCAGGATGTCAATGCATCTCCTACTTCCCACGCGCCAGCCAGACGCCGAGGACGGCGATGACCATGCCGACGAGGGATAGGCCGGTGAGAGTTTCGCCAAAGATGGCCCAGGCCATGAGGGCGGTGACGGCGGGGACGGTGTAAAAGAGGCTGGCCACATTCACGGCGGTGCCGCTGCGGATGAGGTGGTTTAAAAGACTGATGGCACCGATGGATAGCACGAGAGCCACCCAGAGAAGAGCGAAGACAAACTGGCCAGTCCACTGCACCTCGCCAGTCTCGGTGACGAGGGCGAGAATGACGGTCACGACGAGGCTGGCGGCATACTGCACTACGGTGCTGGTGCGGAGATCAAAGGCGGGGCAATGGCGCTTTTGCCATAAGGTCCCGGCGGTGATGCCGATGAGGGCCAGGAGGGCGGGCACAGTGGAGATGAAGGTGAGGCCGCTGCCGGTCTTGTGTGCGACCACAAGCACGGTGCCGATGAAACCAAGAGCCAGCCCGCCCCACTGCCGGGGCATGACACGCTCCCCCAACATCATGCCTGCAAAGGCGGCGGTGAGCAGGGGCTGAAGGGAGACGATGAGGCTGACGATCCCTGCTGGCAGGCCTAACCGCAAGGCGTACACGCAGCCGCTGAGATATAGAGCATGGATGAGAAGACCGGCAAAGATGAGGTGCCCAATCTGGTCTTTTCCCTGCGGCCAGGGGGCACGGGTAAGCAGGGCAATGGGGACCAGCACCACCAGCACGATGATGTAGCGAAAGGTCAGGAAAGTGAACGGCTCAGCATAAGGTACGCCCAGCTTGGAGCCGATGAATCCACTGCTCCACAGCAGGACGAACAGCCAGGGAATAATGGCGGCCCAGCGTGGAAGTCGGGAGGCGGAATTCATTGAGGTTGCGGAGTCAGTCCGGCCAGCCTTTTAAGTTCGGCATCGGTCAGGGCGCGGTCATACACGGCTAGGCCGCCCAGTTGGCCTCCAAAGAAGTTTCCCCAGGTGCCGCCACGATGCACGGCCCCGACGGTGAAATCTGCTCCTTCTTTGCCACCATCATAGAGGCCGTCTGGATATGGGAAGGGATTGTACTGCTCCAGCACATCCAGCTTTCCATTCACATACACGCGGGATTCCTTGCCCGTGTACTGCATGACCAGACAGACCCATTTTTTCATGGGGATCTCCGTGGCTCCGCTGGAGTAGGTGATGCAAAAGTCATCACCCGGCGTGGGGCCGCCGATGGCGGAGACGTGACCGTGGATGCGATTGGCGAGGGGATAACGTTTCATCTCATCCGCCTTGGTGCCGCGAGGGGCATTCAGGAACAGGCAATACTGACGCTTTTTGCGCGTCTCATCCCAGACTCCGGCGATGGCCTGCCAGGAGTCTTTGGCCTGACGTTTCACCCAAGCAACCACGGTGACCTTTGCGTCCTTGCCGTGAATGTCCAGCGCACCCACCTGGGCGCGAGGAATCATGAGCCACTGCCCGCGCTTGATGTCCACAGACCAGGGACCGAAGACGCCATCATCCGTACGCTGGATGGGGCCTTTCATTTCCTGGAGGGAGTAAGGCTCGGAACCTTTAGCGACGCGCGGCTGGCCTGCGGCCTCCTGAAAATCCCAAAAGGCGACGAGTCCCTTCATTTTCAAAACGGTGTCAGCCGAGGCCGGGGTTGCTTTAGAAGTTCCACTCTTGGGAGCTTTTCCGGCAGCTTTCACGACGGCGCGATGCGCGGTTTCCTGAAGGAAGCGCGCATAGTCCACCTCCATGCCTTTGGGGATGTAGCTATTGCCCACTGCGCTTTCATCAAACAGCACTTCATACCAAACGCAGGCACCCAGGTATTCACCAGCGATGCCGGCATGATGGCCATCCATGCCGAGGACTTTTTTTCCATCTTTGCTGGTCTTGGGCACCTTCCAGCTCCAGCCGGCATGCAGAGAGTGCTTTTGGTTAGGCAAGGCAGGATATTTAGCCGTCTTAAAATCAAAACTTGTGTCTGTTTGGTAGCCCCACTTGGCATCCGTATCCGCCTGGTACATAGCATCGCCCACGGGCAGGCGGCGGGCACCCAGCTCCTTTGTCAGGGTCGCATAGGCAGCGCTGAGGCGTCTGTACATTTCCGCTTGGGTCGTGGGACCGTTCACTTCATTGTTAGGCTTGGTGAAACGTGGGTCGTCTTTCCGATACGCCCAGGTCTGATGGACGAGCAGTTTTGCGGAGGGTGCATTCTTTTGGATGATCTCCCAGAGACGGCTCGCATGCGGCTGATAGGTCGCGAAGTCATGGCTCTTGATGCTGGCCTGCTGGATGGTGACGTAGTCCCACTTTTCCGCCTTCAACTGCTGCACCAGGCTGCGGCCATTGGTGTAGAGACCGGCCTTGTCCTTAGGGTCCTTGGCGTGGGCGATGGCTTTTTCCGAGTGCAGTTCAAGCGATGCGCCGCCGACCACGATGGGTGTGTGGATGAGAGTATGCCCGCCAGCCTTGGCCAGGTCATCCAGGTGATTGGTGGCATTGCGGGAAAAGCTGTTGCCGATGGTCAGAATGCGGACCGTTTTTGGCTCGGCGGCCAGCCCGCACGCTTGTGCGAGGAGGACGAACGTGAGGGTGGCGAAGAGAAAAGGGGTCCGTGCAGTCCCTGCGCGGGGACGCTGGGGCAAAAAGGAGGAAAGGCCCACAGAGCTTCGACGGCAGGTTGGATCTTTTGAGGATTCAGGGGCTTCGGAACGGCTTTCCGCACAGGGGACTGTGCGGGCCACTTTTGCCAGTGGGTATAAAGGACTCATGGTTGGGACGCGGAACCTCGGGAGAATCGCCATGAAATCAAGAGGCGCAGGCTCCGCCATCGGGCACGATCAAAAAGGCAACGACTGGAGGGCAAAACCGACGGCCCTTTTCAATTCCTCACGGCAGGCTCCATTGGAGGCCTGAATGGAAAGGCCATTCAGGATGATGACCAGATGCCGGGCAAGGTCTTCGGCATTCACTGAAGAAGGCAGATCCCCTTCCTGGATGCCACGCTCAAATCGCTCGGCCATTTTTTTCTGGGTGGCGACTCTTCGCGCCCGGACATTTTCCACCACGGATGCAGTCTCCTTGCTCCCGCAAAGCACGCCCTGGATGCCCATGCAGCCGCGCGGCAGGTCGGGGTCTGCAAACAAGCTTACTGCATCGGCAAAAAGCTTCTCGATGACTTTTTTGACGGTGGGTTCGTTTAGCGAATCAAGCACGTAGGCAACGGGACCGGCGGAGTAGCGGTCCATGACTTTCACGAAGAGAGCTTCCTTGTTGCCAAAGGTGGCATACAGGCTGGGGCGGTTGATGCCCATGGCCTCGGTCAGGTCCGAGAGAGAGGTGCCTTCATAGCCCTGCTTCCAAAAAACCTGCATGGCTTTTTCCAGGGCCTCCTCGGGGTCGAAACAACGCGGACGACCGACGCATGGGGGTGATAAATCTTTTTTCATACTGATCGGTAAATTATTCATTGACGTCTGTTTGTCCAGTGTTATCACTTTCATACCGAACGATACAAAACCGTTTGCAACACCTCAAATAGACACCCTCATGAAACTCAAAAACAAAGTCGCCGTCGTCACAGGAGCCTCTAAAGGAATCGGGGCGGACATCGCCAAACACTTCGCCGCTGAGGGAGCCTCAGTCGTCGTCAACTATGCCTCCAGCAAAGTCGGTGCGGACAAGGTGGTGGACGAAATCACTCTCAAGGGCGGCAAGGCCATCGCCGTGCAGGGAGATGTCTCGAAAAAGGCCGACATTGAGCGCCTCTTTTCTGAAACCCAAAAGGCCTACGGCAAGGTGGACATTTTGGTGAACAATGCAGGGATCTATGAATTCGCGCCTTTGGAAGAAGTGACGGAGGAGCATTACCATAAGCAGTTTAATCTGAATGTCCTCGGCCTCATCCTGACGACCCAGGAAGCGGTGAAATTGATCGGCCCGGAGGGTGGCAGCATCATTAACATCAGCTCTGGAGTCACCACGCTGGCAGTCCCCAATTCGGTCGTCTATTCAGCCACCAAAGGGGCCGTGGATACCGCGACACGTGTGCTGGCCAAAGAGCTAGGTGCCCGAAAAATCCGGGTCAACGCCATCAATCCGGGCATGGTGGAAACGGAAGGGGTGCATTCTGCTGGCATTTCCGAGAGCGAATTGCGCAGAGATCTGGAAAAGCAGACGCCCCTGGGCCGCATCGGCCAGACGCAAGACATCGCCCCGGCAGCCGTTTTCCTGGCCTCCAGCGATTCTTCATGGATAACCGGAGAGAGCTTCTTGATCACCGGCGGTCTCCGCTAATACTTAATCCTCAACCCATACACTCAACTCATTATGAAAGTACTCTACACAACCCAGGCCACCGCGACCGGAGGCCGTGAAGGCAAAGCCGCCACTGCCGATGGCACCCTCTCCGTCACCCTTTCCACCCCGAAGGAACTCGGTGGAGGAGGCGGCTCCGGCACCAATCCTGAGCAGCTTTTTGCCGCTGGTTATTCAGCTTGTTTCCTCGGCGCGCTGAAGTTCGTCGCAGGCAAGGGCGGGATCGCTGTTCCTGCTGATGCGACGGTCACCGGCCAGGTGGGCATCGGTCCCCGCGATGACGGGGAAGGCTTTGGTCTCGAAGTCTCCCTGACGATCCACGTTCCAGGCCTGGAAAAAAGTGTGGTCGAAGACTTGGTGCAGAAGGCGCACATCGTGTGTCCTTACTCGAATGCGACACGCGGGAACATTCCGGTGACGCTGACTGTGGCCTGAGGCCATTGCCAGATCATCCGATGACCGAGATGGGTCTCATGGGACGAATGCGTCTCGTGGGACCCATTCTGTTTTTGGGGGGCGTGGGGGGAAGATCAATGCGCCAGAGCATTCGTCCACCTGCTGGCGCAGGCGACTACGGAGGGGGCGCCTCAATGGCACCCGCAACCGGTACCGCAGGAGCCGCTGGAGGAGGAGGAACTGCTTCCGGCGCTGCTGCCACCCATGACGCCGGTGCCACCCATGACGCCGGTGCCACCCATGACGCCGGTGCCGCCGATGGGGACACGGCGCACTGGCTGGCCGCTATCGGGATGTTGGGTCAGTGCATTGTCCTTCATGCTCTGGCGGATTTCAAAACGCTTGGGCAAGTCGCCTTCAAACTGAGGAATGGTTTCGTAAACGTAAGTGGGCATGGGGGAAAGACGAGAGGTGGCAGGTCGGGTGCAACTTTCGGCCAATTATACGATGAGCAAGCCGGAAATGAGCCCTGTACGAGACGCAAACAGAAAGCGGCACCCCGGTGAAGGGGCGCCGCTAAGAGAACCGAAGGCGAGATGAACGGTTAAGCGGACTGCTCGTCAATCCGAAGAACGCGGTAACCACCGATGGTCTTGAAGTAGATCAGCAGGCCGAGGTAAATGACCGCCATCGTGGTTGGCAGGATGGAGTCAATCTTGAGGGTCTTGCGGTCGCCAGCTTGGTTGGCATCCACGACGGCCTTCTGGGACTCGCTGCCCGTCCCAGCTTTGACGGCCGTCTTGGCTTCTTCCAGCTTCGTACCGTCCACAGGTGTGGCCTTCATGCCGAAGAACGAAGATGGCGTGGCTGATTTCATCTCCGCGTAAGCAGCAGGATTTTTGGACTCAAGCTCCTTGGCGGTGAAGTAGTCCTTGGAAAATCCAAGGCCAGGACCGCCAATCATGCCGACGGAGAGCATGCCAACGCCGCCCATGATGGACATGGCGACGGCACCGGAGCGAGGGAACCGGTCACCTACAATTGCCAGCATCGTAGGCCAGAAGAAGGTCTTGCCGACCGCGTAGATACCCAGAGCGATCATTGCCATCGTAAAGGTCTGCATGCCGCTAGCGAGTTGGAGACCAATAATGGCCAGAATGGAGCACACGAGGAGAAGTCCGACCGGGGATAGCTTGAGCTTGGTCTCAATCCAGTGGGCGCAGAAGCGCAGCGCAAACATGATGGTGCAGGTCCAGATAAAAAGGGTCTTTCCCTTTTCTTCGTCGAACAGGTTTTTCGTAATGCGCTCAATCCAGCTATCAGTTCCCAGTTCCAGGGATCCGAGGATAAGATGTGTCAGGAACAACACGAACAGCAAAACTGACCCGATGGCGAACCGGGTGATGACACCAACGGTAATCAGCAGCACGCCACCGAGGACGTAACCGATTGTAGCAGCATTATTGGCCAGCGTCTCTGGCAGCAACGGCTTGATGACATCGCCCAGGAACAGGGACAGCAGGAAGCAGGCGACGACAGCGCCGAGCAGCCCCACGTCCTTAAACATCTCGGAGAAGTTGGCACCTTTGATGGCGGCCTCGGATTTGGGAAAGCTCTGGCCCATGAACATGACTGCATAGGCGACCGTTGGGACGAGGTAGAAGGCCAGCTGCATCTTCCAGCTAAGCCCGAGCTGCGTGCCAAGCAGGTAGCTGGCAAGGGCTCCAATGATCATTCCCAGAGGCCAGGAGGCGTGTAGGATGTTCAGATAATGCGTGCGCTTCTTGGGGAACAGAGTGGCCACCAGCGGATTGGCAACAGCTTCGAGAGTGCCATTGGCGTAAGCGAAGATGAACATGCCCCAATAAAGGCAATTGTAGGCATTGTCTGGAGTGTTTGCCCCGAAGGTGACAACGGCGGAAAGGATGTGTCCCAGGAGGGCAACGGCGACCAGCTTGCCATAACCAAGCTTGTCCACGATCACGCCACCAATGATGATGCCGAAACAGAAGCCGGAGAAACCGGCACCACCAATGGCACCAAGTTGAGTATCGCTGAATCCGTACTGGGCGGCCCACGCGCCCAAAATACCGTTGCGCAGAGCGAAGCCGACGCCGGCGGCGAGGATGGCCATGAATCCGGCCCAGAGGAGCCGGCTGGCGTTAGGTGCGATGCCTTCTGATTTTGCTGACATGTGTTTGTTGGTACAGGTTAGGTTGCGGTTGGTGGATGTGAAACGAGAGTGCTTGAACGTCGGAATGGGGGAAGTCCTGGCAGAGCGGGGCTTGTTTTATGAGGGGTGATGGGGCCTCACAAGGAAAAAAGTATGCAGATTTGCATCCAGGCATGGCCATTTCAGGCCCGGCGGTCTCAAGTTCGCGAAATAGTGTGGGAAAACGAAGCTCCGTATGCCCCATCCGGCAATGCCTTCATTTTTATTGCAAGGATTCCTGGATCGCTTGCACTTCAGTCGGACTAAGTGAAAATGCCCGAATGTGGACTTGTGATGGCCCCCCGATCACAAGTCACTCCTTGAAAGTCACCGGCATGAATCATCCCTTCTTCTCTTCTTCACCCTGGGCCATCGTTACCAGTCTGTTGCTCACGCTGCTGCCTCATTCGGTGCAAGGCCAGGCGGATGCTTCTGCCGCCCTCAATGTTCCCAAGCTGGATCCCGCCAAATGGGTACGCCTGGAAGCGCCGAAGGACTTTCGTGAAAAGGAATTCACGATCCAGCCCGACGGGTCTTTTAAAGTGCGTTATGCTTACACCAACGCGACGAATTTTCGTGACGTGGCGGTGCGGTCATTCATGACGATGTACAAGGACAGAGCTGCCCAGCTCACGGTCAGAAATGTCGCTGGCGGGGGCAGGGATTATCAGGTGCGAATCCTGAATGATACGGTGTCGATCATCAAATACACTCCGCTCCGCCAGCCCTATGACGGAGAATCCAAGGTCATCGTATTGGCGGAGTTTCAAGCAGATACCAAGAAGATCCATTCGACTGGGGAAATGGTCACGCTGGCGGCCACGGGCAACACGCTGACGGTGTGGCTGGGAGACAAATGCATAGGCTCGGCCAAGGATGATGAATACAAGGAGGGCCGGATCGGGCTTTCCGGGAGTGGCACGATCTTCAAATTTTATGAGTATCAGCTCCTTGATGGCAGCACGGTGCCGGTGACGGTGGCCCCTGCACCGCAGGCAGCTTACACGGGCCCTGCAGCATCCACTCTGCCCCTGCCCCCGGAAGCGGCGGCCCTCAGAACCCAATATGAGGCGCTGATGGGCGAGCGTGTGACCGGCATTTATGACGCGGAGGTGAGCAAGCTGAACAGCGGCTATCTGGCTGGCCTGGACCGGGCCTCTGCGTCTGCGCAAAGCGCCGGTCAACTGGATACGGTGCTAGCGATCCAGGATGAAATGAAGTGGATCGGCGACAAAAAATCCCTACCCACAACCGATGATGCCAAGACGCCCGAAGCCCTGAAAAGCCTGCGCGGCATCTACCGGACTAGTTTGGCCAAACTGGACGAACAGCGCAGCAAAAGCCACACGGCCCTGCTGACTCCCTATAAAACTCGCCTCCAGCAGATGGAAGCTGAGTTGACCAAAGCAGGACGTATTCCAGATGCGGTCTCCGTGAAGCAGTATCGGGAAGCGGTGGCTGCACCATCCGCCTCTGCTGCTCCCTAATGCGGGCTAGCTTTCTGCGGCCGCTTCAAGCGCAACGCTGAAGCGGCCCAGCCTTTTCTCGCAGGCTCAAAGCGAAGCCCTTTCGTCAGTGCCCGGCACCGATCTCGACAGGCTTATACCCACCCCGGCTGCGGAACCAGAAGAACAGGCCGAGGTAACAGACCAGCATGAAGGTGGGCAGAATGGCGATGGTGGTGAAGGCGCTGCGCTTGGTGGTGGCCTGGACGGCTTCTAATTGTTTTTGCTCAGCAGGTGGCAACGCCTGGATTTTTTCCTGATCCAGCGTGGGGGTGAGGCCAAACATGCCCTTTTTAGGCTCACCTTTCACCTGGGCATAGAGAGCTGCGTTTTCCGAAGAGCTGAGCTTTTTCTCCATCGCCAAGTCCTGCTGGTAGCCGATGTAGGGGCTTCCCAGAACTCCCAGGAAAAGCACGCCCACAGCGGAAACGCCATTGAGGGTCAGGGCACCGCCTTTGGGAAACTGCTCGGAGGTCATGCCCAGGGTGGTGCTCCAGAGAAAGGTTTTTCCCAAGGCATACACGGTAGAGGCACCAAGAATGGCCCAACCGACGGAGTGGGAAAGCATGAGCAGACCAGTGATGGCAATGACGGTCCCGATGACCAGCAGGCCAATGGGGGAGAAGCGGTGGACGATGGGTCCCGCATAAAACCGCAGCACGGTCATGATGGTGGAAACATAGACAAAGATCCAAGTGGCGAAATTCGGAAAATCCGCCCCAGGGCCATTAAGGGTCAGCAGGTCCGGCATCCAGCCATCGGTGCCCAGTTCCGTCGTGGCCAGCGGCCCGATGGTGATGAGCACCACAAGAAAGAGCCAGTTTCCCGGTGACCGGGTATAGATGAAAGCGGCAATGCCAATGACGACACCCATGAGGGCCGATGAAGCCAGGGAGACTTCTTTTCCAGCCATCTGCATGATGGCGAAATAAAGCAGTGAACCCAGGATGAAGAAGCCCACGCCGCCCACCTCGCGCAGCATGTCCCGGTAACTGACACCGGCAGCGACTCGCTCATTGACGGGGAACATGCGCGGCAGCGTAAGGATGGCATAAATGACCAGCGGGATGAAGCACATAGAGTACTTTGTCTGCCAGTTTTGCCCTTCCAATAAGACAGTGGAAAGTGCCCCAAGCGCCAGACCGGCCGGCCAACCTGCATGCAAGATGTTCAGCCATTTGGCCTTTTCCCGAGGGAACATGGTGGCGACCACAGGATTCACAAAAGCCTCTACTGAGCCATTGGCGATGGCGATGAGCAAGGTGGCCCAATAAAACGAACTGTAACCCGTGGCCTGCACCGTGAGAACCAGGGAGATGGTGTGACAGGCGATGGCAAAGAGGGCGACGAGCTTATACCCGATGCGGTCAATGATGAGGCTGAAGAAGATGATGCTGATGGCGAAGGGCCACATGCCAGCACCGCCGATGTTGCCCTTTTGCTGCTCGGACAAATTGAAGGCATCCTGAAGCTGCACCATCGTATTGGCACGGACGCCAAAAACAAACGAAGTGGCGACAAGGGCGATGAAGCACGCCCAGAACAACTTCATGTCGGGCTTGGTCGTGGAGGTGGAGACGGTTGTCATGGGTCGGGAGAATCGCGGCGATTACAGGGGAAACGCCGGACTCTCGCAATGACTTTCTGTCTGATTGCCTCTTTCCTTCCGCCAGAGCCATCCGCGGTGGTAAGTCTGCGATTATCTGAGGCCCAGCTTCCGAAGAATAAACTCTTCGCAGATGCGGTAGTAGAGTCCCATGGATTCAATGTCGATCCATTCTTCTGGGCTATGCATGGAGCCGACGAGGGGGCGGGAGAGGATCACAGGAATGCCGTGCTGGGAGATGAAACGAGCATCGCTGCCGCCTGAGGCCCGGACCCTGTTGACTGGCTGCTGGGTCAGCTCATAGGTGATTTGCAAATAAAGGGGATCCGGTGCGAGCTGGGTAGGCGGTGCGGACATGAGTTCTTCCACCTCGATGCCCGCGCCCGCAGACTGGCGGACCTGATCCAGCATTTCCACAACAGTCAGCGGATAAGGAAAGCGGATGTCCAGACAGGCGTAGGCTTCGCCAGGGATGCAATTGAGTGTTTGATTAGCGGTACGCAGGACCGTAGGCACGCAGGTGGGATACCAGTGGTCGTCCGTGATGTCCGCTCTGGATTTGAGAGCACCCATGTCTTGGGTGACGCGGACGACGGCTTCTGTGAGATATAACAATGCGTTAGGCGTGAGCCAAGGACGTGCAGCATGGCCCTCTTTTCCCTGACAGCTCAGTCGTGCATGAAGGATGCCTTTTTCCGCGACGGTGATGTCATTGATGGAGCCACCATCAGGCACGATGGCCACTCCGCATCGCAAGCCCATCCTTTCAAAAAGATGCTTCACTCCATGGTGCCCGCCGATCTCTTCATCCGAGGTAATGGCGAGGCCAAAGGAGAGTCCCGGATACTGGCGCTGGAGCTGGCAAAAAAGCTCCACCATGATCGCCACCTGCCCCTTCATATCCCCTGCCCCAGGGCCATAAATGCGCCCATCCCGGACGGAGGAGCGGTAAACGTCCATGTCTGGATGATCAATGACATCCAAATGGGCCACCATGAGGATTTCGGGATTTTCCGCTCCCATCGGGCTGGCCACCAAGGAACCGTAGCCATCACTCTCAAACTCACGGATGCAAACACCGTCCACAGCTTCCAGATGATCGCGCAGAAAGGCGAAACAACGCGCGCGCTCGTGGGGACGGGTATCGGTGCTGGGGATGAGAATAAGATCCCGAGTCAGGGCGACGAGGCGTTCAAGCAGAGGTGAAGAGAAACTCATGAATGGGTCACAGCAAGGAAATCAGTCACGCACATATTCCCAATCCAGCGGCAGATCCTCCTCAGCACGTTGGAGCATGGCGTGGCATTCGGCGGTGCTTTCTCCAAGGCAGAGAAACTGGCCTTTTTCAACAAGGCCATCTGGCGTCAGATTAAAATTGATAGGCAGGATGCCGCCTGCGCGATCTGGATGGAAGAGGTGACGGTGATCCTCAAGAAGCTTCAGAATGGTGGAGCCTGCGAGCGGCAGGCTGAGCTTGAGATTTCTCATGAGCCAGGCACCCGCCGGAAAGTAATGACGTGCAAGAACGGAAGGATAGGTGGCACCGGTGACGCGGGCATTGATCTCACATGAATAAGCACGAAAGGCACCGGCAGTCTCCAGTGCAGCGACGAGATAATCCACACTGGCTGTGCCGCGATAACCCTGCTCATGTAGCCAAGTGCCAGCGGTGCTGGCCTGACGAAAAAGCTCTTCTTTAAGACCGGGGAAATCCGCCAGATATGGAGGTGGGGATTCATTCCCCTGATGCACACTGTCCTGGCTGAGGATCTGCTCGGTCAGGTCATAAAGATAGACGGATTCGTGATCCAGAAACATCTGGACGCTGGGGCTGAAGACATGCGTAATGTCATTCATCCCTGGTCGAATCCAACCCTGTACCATGCAGGGCCCCTCATAAAAAAAGAGCTCTGGAACGGCCTCTCCACTTCCCTTCGTGCACAGCTTCATGAGGCCGATGCCAGAGGCACCAATCTGGGACTTCACCACGGCGGATTCATATCCCAAGGCGGCGAGTTCATCCAGGCAGCGCTGCACATCATCGGGACCGGTAGCAAGACGTGTTTTAAACACAGGCAAGCCGGATTTCTCCAGATGCTGATGAAGGAGGAGCTTGTTGTTACCCTGCTTGCTGCCTTGGGAAGTGGATAGCGTACGCTTGCCTAACTGACGGGCGAGGGTGGCGATGATCTCATCCGTCACGTATCCGTCCAGTGTATCTGCGGGGTGATTTTGCCAATCGTTGAGTTGCTGGGGAAAGGGCAGAGGAACTGAGTCGCCACCCCGCAAAGCGGTGCCGAGCTCCAGATATTCTGGATAGGTCAGCAGAGAGATTTCAGGGAGATTCAGGCCGAGATCATCCTTGAAATAGGCAGTCAATGCGGCATCTGGCTCGCGCTCCAAAACCAGCAGATTTTTACCACCTGCAAAGAGCAGGCCCATGATGGGCAAAAGACGCCCGCCATACGAATCCGCACCGCTGATCTCTTTTTTCAGCAGGGCTGCCAGTTCCTCGTTTTCGAAAAAACCCGCCAGGACATTGGCAAAAAAGATGATGCTTCGATCCCTCCAGAGCCTGGGCGTATGCCCGTGGGTCTGCACCACCTGAGGAGCAGCAGGAGGATTTTTTGATGATATCATGCCGCCATTCTAAGAGTGCACCGCACTGATTCCAAGCCGCAGATGGTAAAGCTGCAAGATGCAATGGCCGTCGCTTTATCCTTTAAACTTTCGGCTTGATGAACAGCACCTCAGCGCGGTCGATCCAGCCGGATCTCAGATCCATGCGGAACCAGCCGTCGCTGTTCTTTTTATGGATGCGGCAGCCGGAGCGTGGGCCGAACTCCTTGAGGTCATACTGCGCCCAGGTCTTGCCCATATCCGGCGAGTAAATGATGCCAGTGGCATAGGTGGATGCAGGGGCACAATGCGTGGCCAGCATCACGCCATCCTGAACCAGCATGTTGGCGGATTCAAAACCGGGATTGAACAACATGGTGTGGGCGGCCTTGTTCGGGATGTCCGCCGGATCACAGGTGAAGATGCCGCGGTCATGCAGCGGCCCAAATTTGGGGCCGTTGGCATCGGCGATCCAGTAAACCTTGCCGTCCACAAAATTGATGCCGCCGGATTTGAAGCGGGAGTTGGAATTGACGGTGACGATGGCTTTCCAGTCCCAGGCATCGGCCTGCGCATCGTAGGTGCCGCGTAGCCAGTGGCACTCGTTGCCGTGGCCGCGGTCGATGTCTCCAGTGCAGGCGTAAAAGGCTTTCTCGGCGGGATTGTAGGTGACGTTGTGGATGTGGCGGGCGATGAGCTTGTTCGCCGCATTGCCCAGGGGCTTGGCCGGGTCGCCGCCCTTTTCCTGAAAGTGGGGATTTTGACCAAAGGCATACGCCACCTTGACGGTCTCGCCGCTGTCGGTGGAGTAGTAGATGTTTACAGGTACCGGGCCACCGCGGACATTGCAGTAGTTCCCCCAGACAAGCATCTCCTTGCCATCCACCTCCCAGGTGTGCTCCCCATCCAGCGGGTGGAAATACCAGCCCGGCTGCTCGGGATCCTTCGGCGTATGCGGCAGGTAGTCGCTGCCGTCGGGGTTCTTCACCGTGATGGGCCGGTGGGTCCTGAGGTTGTCCGTGCTCAGGAAAAGCTGCGCGCGGGTGGCGAAGACGATGTTGCCGTTTTTGAGGAAGCAACTGAAGGTGATGTTTTGAGCGTCCGCAAAAGGGGCGCTGTGCGGCCAGGTGAGGCCGTTGTCCTCAGAAAGGAGGATCTTCCCAGCTTCGAAACCGAAGGCCTTGTTGTCACGCTGAGAATCCACATAAGGCCCGGCAGGCGCGAGACGATACCAGAAATGCTCCGTGGAAGCCACTTCACCAGGAGCCGCCTTCAGCCGCAGCAATTCAGGCAAAAGAAGCCCGCTAGCCGTGGTCGCCGCAGCGCCGAGAAAGTGGCGCCGATTGAGGGTGGAGAGAGTGTTCATAGGATGGACAGGCACTCCTCACAGAACGGAGATTTCGGCCTCGAAATTTGGTCCAAATATGAGGCTTGCCGATACTTTACACTTCTTTATCCACAGCCACCAGGGCACCGGGGAGGATCACTCCTGGAGGAAAACGAAGACGCCTTTTTTGTTGCCGATGACGACGTCCAGTTTGCCGTCTTTGTTGACATCGCCCGGAGTCACCTCGGTGCCGACGCCGCTGTTGTCGTCGATCAGATGAGGAGTGAATGTTGCGCCGCCTTTGCCATCGCGCTGGATTTTGAACCAGTAGAGCACTGGGGCTGCATTCGGCTCGTCATCCTTCAGAGGACCATGGGCCCAGCGGCGCTTACCGGTGACCAAATCCAAGATACCATCACCATCCATGTCAGCCATCTGCATGGCATGAAGCTGGCTAAATTTTACTCCCACGGCGCTATCCTCCACCGTGTTGCCCATGAGCTTGTGATCCATGAAACTGCCGTCTTCTTTCTGCTCATACCAGCTTAGGCCAAAACCATGCGCATTGTGGCTGCTGATGACGTCATTGCGGCCATCGCCATTGACATCATAGACCAGGATGAAGGATCCGCCGCGCTCACCTTCAGGGGCAAAAGGCGCTGCATGAAAGGTCCAGTCCTTGTCTTCCTTCGTGTCCGCAGGTTGCTCGAACCAGCCTTCCTTGGTGAGGAGATCGGGGCGACCATCACCGTTTACATCGCCAAAGCCATAACCATGAGTGTAGCGGAAATACTTTTTATCGTTCTCCTCCGTCACAGGGGTGATGGGGCGAAAACGGGCTTTGCCAAAGGGATTCGCCCAATCGATCTCTGCATAGCCAAGGCGTCCGCCTTTGGGTGGTTGGCTGCCGCTGCTGGTGTGGCAAATAAGCTCAGGTTTGCCATCGCCATTCATGTCGCCGATCGTCGGGGATTCGTTGTCCGTAACGTCAAAAATCGTATGCCGGGTCCAGGGACCGGGCTTGTTCTGGGGGTTTTCAAACACCCAGGTTTCCTTGCCCGGCCAGGAGAAAACCAGAATGTCGCTCCAGCCATCGCTGTTAAAGTCATGCGTATAGGTCAGGAAATAATCGCTGTAGCCTTTGCCCGGATCATAGGCCTTCTCCGCTGGTGTGGTGTATTCGATTCGGTCTTTAAATTCCGGTCCCTTCCAGATGTATGGCCCGGCACAGATGTCATTGTGACCATCGTGATCAAAATCCGCAAAGTGCGCGCCTTCGGCCACGAACTCTTCCGTGAGAGTGATCTTTTTAAAAGTAGGCGCGGCCTGGGCGGCAATAGCCGTGAGGGCAAGAAGGGTAACAAGGCTGGACTTCATAGGCAGAGGCAGGGAACAGGGATTCTTCACGGAATCTTGCAGTGAGCTTACCCCATCTGGGAAGCAAAAACGAAAACGCTTGCGAATACACATTATTTTGATATTCATGTGTATGAAAAAACAGATTTCTTCTACTCACACTGAGCCTCCCGAAGAGCCTGAAACCTCCAGAACCAACATCGTGATGGAAACACAGTTGGTGAATGCCGCTCAGGAAATCACGGGCATCAAGACCAAGGCAGGCGTGGTACACTACGCTTTAAAAGAAGTTGTCAGAAGATCCAATATGAAAGAGTTGTTGAGCTTGCATGGCAAGGTGGACTGGGACGGTGACTTAAACATAACGAGAAAAAACCGTGAGTTTTAAGATCCTGCCTGACACCAGCGCCTGGATCAGTTTTTTCCGGGATGCCACGGATGAAACCGGACTGAAGCTGCGGAAGCTCATCGAGCTGGAGGCCGATATCTACCTCTGCGGCCCCATTGTCACCGAGGTCCTCCAAGGCATCCGCCATGACAAGGACTATAAGAAGATCCTCAAACTTTTTGAACTACCCGACTACTTCGTCATGGACTGTGAGGTCTATGAGTATGCGGCAGAAATATACCGTGGCTGTCGGGCCAAAGGATTCACCATCCGCAGCACGATGGACTGCCTCATCGCCGCCACCGCTATCACCCAGGATGCTCACCTGCTGCATCAGGACAGGGATTATGAAAGCATCGCCCGGGTCTTTCCGCTGAAGATCTGGTGATATCCAGGCGCGGCTGAGCTTACACCGGCACCTTCAAACCCGCAGCTTTGGCGAGCTGACGCTGGCGGGCATCGAAGCTCAGAAATTCCTTGGCGGAGAGATGCTTGGCCGTGGCCACATGCAGGATGTCCAGCGTCCGGTTTCCTGTATGACATGTATGGGTGCTGGAAAGATGCTCGGCCATGCGCAGTACTGCATCCATGTCCGCAGGAATGATGGCGACGTGCCCGGCAGCAATGTCGGTCTCCCAGTCAGCCATCATACTATTCGCCTCGCCCTGGCTGTAGCCCTTGCGTTTATTCTGGGCATGCAACCACACCTGGAGTCGCACGGCTTGGCGAAATTCGAATTCCAGAAGCGTGGAGACGTAAAGGGGACCGGACATTTGCTCGTCGTAAGCCAGAGCGATATCGGAATTGTCCTGCTCACGATAAAGGGCACACAAGTAACTGGTGTCAGGATAAGTGATCATGGCTCGCCGGTTTCAAAAGCACGCATTTCTTCGACTTCTTGAGCGCTGAAGACACGGCCCTTCCAGGTGCGGCGGATGCGTGCCAGCCGTTCTTCTGAGGTCAGGCGGGCGGGAGGAGGAGCCGCATCCTTATCCTTCACCAATTTGGCCACCGGTTTGTTGTGCTTGGTGATCTGGATTTCCTCACCATTGCGCAGCCAAGCTTCCAGCTTGGGGAAGTTGTAGCGTAGATCGCGGATAGTGGCGGTTTTCATGATGAGAGAAGTATCACAAAAAAAGATCACAAGTCCAGAAGGATATCATTCCAGATTCTGGCTGAATGCAGGAAGACTGATCCTTTTCTTGCACCGACCGCCTGCCGTTCGTAACCAAAAGGGCAGCACTTTTAAATGCTTCCTTCGCTCAACACCCTCAAACTCCCCGACACCTGGCAGCATCAGGCCGTCACTCTTCTGCGCGAAGGCACGGATGTGGTGGTGAGTGCCCCCACGGGAGCAGGCAAGACGTACATCTTTGAGCTGCTGCACCAGTCCCGCTCCATTGAGGGACAGGCCGTGTACACCGTTCCCACGCGAGCGCTGGCGAATGACAAATATGCCGAATGGAAGGAGGCCAAATGGGACGTCGGCATCGCCACAGGGGATGTCTCGGAAAACGTCGGGGCACCGGTGGTCGTGGCCACGCTGGAGACACAGCTAGAAAGACTCGTCCGGGGTGAGGGTCCCGCCATGCTGGTGATCGATGAATATCAAATGATCGCCGATGCCGCACGCGGCAGCCATTATGAGGCGGCCATTGCATTGGCTCCTCCGGATACCCGGCTACTGCTTCTGAGCGGATCCGTGGCCAATCCCGATGACATTGTTGCCTGGCTGCGACGCCTGGGACGGTCCGCTGAAGTCGTGCAGACAAAAGAGCGTCCGGTCCCCCTGGAGGAGGCACCGTGGGAATCATTGCCTCAACGGATGTCGAGGCATTTTGAGCATTTCTGGCCGAAATTCGCCGCGTCTGTCATGCTGGCGGACCTGGCACCCTTGCTGATCTTCTCCCCCAGGCGCAAGGAGGCCGAGTCCATCGCACGCCGACTGGCGGCAGACCTCCCCCATGGAGAGTCGTTGGAACTCACGCATGAACAACGGGCCGTCTGTGGAAAAGATCTCTGTGCCTTGTTGGAAAAACGCATCGCCTTCCATCACAGCGGTCTGTCCTATGCTGCACGGGCAGGGGTCATCGAGCCACTGGCAAAGGCAGGTCAGTTGCGCGTCATCGTCGCAACGATGGGACTGTCCGCAGGCATCAATTTTTCCGTCCGGAGTGTACATGTCGCCGCGACTACTTTTCATGATGGCAAGTCCGAGCATAAGCTGACACCGGATGAGCTCCTGCAAATGTACGGCCGCGCCGGACGCAGGGGCCTGGACGAAAAGGGATATGTGGTCACCACCAAACAAAGCCCCACACTGATGGATGCCCGCCCGGCCCGCTTACACCGCGGAGAGCTGCTGGCATGGCCCATCTTCCTCAGGGTGATGAAACATGCCTCACAAACCGGAGAGAATGCCTTTCAAGAAGCCGAACGTTTCGCCGGGCGGCTCTATGCCAAAGTCCCGCCACTGCTGGGTCTGGAAGCCGATGCGCCGGAGATCATGCATGCGCCCAAAACTGAAAAGGCTCTCTTTGGCTTGGAGGCGACCCAGAAACAAATCCTCAATTCCAAGGGGGAATGGGAGCGCCGCTCGAACACTCCATTGCAACGCATCCCGTTAGGCCACGCCTGGCTGGCCGGGACGGAAAAGATCGCTTCCGCTCTGAGCATCCCCGGCTTTGTGGCGCGTTTTGCCCATGGCATTGGCCGCGTAGGCAAAATCGAAAAAGACCGATACGGAGTCGAGATCCCGCTAGGGCAACCGGTGGAGGAAGAACCCGGCAATGTTCGCCCAACCAAAAGTTTGCGAAAGTTTCTCAAGCTGCCGCGCAAAGTCGAATCCATCCCTCTGGATGAAATAGAAATCCTACACTCCCCTGCCCTGGCAGGCGCTCTCATGGAGGGACAAAACGGTGACGCATTTCCAGATGTTTTACCGCGCCTGGTCAGCACCGTAGCCAAGGAAGGTCTGGTCTTCGCCGTCTTCGATCTCAATGAGATTGAGGTCCCCGTCTATCATGATTCCCATGACCGTCCACTTTTCCAGCCACGTGAGCGGACCATCGTGGTAAAAAATGACACGGGTGTTCAGGCCGATGATGTGGCCAATACAGCCACAGACCGGCAGCCAAGACCAGGCTCCCCCATCCATGCATGGCGTTCACTCGGCTTGATCGATGAAACCGGCACCCCCACCCGTCGGGGTGAAATCTTTTCTTTCTTTCAGGGAGGTGAGGGCTTGGCCATTGCCGCAGCCTTGGAAGATGAAGGCTACCTGGTGGATGAACTCATTGCACACATGGCCAATTTACGCAGCGGCACGAAGTTTGACCTGCCCGTGAGCTGCGGCTCAGAGCGTCTGGGGGCCAGTTGCCGGAACACCTATGGATTCATCAATCACCCGGGTTATCTGGAAAACGGCCTGCCTCTGGACTACGGCGAAGGTGCGGCTGAACTCCTGGATGCGCTGCTCCATCCCGAGCGCGCCGATGCGCGTGATCTCCGTGACGGCGTGGCTGCTGGCGACCTCTCACGCGCCTATGTAGAATGGCTTAGCCTCCTGCGCCACATCACCCATGCACCCGCGCACCCCTGGCGGCGTTGGCTGAGCCTGCAAGAAGCGGCGACATCCACCCTTAAGCAGCATAACAAAACACTACGTCATCTCTTCCACCTGGATTTGCCACCCTTGACCAACAAACAGCGTCACGGCAAGCCCAAGCACTATCTGATGGTGAAGGCGTGATGCCGGGCTGACGAAAGAACGAGCCCAGTCAAAAGCGGAAACCTCTGCCTCTAACAAAACAGCCCGCCAAAAGACGGGCTGCTTAAAAGTGACACGGAAATAATACGTGGTTTAGATGTCGTCTTCGATCAGTTCGATGTTCTTGCCACCGAGTTTCTCAAGCAAGGTCTTGGTGCCTTCCTGAGAGAACTTAGGGTCGCGTGCTTCGATGCAGACAAAGAATCCGTCGTCGGAGAACTTCGCGAAACGCTTGGACACAAACAGCGGATGATTCAGACGCGGCAGGCCGATCATGGAGAGAAGGCCGAACAGCACCGTGAAGGCTGAGAACAGAATCGTCAGCTCGAACATGACCGGGAAGAAGGCAGGCAGCGTCCAAATGTGAGTTGGCTTAGCCTGGACAACCGTCGGGTAGGTTTCCGCCAGCTTCTGGAGGAACCCAAGACCGATGTCTGCCCAAAAGGTGGTCTGGGTGAGAGTCTGTAGAGTGAAGGCCACACAAGTGCCCGTCAGGCCGCCGAAGAAAACGAAGTAAGGCAGCTTGGAACGCTTCACGCCCATGGCGTCATCCATGCCGTGGATCGGGAATGGCGTATGCACATCCCAGCGCTGGTAACCAGCATCGCGGACGTGCTCGGCTGCATGATAGAGATCCTGAACGTTGTCGAATTCAGCAAGGAAGCCGTGTACTCTTTTGAGGGTGGTGCTCACGATGGATTTGAAATTTAAAAGGTGAAATTTGAAATCCGCATCAGGCGACGGTCTTGGCCACGTGGCGGTCAGGGTAATTCATGAGGTCCTCTTCCTGGATGCCCTTCTCGTCATGGTCGCTCGCATGAGCGTTGGACTGAGGCAGCACACCTTTCACTTCACCGATGGCGATGACAGGCAGGAAGCGGAGGAACAGAAGGAACAGCATCATGAACAGGCCGAAGGTACCCAGGAAGGTGTACTTATCCACCCAAGTCGCCTCGTAAACACGCCAGGAACCGGGGGTCAGGTGACGCTCCAGAGTGGTCGCGATGATCACATAACGCTCAAACCACATCCCGGCGTTCACGCACATGCAGACGAACATGACGACCCAGAGGTTATGGCGGAAAGGACGGTACCAGAAGAGCTGCGGGGCAAACACGTTGAACCCGAACATGAAATAATAAGCCCAGGTGGAAGGACCATACAGACCACGAAGTTGGAAGGTCTGAAGCTCATACTTGTTAGCGCCGTAGTAGGCGATGAAGAACTCCATGCAGTAAGCATAACCGACGATCGTTCCTGTCAGCAGGATGATCTTGGCCATGTTATCGATGTGCTTCGGCGTGATGAGGTCACCCAGACCGTAGATCTTGGAGACCGGGATCATGAGGGTGAGCACCATGGCGAAACCACCGAAGATAGCACCTGCCACGAAGTAAGGTGGGAAGATGGTGGTGTGCCAGCCGGGAACGATGGAGGTAGCGAAGTCGAAGGACACCACGGAGTGCACGGAAAGCACCAGCGGGGTAGAGAGAGCGGCCAGCAACATGTAGGCCGTTTCATAGTGGCTCCAGTGACGGTTAGCACCGCGCCAGCCGAGGGAGAAGATGCCGTAAAGGGTCTTTCTCAGGCCGGGTTTGCAACGATCACGCAGGGTGGCAAGGTCAGGAACCAAACCGAGGAACCAGAACACAGCGGACACCGTGAAGTATGTGGACACCGCAAACACGTCCCAAAGGAGGGGGGATTTGAAGTTCTGCCACACCGCATTGGCGTTGGGGATCGGAGCCAGGAACCAAACCATCCAGACACGACCGACGTGGAAGGCCGGGAACAAACCGGCGCACATCACGGCAAAGATGGTCATGGCTTCAGCAGCACGGTTCACAGACGTACGCCACTTCTGGCGGGTCAGGAAAAGAATGGCTGAGATGAGGGTACCCGCGTGACCGATACCGATCCAGAACACGAAGTTGGTGATGTCCCATGCCCAGGCGACGGGCTGCTTTTGACCCCAGACACCCACACCGGTGGAGATCAGGTAGGTGAAGCAGAACACCGTCAGCAGTGTCAGCAGCACAGAAGGCACAAACAGCACCCACCAAAGGAGGGGCTGCTTGTTTTCCACGATGCCGCAGATGCGGTTGGTGATCCAGGAATAGGAACGGTTGTTCAGCACCAGGGGCTCGCGATCCAAGATGCGAGGCGCGCCTGTGTGGGCTTCCGTTGAGTGGGTGGTAGCGGTGGCTTCCATGGTTCCGGCTTAAATTTGGTGGGCGCTCCAGGCGGCGACGTCGGCGGCACCGGGCATGGATGGATTCGGATTCGGATTTTTCAGACGGGCCAGGTAGCTGGTGCGGGGCTGGGTGCCGATGTATTTCAAGAGCTGATAGTTGCGAGGCGAAGCTTTGGACTTCACCACTGCCGACTTAGGATCGGCAAGGTCACCGAAGACAATCGCCTCAGTAGAGCAGGCTGCCTGGCAAGCCACTTTGACAGAGTCCGTCGGGATACGGAAGTTCTTGGAATCACGCTGCTTCTGCTTCTGTTGAATCTTGGCAGCTTCGAGACGCTGCACACAGTAGGTGCACTTCTCGATCACGCCGCGCATACGGACGGTGACGTTTGGATTCTTCTGAAGCTGGACGGATTCGCGAACACCGGTTTTTTCAGCGGTGGAAAGCGGACCCCAATAAAGTTCGTCGAGAGGACGCTTGTTGTAGTCGAACCAGTTGAAACGACGGGCTGTGTATGGGCAGTTGTTAGCGCAATACCGGGTGCCGATGCAGCGGTTATAGGCCATGGCATTCAGACCATCGGTGGTATGCACTGTGGCATTGACCGGACAGACAGTTTCACAAGGAGCAGATTCGCACTGCTGGCAAGCGACCGGCTGCTGCACCATCTCAGCATTTTCAAGCTGCTCGACAGTCGGCTCAATGTTGACGTCATCAGACTTCGCGTTTTCCGCGCCCCACTTAGCGCTGGCGAAGTAGCGATCCATGCGGATCCACTGCATGAGACGGCCCTTGCGGACCTGATCCTTGCCGACAACCGGGATGTTATTTTCCGAAGTACAAGCGATGTTACAAGCATTGCAACCCAGGCACTTGCTCAGGTCAATGGTCATGCCCCACTGGTGCTGCTTCTCGTAATCGAACCCTTCTGGATTAGTTTCGCTACGCACGCCGAGCTGGCCCTTGTAGAAAGAAATATTCTGCGGGATATGCCCGTCCATGCCCGTGGTCTGAGCAAAATCAGGCTTTTTGGCAAAAGTCTCCAGGGTGCCTTCACGATACAGCGCGCGGCCTTCCATCGTGTTGTGCTCCTGCGTGATGGCCAGTTCGTAAACTTCTTCCAGTTTCTCGATCTTGGCACCTGGCAGGACGTATTCGCCCAGGGCTTTACGCAAAGGATAGGCATTGAATCCACGGGCCTGACCCTTCTTTTTCTCAGCGCTGCCAGAGCCGACAAATCCGAGTTTGTCCTGACCGTAGCCGACCGAAATACTGATGGAATGGGAAACGTGACCCGGAGCCTCAATCGCAGGGATCTTAATTTCCGCGCCGTTGACGGTGATTTTCACCATCTGACCTTCCTTCAGCCCCATAGAGCGGAAGGCGGCGGCACCGAGCAGCGCCGCATTGTCCCAAGTAAGCTTGGTGACTGGGTCTGGAGCTTCTTGCAGCCAGGCATTACTGGAATAACGGCCATCGTAAACCCCGGAATCAGGAAGAAGAACGACTTCAAAAGATTCAGCAGAAGGAGCAACAGGCACCGGCACGGCGGCCACCAGACCAGCAACGGCGGAGGTGTTCACCACGCCGGATGACTTGACATACGCAGAGCCTTTGAGGAAGCCGTCACGAAGAGTGAAATTCCATTTCACTTCATCCAGACTGCCAGCAACGGCAGCGAAAGTATCGCGGACAGCCTGATAAGCAGGATCTTCCGGGGCAGGTGCGGCGGCATCGGCAGCGGGAGCTTCAGCAGGACCGAGTTTTTTGCGCCCCAGGAGAGCCAGCAAAACTTCATTTTCACTGACGCCATCATAGAGCGGCAGGATCATTGGCTGCACGACCGAATAAGTGCCATCTGCTGCGCGTGCATCACCCCAGGACTCCAGGAAATGTGCAGAAGGAAGGTGCAGTGCGGCTTTGCGGCCAGTCACGTCAGCCAGATGACCGAGGTGGACAAGCTCCACCGCTTTGTCCTTCATCGTATCCGCCAGTGCGGCTGCTCCAGGAGCATCAAATAACAGATTTGAAGGTGTCAGCGAGATGACGGTCTTCACGGTGCCAGCATCCAGAGCGGCAGTCAGTTCTGCAAAGTTGCCCAATTCAACTTCACCAGCAGACTGTAGGAGGGCGACTGTCGAACCGTAAGCACCGAGCGCATTGTTGATGGAAGCCACCAGAGCATGCACCTCAGCGCCATAGCGGGAACCCGCCAGCACCACAGACTTACCTTTGTTATCAATCAAGTCGGCAATGGCTGGAGCCAGCCATTCTTTCAGCGAAGCAGGAGCAGTATCCGCCAGCGCTTTAGCAGATGCTTCACCCAATTCGGAGGCGATCACCGCTGCAGCCACAGGAATCAGGCTGGCAGCCAGGGGCTTGCGATGGTCTGCCATACCACCCGTGACGGTGTAACGGTTTTCCAGCGCATACAGGCGGTTCATCTCACCACCAGGAGCGTCTTTGGAGCGCTGCCTAGTGAAGTGCTTGATGTTTTCACCGGCGACTGGGTCCAGACCCAAGAAATCACTATCTAGAGAGATGATGCGCAGTGCCTTGCTGAAGCGGACAAAGGTCTTCACTCCGGTGCCAAGCACATCTTTCTGCACACGGTCCAGACCTTCGGTGGCGAGAGCCTCGTAACCGATCAGTTTCACCTGGGGCAAAGCAGCCTTCAATTCACCCAAGAGGCGATGAGTGGTTGGGGACGTCGTTTTGCCGACAATCACCGCCAGATCAGCTCCGGCGCTTTTTTGCGAGGCTTCCACGATCGAAGCTATTTTCTTGCCCGCAGCTTCCCAGGAGATCTTCTTGCCAGCGGCCAGAGGGGACTGGGAGCGCTCTGGATCATAAACGTCCAGGATGGAAGCCTGTGCAAAGCTGTCCAAACCGCCACCGAGGGGGTGCAGTGGATTACCCTGAAGGTGAGTAGGACGACCTTCGTGGGTGACTGCCACAATCGGCATGACACCCGTCGCTGTTGGCTTCACCGTGGCATAGAGTAGAGGCTTGCCCGGGACGACCCACTCCACATGATCCGTGTAGGGAAGAATGTTGGTCAGCGGTCGGCGGCAGGAAGCGAGGCCCATCATGGCCGTCGAGGCCCCCATGAGCTTGAGGAAGTCACGACGGGATGTTTCGCGTTCTTCTTCGTTCAGAGTGTCCCCAGCAGGGAACTCGACACCGAGTTTGTTCAGAAACTCCGAGCGACGCTCCAGTTCGCCTGTGCTGCGCCAATAGCGCTTGCCGGCCTGAGGCTCTTCGGGGTGATTCCAGATGCGTTTCATGAGGTGCGGTAGAGAGAGGGGCGCAGGGGTTAGCGGTGGCAGGAGGTGCAGTTTTCAGGTGGTTGCACCTGCCAGTGCTTCTTGAGCTGGCTACCAACCTCGAGCTGGGTCACCTGTTTGCCGTAAGATTCAGAGGCCAGCGTCACCAGTTCCTCAACAGAGGTTGCTTTTTTGCCTTCGCCGATGGTTTCTGCGATTTCTTCAGCCTTCACACCCTTCGTGATGAGGCTCTGATAAAAGGCGGTGCGGTCCAGTTGCTCAGGCTTGTAATTCAAATTGGTGATCTGATCCAGCGGACGAAGCTTCTGCTCCGGATTGCGATGGCAATCAAGGCACCAGCCCATGGACTGAGGCTCAGCATGCTTTACCACTTCCATCTCATTCACCTGTCCGTGGCAGGACTGGCAGGAAATGCCGCGGTTCAAGTGGGCGCTGTGATTGAAATACACGTAGTCAGGTGCTTTGTGGACCTTCACCCACGGGATGGGCTGCTTGGTCTCTTGAGCCTTCACCACCAGCTCTAGCTTGGGGCTGGCAGACTTGATGTTGCCCTTGCCTGGACCATGGCAATTGAAGCAGGTCTGGTTGGTCGGCACGTTGGCGTGACTGGAATTCTCCACAAAGGAGTGACAGTAACGACAGTCCAGGCCTAGCTGCCCGGCGTGAATCTTGTGGGAGAATGGTACAGGCTGAGTCGGCTCATATCCCACCCGTGTGTATTTCGGAGTGAAGTAGTACGCGACGCCCACACTCACCCCAAAAGCGATGAATGCGACCCCGACGGCCAGCTTTAAAGGCAGCCAATTGGTCCAACGCGGAAAGAAATTACCCATAAAATCTCGGTGAATGCGCTTGTGAAATATTTCACAAGCAGGTTGGAGAATAGAAGTCCGGGAGGTGTTTGCAACTCTGGAAATGAATTTTTTACTGACTCAAAAGTGCTTTGACATTCCGTGACTTATCACCACTCCAGCCAGAGCTTCTTGCTCTTGAAGTCAAAGGTGGCCCGGTAATCCTTCAGGAAGTGGCTGCCTACCCTCGGTGGGCCAGGGGAGATATCCACTTCCACCTCCTTGTATTTGCCCCCGCACAAGGTGAGATCCGGCAGTTTTACCGTGCGCAAATTCGCCTGTGAGGAGGACACAGTGCCGCCAATGGACATGAGATAGAGCCCGCTGACTTTCCTCCCCCCTTGGTGCACACCCAATTTTTTGGCCACCTCTTCATTGATTTCGATGCCGTTAAACGACCCCGAGTCCACAATCGCCTCCCAGCTATGTGCGCCAGAACGGAGGGTGATGAAGGGAACCCCGTGTTTCATTTTGAAGGGAACCGAGGATTTACGTGTCCCTGCCTGCGGGACAAAAGCCTGGCCAAAGCCGAAAATGACACTTTCACCCGGATAGTTCAGCGTCAGGTAGCGGCAATAATTCACCGCCACATCAAAACCGAGCAGACTTTCAGGAAAACTAGCGGCTCCGCTCATGCCCGTGAGCCGGTTTTCATAGGTGCGCACCAGGCAGGGGTAACCGTTAAGCGACCAGGACCCTAGAGTCAGTGGGTTCAACAGGCCGATGCGCCCCGTCTCCTTGCCCACCACCCCCTGCATTTCCACCTTTGCATCTTCGGCACGCATGATGGGCACTTTATGGCTCACCGCTGTCGCCGCCTGCAGCATCGTCCGCGAGGCACCTGTATCCAGCATCATGGAGACTGCACCCCGGCCATTGATCCCGGCTTCCAGTACAGGCACCCCCATGGAAAGCCGCAGAGGCAGCGTCATCGGTTGGGTAGGCTGTCGGCTTGAGACCTCCATACGCCTCAGGAACTCGGTTTTCGAGAGAGCCAACGCTTCCATCTTGGCCTGCGTTCTTGCGGATATCGGCCCGTGCTCGGCCACCTCAGCACACCCGGCAAATACCAGTAAAGGCAGAAAGAAAAAAGCAGACCGACGCATGCTGAAATGTTCCCGCCGCCCATAGAAAGCCGCAAGAGCTAAAACCCATCCGCGCCCGTTTTCTCCAGGCACTACCCGGCCCAATCCGCTCCATTGACCCCTCATTTTTGAATGATCTGGCCTTCAGGCGACGTGGTATAGTCCCCCCACTTGTTTGATGTCACTGCTCGCCCGTCATCCCATCCTTCGTCTCGTCGCCTCGCCCCAGCATCTGTGGCGCACTGTCTCCCTGGGTATGAAGAGCATCTGGCTGAACAAGCTACGCTCTTTTTTGACAGCCTTGGGCGTCATCTTCGGCGTCGCCTCCGTGGTGGCCATGCTGGCCATCGGTGAAGGGGCCAGTCATGAGGCACAGGAGCAGATCCGCCGCCTGGGCAGCCAGAATATCATTTTAGAAAGCGTCAAACCGCCGGACGGCCAAGGCTCCTCAGCCGAAGCACGCAGCATGGTCCTGGAATACGGCCTGACCACCCGGGACATGCAGCAGATCCGCCAGACTGTGCCAGGGGTCAGCGTCGTTGTCCCCAGCCGTATCCTCAGTGAAAACATCTGGAATCTGGATCGCAGTGTGGATGGCCAGATCCTTGGGGTCCTTCCCGTCTATCCAGAAATGCGCAATCGCAAAGTCATCCAGGGCCGGTTCTTTTCAGACCTGGAGCTCAATGAAAAGCTGCCTGTGTGTGTGCTGAACCAAAGCGCAGCCGCCAAGCTTTTCCCCCTATCCACACCCACCGGAAAATCCATCCGGGTGAAGGGATACTATTACCGGATCCTGGGGATCATGGAGGATGAAGGCCAGCGCGTAGGAGGCGAAGGCGGCGGCTCCAGCAATTCAGGAAACTCCCAAATGATGATCCCCTTCACCACCCTGATGGATCAGTATGGAGAGACGTTTTTCAGGATGCGTAGCGGCGGTTTCGAGGCTGAAAAAGTGGAGTTCCACGAAGCCATCGTGCGGGTGAACGACGTCAAGCAGGTGGAAAGCCGGGCCAATGCCATCCGTCACCTCCTGGCCAAAAATCACAAAAAAGAAGACTGGCGCATCATTGTCCCCGTGGAGCTTTTACGCCAGGCCGAGCGGACCAAACAGATCTTCAGCATCGTCCTCGGCAGCATCGCCGCCATCTCGCTGCTCGTAGGCGGCATCGGCATCATGAACATCATGCTGGCCAGCGTCACCGAGCGCACCCGCGAGATCGGCATCCGCCGCGCGATGGGTGCCAGACAGGCAGACATCGTGGTCCAGTTCCTCATTGAAACGGTGCTGCTTTCCGGCGCAGGGGGCGTGCTCGGGGTGATCGTCGGTGTCTCCATCCCGATTGCCGTGGAGCACTTTGCTGGCGTCACCACCGTGGTGAAAATCTGGTCCCCTGCCCTGGCCTTTTTGATCTCCGTATTCACCGGCATCGCCTTCGGCATTTACCCTGCCAGAAGGGCAGCTCAAATGAATCCGGTGGAGGCGCTCCGGCACGAATAATGCAACGAACAATCATGCAAAGTGTATTAATGCTGTATTTCACGCAGAAATTCGCATAAATCGCAGAGATGAAGAGAATTCTAATTGTAGATGACCACCAACTCATGCGCGATGCCTACAAGCACGCCATGATGACCCTGGGCAGTTATGAATTTGGCGAGGCTGGAACTTACCAGGAGGCCAATGCATTGATGGCTGAACATCCCTGGGACATCGTCATCCTGGATGTAACCATCCCTGGGCGTAACGGACTGGACTTCCTGGCGGAAATCAAAGCGCAGCCAAAGTCACCCACCGTCCTAGTCTGCAGCGGACATGATGAATCCGTTTATGGTGTGCGTGCCTTCAAGGCAGGAGCAGCCGGGTATGTCTGCAAGACCGCAGGTACGGGCGAGTTCCTCAAAGCGGTGAAGGAAATCCTCATCGGCCAAAATTACATCAGCCCTAGCCTCGCTCAAAACCTCGCCGCTTTTGTCCGTTCCGATTTCCAGGAGCAACCGCACACCACCCTTTCCGAGCGGGAGTTCCAGGTTCTCAGGAAGCTCATCAACGGAGATCCCATCAAGGAAATCGCCGCCCAACTCAATCTCAGCAGCAAAACCGTCAGCACTTATCGGGTGCGCCTCATGGAAAAGCTGCGGGTCAAATCCCTGCCAGAACTGGTGCAATACTGCATCCAGCACGGGCTGATGGAAAAAGCAGGCTGAGCAAGCCTGCCCTGGCCTCAGTCATCATCGCCTTCATCCACTCCGGCTTTGCTGCCCGGAGTGATGCCGCGTTTGGAATCTGCCACGAAGTCCGTAAAGCGTGCCGCTTCCGGCGTGAGTTCCTCACTGCGCAATTCAGCCACAGCCTGCGCATTGTTTAATCCACAACGGTAAACTTTACGAAAAGCAGCACGGATGGAGCGCATCTGCTCCCGGCTGAAGCCAGCTCTCCGCAGGCCCACGATATTCAGTCCCCGGGCACGGGCCGGATTTCCATCCGCCGTCGTGTAGGGAGGCACATCCTGTACCACCTTCGCACACCCGCCGATGATGCTCCGGGTGCCGATCCGGCAAAACTGATGCACCGCACTGAGCCCACCCAGGATGACGTGATCATCCACCACCACATGGCCGGCCAGCGTGCCGTTGTTGGAAAAAATCACATGATTTCCCACCACACAGTCATGGGCGATGTGCACATACGAGAGGAAATTGTTGTGGCTTCCGATGCTCGTTTTATCCCCGGCAGAAGTCGCCCGATGCACCGAGCAAAATTCGCGAAACGTATTGTGATCCCCGATTTCCAGATACGTCGGCTCCGCAGAATATTTGAGATCCTGCGTCTGCTGGCCGATGGAGCCATAGGCGAAAAAGCGGTTATTCTTCCCGATCTTCGTCGGCCCCATCACCGTCACATGATGCTGCAACCAGGAGCCGTCTCCAATCTCCACTCCTGCACCAATGATGCAGTAGGGGCCGACAGTCACGTCAGCACCGATTTTGGCCGTTGGGTCAATGATGGCGGTCGGGTGGATGGACATGCAATGGAGACTGGGTGAAAAGTCTGATTAACGGTCAACCACATTGAACATAAGCTCCGCCTCAGAGACCACCTGGCCATTGACCAGACAGCGACCGACGGCCTGGGCAATGCTGCGCTTCGCCTTCGTGATCTCCGTTTCGATGATGAGGGTGTCCCCAGGCACCACCGGCTTGCGCCACTTCACATTGTTCGCACTCAGGAAGTAGCCGATCTTGCCCTGATGGCTCGGCATTCTCAGCAGGACGATGCTGGCCACCTGCGCCATGGCCTCCAGCTGCAGCACCCCTGGCATAATCGGGTGCCCTGGGAAGTGGCCTTGGAAGAACTGCTCATTGATGGTCACGTTCTTGATGCCACGGCACTTCGTTTCACCCTCGAAGCCGATGATCCGGTCCACCAGCAGGAAGGGATACCGATGCGGCAGGATGTTCATCACCTCATTGATGTCCAGCACCGCTTCACCGCTCGGGATGTTCACCGCTGGCGGCACCATCGCACGCATCGCGTTGTATTGGGAGACAATCGCACGCGCCATCTCCGTATTCGGGCCGTGACCCGGCCGCACCGCGATGACGTGACCTGTGATGCGTTTGCCGGAAAGCATCAGGTCTCCGATGATGTCCAAAATCTTGTGGCGGACGAATTCGTTGTTGAAACGCAATGGCTGTTTCGACAGCAGCGTCTCTCCCCGCACCACCACCGCAGCTTCAAGCGTACCGCCTTTGATCAGCCCCTTTTCCATCAGCGGGGCGATGTCTTCATAATAAACGAAGGTACGCGCCGGGGCGATCTCCTTCTCATAGACCTCAGGATTGATCTCCAGGGAAATATACTGCGTGAAGCGTCCTCCAGGCCCCACATTCGTGCAACTGACACGGAATTTCTTATCCGGTACGATGGTGATGATCGTTCCATCCCTCGTCTCCTGGTAGATCGGCTCACGGATCTCAAAGATCTTCCGGGCCTCAGACTGCTCCTGCAGACCGGCTTTTTTGATCAGCTCCACAAAGGGTAGCGAGCTTCCATCCACGATCGGGGGCTCGTTTGCATCCATCTCGATGATGGCATTGTCCACGCCCATCCCGGCCAGGGCACTGATCACGTGCTCCACCGTATGCACATTTACCCCACCTTCCGCGATGGTGGTCGCACGTTCCACCTTCTGGACTTTTTCGACCAGGGCGGGGATGAACGGCTTGTCCTCCAGGTCCATACGTCGGAATTTAAACCCGAAGTTTTCAGGAGCGGGCTGAAGGGTCAGCGTGACTTGCTCACCGGTGTGGAGTGAGGTGCCAGTGATGGAGGCGGGCTTGGCCAGCGTGTGTTGACGGTCTGAGGCAGGCATGAAAGGGATGCCCGTTTTAGCCGCGTGCGGGATTGGGGTCAAAGGAAAATCCAGGCACACGCATCTACAGGAGCGGATACGATGTTTAAATAAGACCTGTTGATGATGAATACAAATCGTCGTCCCCAACAGAAATCGTACAGGAGTAAAGGCTCCATCGGCCCTATCTCCCCCGCTCAACTTTCTGAAGCCTCCTCAATCAACGCAACGCTTTGCGACTAAAGTTTTGCCATATTGAACATTGGGTCGGCTTGAATTACCCACTTCCCCCCCCGCTATGACCCAGATCCTGCTTGCCACTTCAAATACTCATAAAACCCAGGAAGTTGCCGCCATGCTGGGGCCTGACTGGCAAGTTCAGGACCTAAGCGCACACCCCGGACTGGTCCCACCAGAGGAAACAGGCAGCACTTTTGAAGAAAACGCCATCATCAAAGCCCAAGGCGGCAGCTCCGCCTGCCCAGGCATGCTTGTTCTTGCCGACGATTCCGGCCTGGAAGTGGATGTCCTGGACAAGCAGCCCGGCGTTCGCTCCGCTAGATATGCGGGGGAAAGTGCCACGGATGCAGACAACCGCCGCCTGCTGAAAGACCGGCTGCGCCGCGTCAGCACCAATCCCGGTCAGGTCTTCCCGGCACGCTTTCGCTGCTCCCTCGCACTCGTTCGCGATGGCGAGGTCCTTCACGTGGCAGACGGCATTGTCGAAGGCCATGTCGGCGTCATCGAGCATGGCAAGGGTGGCTTTGGATATGATTCCATGTTCACGCCCAAAGGTCATCGCCTCACTTTTGGGGAACTCCCAGCCGAGGTGAAAAATCAGCTCAGCCACCGTGCTCGCGCCATGGAATCCATGCAAAACTGGCTGCAAAACAATCCGCAGATAGTAAATGGCTAGGCGTAATCAGACCTTAGCGTCTGGATCCACGTCAACCATGAAAGCCTGCCTGCTCCCTGCCCTGCTCCTGCTGCTGTCCCAGTGCGTACAGCAGAGCACACCCAATGCTGCAGGTCCACATCCAGGCTATGCCCAGCCCGCTCCTGCACCCCAGGCAGCCCCTCTATATCCTCCCCAGGCCTCCCCTCCGCAGCCCATCCATTCATCATGGCAGCGCAGTACCCAGGTCCGCACCCAGTCCCTGCCCAACGGAGCAGAACTCCATGAATTCAGCGCCCGGAGCACCACAGAATCCGCCAGCATCAGTGTCGTTACGTTTGATAGCCAGCGTTGCAGCATCCGCATCGTGGACCAGCCAGCCCCCCACGCGGGAGGCGGCGTCCTCACTCCCCTCATGCGTGGCATGGGGGCCATCGCAGGAGTGAACGGTGGCTTTTTTCATCCAGACTTTTCCACCCTGGGCCTCATGATCTCCGATGGCCGTAAAATCGGCCAATTCACCACTTCCAGCCTCGTTTCGGGCTCCATAGTCTTGATCAATCAAGAACCTTACCTCGTCTGGAATCAGGAATTTCTAGGAGAAAGCGGCGTCACGCAAATGCTTCAGGCAGGCCCGCGCCTCGTTGATACAGGCCATCCCCTGCCCACACTCAATCGCACAAAAAACGCCACCCGCACCTTCATCGCCACGGATGGAAATCGCCTGTGGGCCATCGGCACCGTCCGCTCCACCACCCTCGCCGGGTTGGGTGAATTATTAGCCACCCCGGATCTGCTCCCAGGCCTCCGGGTAGTGAGAGCACTCAACCTGGACGGAGGCCGCTCCACCGCCTTTTATGCCCGCAAAACAGATTGGCAGGAAATAAGCCAGCCAGGTTGGAGCACCGTTCGCAACTACCTCGCCATTGTTCCGCGATAGATCCCGCAACGCAGCATTGAGTGCCCGTATCAAATCCGCGCACCCATCAGCACCTTCATCACATCATCCATGGTGATCCAGCCTGCGATGAGTCCCCCAGGGGATTCAACCAATGCCGCCACCTCTTGTTTGTCCAAAAATAATGCCAGCAGCTGCGTCAGCGATGCCTTGCCATCGATCCGCAAGGCCGGACGCACCAGCTTCGTCCAGTCCGCCGTGGCTGGTGCTGCTAAATTTTGCACAAACAGCTCCCGCACACGCACATAACCGATGATGCTCTCACGCGTGCCGTCCAGGCTCACGGGATAGCTTCGGTGCAGCTTCGGACCCGCAGCCTCCACGTTTTCCAAAAGCGTCCGGCGCACATCAAAGACATTCACCGCATCCTTCGGCACCATCGCAGTCTTCACACGGCGCGCGCTCAGCGTCGCCGCATGGATCATGATGATCTCCTCCTGGTTATGCAGCAGTTGCTCAGCCTTCGCCGCCTGCACCAGCGTGATGATGTCCATGATCTGGTCACTTTGGCTGCGCCCATCAGCGGTCCCGCGCTTCAGCCTTTCACAAAATTTCACCATCAGCAGCACCAGCGGATGACAGACCCACAGCATGAAACTGAGCGGGCCAATCAGCCGTGGAGCCAGCCCCGCCGCATGATGTACCCCGATGATTTTGGGAGCCATCTCCCCACCAAACAAAACCAGCACACACATCAGGATCGAAAAAACCCACAGCCACTCCGGGCCATAAATTCCCGTAAAAACAGCCCCCGCCAGCGTCGCCATCCCCGTATTGGCCAGCGTGTTGAAGACCAGGATGGCCGAAATAGGCCGCTCAATGGATTGCTTCATCACCAGCCATCGGCCCGCACTGCGGATTCCCTTCTTTTCCTGCAACTTCAGATCCAGCGGATTCAGGCTCAGTAAAACCGCCTCTGTGAGAGAGCACAGGAATGAGATCACCAGCACGGTGAGAGACAGAAGTATCAAAAGTATGAGCATCGGAAAAAACTCCAATTAGCACGCACATCACCAAGCGCCCATGGTTTCTCAAGCAAAGCTCTGGATCAGCGTGCGCACACTCAGCCCGATGACCACCAGCCCCACTACCACCAGGAAGGGCCGCTGGGGCACATGCTTGCACACCCACGCTCCCAAGGGAGCCGCCACAACGCCACCCGCCGCCAGCCCCAAAATCACATTCCAGTGGCTAAGCCCGATGCCGATGAGAAATCCCAATGAAGCGGACAGAGTCACAAAAAACTCCACCGTATTGACCGTGCCCACCGTCTCGCGAAACGGGCTGCCACGGGCCATCAAGGTCGATCCCACGATCGGCCCCCAGCCACCGCCTCCGATGGCATCCACGAAAGCACCAAAAAACGCTAGCGGCTTCAAATGCGTCGCCACCTCACGGGAAGGAAAAGCACGGAATGCTTTCACAATCAAAATCACCCCCATGAGCAGGAGATAACCCGCGATATAAGGCTTGATCACATCCCCTGGGATCATCGTCAGGATGTAGGCTCCCAGAAAAGCACCGATCACCCCGGGCACCAGCAATCCGAAAAACAGCTTCCTGTTCACATTCCCAAAGGCTCGATGCGAAATCGCCGAGGCCCCAGTGGTAAAACATTCAGCCGCATGCACCGTACTGCTCACCACCGCCGGCGGCACCCCAACGCCTAACAAAAGGCTAGAAGCGCTGACTCCATAGGCCATCCCCAGCGCGCCATCAATGATCTGCGCGATAAAACCGATGACAATATAAGTAAGGATAGTCTCGTCCACAATAAGGCTGGATTATAAGTTAGGCGCATAAGCCTGGAGCTGGCGGTATTCGGCCAGGATCGTCTTCACAGCCACCACCGTCGCATTCACCTGCTGGTACATCGGTGCCAGGGCAGGCGTTTCAAAGACAATCTCCAGCGGCTTCACCTGCTGCTCAGGCGGCGCACTCAAAATGCCATTATACCCTTCCTTGATGATGCCTTGGGAGGCCAGAAAGCCATCAATGATCGGCAGCACATTCCGGGGCAGCTCATCACTTGCCGCCTTTAGCGCAGGCTCCAAAAGATGCTCGCTCAGCAACGCCCCGCGGACGAATCCGTAGCAACCGTCCGAGTCATCATCCGCATGCAGGGCAATGATGCCATCGTATTGCTCACGGCGCAGTTCACTCTCCAGATAGATGATCTCCGGCTCAATGGAGCCCGACCAAAACTCCCGGTTCAGATCCAGCCCGTTCTGATTATATCGGATCCCCAGGTTCCTCCCCGTTGGATTGCAGATTGGGAAAAAGTGCAGTTCATAGTCATGCAGTTCCTCCGGCTTTTCCGCAGCCCATTGGATCAGCTCCTGGATGGCCAGCGTCCCCGCCTCCTCGTCACCGTGGATACCGCCAAAGACACCGAACTTAAACCCCTGCCCCTTTTTCAAAGGCTTGCTGACGATCTTCGGAATGTAAATCCCCTGCTCCGGCGGCAGGCTTTCCAAAATAAGACGGGAGGGCTCTGATCTCAAAGGTGTATGCCGACTCCGCGCCAGATGAATGCTAGAAAAGGTGTTCATAAAATCAATGACGGACTGCTGAGAGTTGAGAGTGGGCACTCTTGCCCGCCTCAATGCTAGGCTGCTGCTCTAGAGGAGCGTGGGCACTCTTGCCCGCATTCTTTTGCAAGGTGTTCATAGAGCTACTTCTTTGCATTCAGCGGCACCACCTCACTCGGCAGCCGCGTTTTTTCCGTGCTCTCCACCTGCGTCACACGCCCCTCATGGACGATGATCTGCACCGAGCCGAAACGCATGGCCCCGACCTTCTGGCGAACGATCTCCAGCCATGATTCGAATTCTGCTTCTGATGTGTTTTGGCTCATAGTCGCCCAATTCCTATCTTCAGTATCTACACTTGGCAAGTATGAATTAAAGCGGTGGCAAAAATTTCTGCTCCGCTCAGTCCCTCACACCGGCGTGTCCAAAAGAACAGCCAGGAACCCATCCGCTGGGTCGGCATGCCGCGCGCCGACCACTTTTTTGGCCACCTTCTTTTTCGCCGTCCCGCATTGCTCCTGCTTCCGCAGAGTCACCTCCACCACATGCTCCAGCGTGTAGCGGTCCAGAATATTCGCGATGGCATTGCGCACATCGATCATCAGCATCCGCAGGCCGCAGTGCTCCTCATCAGGGCAGGTGCACTTCTCATATTCCGTCTCACTCGCACAGCCGATGGGTGCCAGCTTGCCATCGATCAAACGCACGATTTCACCCATCTTGATGCTCTTCATCGGCCTGGCCAGCCGAGCTCCCCCATGCTTGCCGCGCAGGCTTTCCACATAGCCCGCCGTTCTCAGCTCAAATAAAATCGCCTCCAAAAACTTAAACGGCAGGTGCTCCTGCTCCGCCAATGATGAAACCGAAATGACCCCCTCACCATTCCGCTCAGCCACGCCGAGCCGGATCATCGTTCGCAGAGCGTATTCGCCACGTTTGGTCAGTCTCATGAGCATCATCTAACGCGAAATTCAGACCCGGCAAGTATGACTTTAACCCAATCCTGCAGCCATCCACACACCGGCCACCCACAGCCCATTTGCCCGCCGCCGCCCGCACAAGCGGCCTAACCGCCTGTCAACTCCTCCTTGACCATCCCTCTCTGTTGCACCACTCTGCGCGCCCTCTAACCAGACCCACAACTAATGCCCGCAAAAATCTACACTGAAAAAGACGCCAGCCTGGCGCCTCTCAAAGGCAAAACCTGCGCCGTGATCGGCTTTGGCTCGCAGGGCCATGCGCACGCCCTGAACCTCAAGGAAAGCGGCGTCAACGTCATCATCGGTCTGTATGCCGGCAGCAAAAGCCGCAAGGTCGCTGAAGAAAAAGGCTTCAAGGTCTATGACACAGCCGAAGCCGTCAAACTGGGCGACGTCATCTTCGTGGCCGTTCCCGACACCAAAATCGGCGGTGTGTATGAAAAGGACATCGCTCCAAACCTGGTCAAGGGTAAGACCCTCCTCTTCAGCCACGGCTTCGCCATCCATTACAAGACCGTCGTTCCTCCAGCAGACGTGAACGTCATCATGGTCGCCCCGAAAGGCCCAGGTCACATCGTCCGTCGTCAGTACACAGAAGGCAAAGGCGTCCCAGGACTCATCGCCATCTATCAGGACCCTTCCAAGAAGTCCAAGCAGATCGCCCTCGCCTGGGCACACGGCGTCGGTTGCACCCGTGGCGGCGTCCTTCAGACCAGCTTCCAGGAAGAAACAGAGACCGACCTCTTCGGTGAGCAGACCGTCCTTTGCGGCGGCACCAGCGCCCTGGTGCAGGCTGGTTTCGAAGTGCTGGTCGAGGCCGGCTACGCTCCTGAAATGGCCTACTTCGAGTGCCTCCATGAGCTCAAGCTCATCGTTGACCTCATGAACGAATCCGGCATCGCCGGCATGCGTTTCTCCATCTCCGAAACCGCCAAGTGGGGCGACGTCAAAGTCGGACCCAAGATCATCGACGCCAGCGTCAAGAAGCGCATGAAAGCCGCGCTGAAGGAGATCCAGAACGGCAAGTTCGCCAAAGAGTGGATCAAAGAAACCGAAACCGGTTACAAGACCTTCAACCAACTCCTCAAAGACGGCGAGAAGCACCCCATCGAGAAGACCGGCGCCCGCCTCCGCAGCCTCATGCCGTGGATCAAAAAGCGCGACTTCAAAGGCGGCCAGCAAGCCAGCTACGAGTGATAAACCGGAGCGCGCACGCCAAAACGTTCGCCTCCCATTAAACCGGAGCGCGGACGCCCCCGTCCGCATTCCCCCACTCACCCGGAGCGCGGACGCCCCAGTCCGCATCCAAAAACACTTCAAGGCACGGGACCCCAAGTCCCGTGCCTTTTTTTGGGCGCTCTGTAGTCCCGGCTTTAGCCGGTCTAGAAAAGAGTCGTCCACATCCCGCCGTACCCTCCTCATGCTCCTCCGCCTTCTGCTTCTCGCCCTCGGTTTCACGGTCCCCCTCGCCGCAGCCGACAAAAACCAGCATGTCGTACTCATCAGCCTGGACGGATTCCCCGCATGGATGTGGAAGGACCCTTCCTTGGCGATCCCGAACCTCCGCCAGTTAGCCGCTGAGGGAGCGCAGACGGAGGCGATGACGGTCTCCAATCCGTCCATCACCTGGATCAACCACACCACGATGGTGACCGGGGTGAACCCAAGAAAACATGGCGTCCTTTTCAACGGCCTCCTGGTGCGCGGAGAGGGCAACAAACCACCGAAGATCGAACCCTGGGTGCACAAGAACCGCCTTGTTCACGTGCCAACTCTTTATGATGTCGCCCATGAGGCCGGGCTCACCACGGCAGAGGTGGACTGGGTGGCCATCAAGGATGCGGAAACGATCAACTGGAGCTTTTCCGAGTTGCCCAGCGCGGACCGACCTATTGAGAAGGAGATGATCACCGCCGGACTGCTGACGGAGGAGCAGATCACCTGGATGAACCCCGGACCGCAGCGCAAGAATATGGCCTGGCACGACCTCACCTGGACCCGTGCCGCCAGCCACATCATCAAGACGCACAAGCCTAACCTGATGTTGTACCACACCCTGAACACGGACGGCACTCATCACCGTTACGGCCCGGCCAACATGGCCAGCTACACAGCCCTGGCCTATACCGACCGGCTGGTCGGGGATCTTGTGCAATCAGTGAAGGACGCTGGGCTGACGGACATGACCACCTTCATCATCGCCACCGACCACGGCTTCAAAAAAGTGAGCCAGTTTGTCTATCCCAATGTGGTCCTGAAAAAGGCCGGTTACTCCAAAGCCTTTGGCAATGCCATCACCCAATGCGAGGTCGCTGCCATGACGCAGGGCGGCCTCTGTTTCATCTATGTGCTGGACCCGGCCCGCAAGGCGGAGCTGCTGCCCAAGCTAAAGGAACTATTCACCACCACCGAAGGGGTAGACCGAGTTATAGACGGCAATGACGGCCCTTCTCTGGGAATGCCGACACCCGCTGAAAACCAGGGCATGGGAGACTTGGTCCTGTATGCCAAAGCCGGGTATGCCTTTAACAACGGCGCGGCAGGTGATGCTGTCACCGCTCCAAGCGTGGACTACGGCGGCACCCACGGCTATCCCAACACCGATCCCGAACTGGACGGCATCTTCATCGCCTCCGGCAAAGGCATTAAAAAAGGCATCGTCCTTCCAAGAATGGCCAACCTAGACATCGCCCCCACCATCGCTAGCCTGCTGGATATTACCCTCCCAGCACCGGATGGACGAGTGCTGGAAGAAATCCTGGAGTAAGCAGCGGTCTCAGAGTTCGGCGTTCAGGAGCACCTCATTCATGCGGTGCTTGGGAAACTTCGAACTTACTTTCCAGGATTCCATTCCCTGCAAGCCAGGCGGGGATCAAGATCCACGATCCATTAGTTCGAGATTTTCCCTGATCAAGGCAGGGGTTTCGTCCCGAAGCTGCTGCCTCATTCGGTCATGATTCACGGCCACTTTCACAAACAAAGCCGCCGAACCCACAGCCGCAATCACGACAATCGAGATGAGAACCTTCTTGAAGACGCTGGCTCCCTGATGGGAGTGCCGATGAGGGGGCAAGTTTCCTTGAAGCATAGCTGGATATCCTTTCCTGATGACGAAACACCAAAGACCCTGCTTTGACCAGCCAGAATCCAACCAACATGAACCGCTCATCTTGGAATGAGTATTCCGAATCACCGCGTTCGAAGTAACGCATTTATGCGGGGAATCGTGGCGTCCAGAAAACTGAAAACCGCATACCCAAAACCGAAAATCGGGTTACCTTTAGAAGCTCCATTTCATGGCCATTCGTCGCGGGCACAAACGTCTTCTCAAGCTGCTGCTGATCACCCTCGCAGCAGGTGCGGGCGTATGGTTTGGCCTCCCTTGGCTGCTGCCTTTGCCGCAGGCACTGAATACCCCTCAAACCCCATCCCCCCGATACCTCAGCAAGGATGGCATCCCCCTGCGGATGCTGCTGACCCAAAAAGGCGACCGCGTGGCCCAGGTGCTGCGCTTTGAGGAAATCCCCACACGGCTGATTCAGGCCACCCTAGCTGCTGAAGACAAACGTTTCTTTGACCATGGTGGTGTGGACCTGCTGGCCATTGGCCGTGCGGCCAGGGATAATCTGAGCAGCCGCCGCATTGTCTCCGGTGCCTCCACCGTCCATCAGCAACTGGTCAAAGTCGCCGCCGCACGTACAGGCAAACGCACCCTCAAGGTGAAAATGATCGAGGCCCTGCAAGCGAGGCGACTGGCGATGCAATGGAGCAAGGAACAGGTCATCACCGAATACCTCAACCGCATCAGTTATGGCAATCTCCTCACCGGCTGCGCCAGTGCAGCCCAGGGATACTTCTACAAACCACTGGCCGATCTAACCCCGGCTGAATGCGCCCTGCTCGCAGCCATCCCGCAATCCCCCACACGCTACAATCCGTTTCGCCAACTGACTGCCATCCGCCCTCGCCAGTTACGCATCCTGGGCAAGATGAGGGAACTCGGTTGGCTATCGGAGGAACAGCTTCGTGTTGCCCAAAAGGAACCTCTTAAACTGAGCCGCTTCCATGGTGGATTTGAGGCCCCTCATGCCGTGGAAATGCTGCGCCCGGAACCTCGCGAAACTACCGTCACCACCTTGGATGCAGGCCTGCAACGCCAGATCGAGACGATCATAACCCAGAGACTGGCTGCGCTAAAGGAACGGCATGTCACTCAAGCCGCCGCCGTGGTTATCGAAAATGCCACCGGCCATGTCCTGGCCCTCGCAGGTTCCCGCGACTTCTTTGCCACCGATGGCGGGCAGATCAATGGTGCTTGGGTGCCGCATTCGCCGGGCTCCGCCATCAAGCCCTTCACTTACCTGCTGGCCCTGGAGCGCGGAGCCACCGCCGCCAGCATCGTGGCCGATCTGCCCATCGAATACACCACCCCGACAGGCACCTACCGCCCGGAAAACTATGCACATAAGCTATACGGTCCCGTGACCTATCGTCAGGCATTGGGCAACAGCCTGAACATCTCCGCCGTGAAGGTGCTTAGCAGTATCGGAGGTACGGATACCTTGCTCAAGCAACTGCAGGACCTTGGCCTAACTACCCTCACAGAACCAGCGGAGCACTATGGCCTAGGCCTCACCATCGGCAATGCACCCGTCCGGCTGGTCGAGCTGGCCAATGCCTATGCCTGCCTGGCACGCCTCGGCATCGACCGCCCCTGGTCCCTTATAGCCCAGCCGGAGAATACCCCACCGAAGAGGCGCTTTGATGAAGCCTCCTGTTACATCATAGCCAGTATCCTTTCCGACAACCAAGCCCGCCAGCTTACCTTTGGCCAGTATTCCCCCCTGCGCCTGCCTTTCCCGGTGGCAGTGAAGACAGGCACCAGTACTGCATACCGGGACAACTGGTGCGTGGGGTATACCCCCGAATTCACCGTCGCTGTCTGGGCAGGTAACTTTGACAATACCCCCATGCAGGAAGTTTCCGGCGTCACCGGGGCCGCCCCCATCTGGCGGGATGTATTCATCGAGCTTCAAAGCCGCTTCGGCGTCACCTGGTATATGGAGCCGCCAGGACTCATCCATGCCCGTATAGATCCGCGCACCGGCAAACGCCTGACGCCCCAGTCACCACCCGCACGGATCAGCCGTGAGGAGATCTTCGTCATCAAGCATCTGCCACCTGCGGCCAGTGCGGAGGATTATGACACCCGAGGCCGGGCTCTGCTCAGACCTGAGTATGCCACCTGGGTCCGAAGTGCAGATAACTGGATGGGCGATCTGGTGGCTATCGACGACTCGGCGCAAGAGCGTCCCTGGCGTATCTCCAACCCCATTCCTGGTACTGTCGTCCGCTTGGATCCCGACCTGCCACAAGGGGGAAGACGCCTGTTATTAGAAACCACTCCGCACCGCGAAGTGGCCTGGGAATGCGCGACCTTGCCTATCCAAATGGATGGTACGACAGCCTATGTGGAACTGATACCCGGTCGCCATGAACTCCGGGCCATGCTCCCCACTGGGCAGGGACAAAGCACCTACATCATTGTGCATCCCGAATAACTCAGCTGCAGCAGGGACAAGGCTGAACGAAGTGGCCAGGAGAGACTTCTTTGAGAGTCAGGTCCATGCCCACGCTCTCCTGCCAGCGGGGATGGCCCATGCGATGGCCAAAGGCACAACCGGCGGGAGGATTGATGGGGGAAGGCACATCTCCCTGGAGCAGGCGGCAAGGATGCCGCTTGGATGGATCAGGAGTCGGGATGGCATCCAGCAGGGCCTTGGTATAGGCATGACGCGGATGATGGTATAGCTCCTCGGCCGGGGCCAGTTCGACGATCTTGCCCAGATACATCACCGCCACGCGGTCACTCATGTGCTTCACGACACTCAGGCCGTGGGCGATGAAGAGGTAACTGAGGCCCATGTCACGTTGCAGGTCTAACAAAAGGTTAAGTACCTGACTTTGAACTGAGACATCCAGGGCGGACACCGGCTCGTCACAGACGATGAGCTTCGGCTTCAAAGCAATGGCCCGGGCAATGCCGATGCGCTGGCGCTGACCACCGCTGAACTCGAAGGGAAAACGGTCTGCTGAGGCGGCACTGAGGCCCACCTTGTCCAAAAGGTCAGCCACCCATTGGCGGCGTTCCTCTTTGCTGCCGATCTTCTGAACAATGAAGGGTTCCTCCAGAATGTCCCGCACTGTGTGGCGAGGGTTTAGGGACTCCGCTGGATCTTGAAAGATCATCTGCATGTGACGGCGGGCAGGGCGCAGCTCTCCCATGCTTGCAGTAGTGATGTCTCTGCCTTCAAATTCGATGGTCCCGGCAGTGGGTTTCAGCAGACGCACGATAGCTTTGCCCAAAGTGGTTTTGCCACAACCGGATTCACCCACCAGCCCGAGCGTCTCGCCAGCCGCCAGGGAAAAGCTGACGCCATCCACCGCTTTGCAGGAGGCTACGGAACGCCGGAGCACTCCGCCACGGACGGGGAAATGCTGCTGGAGATTTTTGACGGTAAGAAGGCTCATGCGACGCAGATGGGGCAGTTTTCAACCCAGTGGTTAGGCGAGATCTCAACAAATGGAGGACGAGTATGCAGATGCTCCGTCCGGTGTTCACGGCCTGAACGTTCAGCGAAACGGCAACCAGGCTGGAAGTCAGCGATACCGGGGACATTGCCACGGATGGCTTTCAGAAGGGTCTTGGGGCGGCTGTCCAGGCGGGGTATGCTCTCCAGCAGACCCTGAGTATAGGCATGACGGGGATTCGCGAACAGATCGAATACATTCGCTCTTTCCACGATACGTCCGGCATACATCACGGCCACTTCATCGCATACTTCCGCGATGACGCCGAGGTCATGGGTGATAAGCACGACACTCATGCCCATCTCCTTTTGCAGATCCGCAATGAGCGCCAGGATCTGGGCCTGCACCGTCACATCCAGCGCCGTCGTCGGCTCATCCGCGATGAGCAACTTCGGTTTATTAATCAATGCCATGGCGATCATCACACGCTGGCGCATACCGCCGCTAAGCTGGTGAGGATACTCACCCAGACGGGTTTCAGGAGCGGGTATGCGCACCTTTTTCATCATGTCCAAGCTACGGGAAAGGACCTCTGCCTTACTGCATTTGTCATGCAAGAGGATAGCCTCGCCCAACTGGCGGCCCACGGTCTGCACCGGGTTCAGCGCGGTCATCGGCTCCTGGAAAATCATGCTGATCTCGTTGCCGCGCACATTGCGCATTTCATCCAGAGGCAGGTTGATGAGATCCTTTCCTTCAAAGCGGATGCTACCGCCCAGGATCTTTCCATGAGGCTGGGGAAGCAGTCGGGTGATGGAAAAAGCGGTCACACTTTTGCCACAGCCAGACTCGCCGACAATCCCTAGAGTTTTCCCGCGCGGCACTTCAAAGCTGATGCCATCCACCGCCGTCATCCGCCCGGCATCCGTGTCGAATGCGGTGACAAGGTTTTCGACCTGTAAAATGGTGTCCACGGAGCTCATCAGTTCTGTTTGTATTGGTCAAAGACACGGATGGTTTCACCGAAGGATTTGCCTTCACGCCGCGCCTCCAGCGTCTCTTCCTTCACTGCCTCGTCGATCCAATGGACATGTGTATCCATGGGTAACTGGCTGTTTTTGAAATTGCCGTCCTTGGGCCACTTGATCCAGCGCCAGTATCCGAAACGATAGGAAGGCGATTCCCAGGCAGGGATGGACACACATTTTTCTTCCACCATCTCCTGCAATTTCCAACTCAGGCGCTCCACTTCATCTTCCGTTTGTGCCTTGCGCTGCTGGTCAATGATCACGTCCATTTCAGGGTCTGCGGTCATCGTTAAGTTATTGGTATCAGGTACGATTTTCTTGCTGCCGTCAGGCTCAACCTTCCAGGCATTGGAGGAATGGTAATTCTCCCAAAAACGTGGGTAGGGCAGTGTGGCTCCAAAACCGGCGAAGATGAGTTCGTGATTCTTTTGATCACTTTTTTTCATGAGCTGAGTGAAGTCCATTTCCTCAACAATGATTTCGAGGCCAGCCCTCAAAGCCTCCTCCTTCAAACGGAGAGCGATGGGGCCAAAGGGACCTTGCGGAAGGGACAGTGTCACGGAGAGGCGTTTCCCCTGCGAATTCACCAGCACGCCATCCCGGCCAGCAGTAGCAAAACCACCTTTGGCAAAAGCCTGCCGCGCCTTCACCACATCGTATTCCCGAGGGCGGACATTGGTGTTGGTGAAACGGCCAAAACCCGCTGAGGTATTGCGCATGCGCACGTAATCCCCGCGAAAATCCACCTCGATCACCTTTTGGAAATTCAGGGCATGAGCGATACCGATGCGCACATCCAGATTGTCCAAAGGAGGATTCCTTTGATTGATGTAAATGCCGCGCGAGATACGCGGATAGTCATTGAAAAAAATCTGCCTCTCAATGTAGCCATTGTAGATCTCCGGGATTTCAGCCTTGTCATACCAATAGCGCGGCAGGCCCATGGCGAACCAGTCAATCTGCCCCTGGCGGAACATCTCAAAGGCCTTGTCCATGCTGCCGATGACTTTGTATTCGATAAAGTCCGGATTGAAGCGGTAGCGATAGTGCTTCTTATCCTTGGCCCACCAGTTTTTCACCCGAGAAAGGGTGACACTACGGCCCTTTTTCATTCCTTCAGGATAGATTTCATAAGCCCCGGTGGTGGGAGATTTCCGCCATTGATAGCGGGCAGGAAAGTCATCTGTAAACTCTTTGAAAAAGTGTCTTGGGCAGGGTGGAAAGTCACCCACATACCAAAGGGGATCCGGCTTCGGCTCAGGAATGGTGAATGCAAAAGTGTGGTCATCATACTTCGTGATGGCCGTGAACTCCTTGGAGTAATAATCGTTATACCAAGGGTCCTGGATATTCGGGCTGAGCATGATGAAGAACGTCATGAAGAAGTCCTCCACCGTGATGGGCACGCCATCCGAATAAGTCGCCTTCGGGTCCAGCTTAAAGTAGATGGTTCGCTTGTCGGGAGAGATGGCCCATTCATCCGCAATGCCCGGCACCCAGCCGCTGACGTTCATGTGCGGCTGGACAATCCAGACATAAATGTTGTCCCAGTGCTCGCCACGGAAGGAGCCGTTGGCATCCGGGCCGATGAACCTAAAGGTGGCGGGATAACCGTCAATCTGATCATGAAACACGCCGCCTTTTTTAGCCGCAGGATCTCCCATTTCTGGCAGGTCTGCGCCGTTTTCCCACTTCAAATCTGCGGGCAGGTCCGCAGGAGTCTTCCACTGAAAAAAGTCTGGCTTTGAGGCCCAGAAAGCCTTCACTTCCTCAGTGTTATCATAAGGCGGAAAGCGGTCGTCATCGGCCAGGACGGCCGGTGCACCCAGCAGAAGGGCCAGGCACGAGACCCGGAGAATGGAAGGTAAAAAGCTCATCACCTGTAAGTGGTAAATTTCTTCGGATCGAAGGCCTCACGCACAGCCTCACCCACAAAGGTGACCAAAATCAAAGTGCCGACCATGGCGGAGAAAGCTGCACTAACGATCCAGGGATAATTGAAGCTTTCCGTACCTTCATGCAGCAGGCGACCCCAGCTTGGAACCTCCGGCGGTAGGCCAAAGCCCAGGAAATCGAGGGCGGCCAGGGAGGTGATCACGCCGGCGATTTCAAATGGGGCGAGGGTGACGAGAATGGCGATGGTATTGGGCAGGATATGCTTAAAGAGCACACGTCCCGTGCTGGCCCCGAGCAACCTGGCCGAAGCCACATAATCCCGCGCTTTTTCCCGATAGGTGGCGGTGCGCAGGTAAGTGGCTGTGCCCATCCAGCCAAACATGGCAATGATGCCCACCAGGATGACCAGGGTGGGCTGGATCAAGGAGCTGACAATCATCACGACGAATAGGAAAGGCAATACACCCCAAATTTCGATGAGGCGCTGGGCGATGAGATCCAGCCAGCCCCCAAAGTAACCCGCCACCCCACCGACAAAAATGCCGACCACAAACACGAAGGTCACAAACAAGGTGGCTGCAATCAATGCCTGCTGAAGGCCACCATACAAAACGGCGAGCACATCCAACCCGGAGGCATTCGTGCCCAGATAATGCCCTTGGCTCCACGATGGCGGTGAAGGCGGATAAATGATCGTCAGCAGATCCGGCCCTGCCTCGGCAGTGAGCGAGTCCACCGTTTTTTCAAGTGTGTAGTCGGTGAATTCGACACGTTGACCATGGTCATATCGGGCTCGTTCCACCTGCTCCCCTTCGGCATCCCAGCCGCGCATTTCCCCCTGAAGCAATCCGGCACGGTAGGTGAACTCCTGGCGTTTTTGTTCCGGCTTGGATTTGAAAACAGTGTAGGCCCGGCCATTGAAAGCCTCCTTGGACCCAGCCTGGTAAACCTGGCCATCGGTGCGCTTTTCCAATGTCTCAATGATGTCCTCCGAATCCAAAGAAGGTGCATAGGGCACTGGAGGCAGAAGCACCCAGCCCTTGTCCTCTTTTTCAAACACACGCTTCAGCTCGCGGTAGTTGGTTTCCGCATCGTATTCCAGGCCAAAGGTTTTCCCCGGAATGACATCACTGCGCAGAAAAGGAAAGTAGAGACTGCCTGCATGGCTGACGACAAGGGCACGCTTACCGACGATGAGATTGTCCAAAGCGGCACCCCCCGCGAGAGATAGCAGGATGAGGAAGGAAATGTAACCGCGCCGGAGGGAACGGAAGCGGCGGAACTGCTTCAGGGTGAGTGGGCTGAACTGCCACTCCCGCTGGCCTTTGAGCAAAAGCCTCAAGCCAGCGAGGCCGCATAAGCTGACCAAAATCCAGCCTGCCCAGGCACCGCCGAGAAAGGGCAGCTTGAACACGGGCACAAGAAATCCCAGCCAGCGGAACAAGGCTGCCAGGAAGGCGAAAATCGTGAGGGCGATGCCAAGGGTGCGCGGGGTCATGCGTCAGTCAAAGCGGATGCGGGGATCGGCCAGGGCCACAAAGTAATCGGACAGGATGTTACCGATCATGATCAAAAAGACGTCCACGGTCAGCAGGCCCATCATGAGGGTGATGTCCCGGTCCAGCACGGCCTGGAAATGCAGCATGCCCAGACCATTGATGTCAAAAATACGCTCGATAAGTACGGAGCCGCCCACAAAGATCATCACGACACCGCCCAGGGTACTGGCCACAGGGATGAGTGAATTCCGCAGCGCATGGTGAAGCACGGCACGTTTAAAACCGGCTCCTTTGGCTATCGCGGTGCGGACATAATCGGCCGCGAGATTATCCATGAGGTTGTTTTTCATCATCATGGTCAGCAGGGCAAAGCTGCCAATGATGTAGCAAAGCAGAGGCAGGGCTGCGTGATGCAGCAAATCCAAGACTTTGGCGAACAGGCCGAGGTCGGCAAAGTTCTCACTGGTGAAACCACCGGAGGGAAACCAGCCCCAACGGGCGGCGACGTAAACCACCAATACACTGCCCAGGGCAAAGGATGGAATGGCGTATGCACCAAAGATCAGCAAAGAGGAGGCATTATCAATGAAGGTCCGATGCTTGATGGCCTTCAGCACGCCCAAAGGGAGGCACACTGAATACATGATCAGAAAGGAGGCCAGGCCGAAGAAAATGGAAATAGGCATGCGCTCCACGATCATGGTCCAGACGCTGTCATTGTAGCGCAGGGAGTAACCAAAGGAACCTTGTAGAAGGCCATCAAACTGGGGCCGAAAGATGACCGCACGCTGCTTTTCAGGTTCCAGTGTGACCTTCCATCCATCTACCGTTTTTCCCTGCTCATCCTTCAATGATCCATCACGGGAGACGGTGGCCTGGATGACACGATAGGCATTGTTCGTTTTCCACTCAGACTTGGGCAGGAGAGATTTTAGTGTCAGCGGTGCGGAATCCTTCCCCTCCTCAAATTTGATGAAGCGTTTATCCAGTTCATCTGGCAAAGCCCCGAGCCACATGAGGTACCCGATCAAGTAAGGTTTATCGAGCTTAAAGCGGGCCTTGATCTGCTCCTTCTGCTCCTCACTGAGGGAACCCCCGGCGTCCTTCATGCTGCGGTTGGCAGAAAGGGCCATGGAATTCCGCATCATCGCTTCGACCGGGCCTCCGGGGGCCATGCGGGTGATGAAGTACACCACCATCGTCGCCCCGATCAGCGTCGGGAGGATGAGCAAAAAGCGTCGGATGAAATAGTCGCGCATGAAGTGGGAGCTTAACAGTCAGACAATACGCCGGAATGCTCAAGAACTTCTGCCAAAGAATGCCTGAAGACTGGAGGAATAAGGAGCATAAGCCATGGAATAAGGGGCGCAGACGAGGTGTGGCAGTTCAGACAGCTCTTATGGCTTTTTCATTCAATCGAGGAACTCAACAAAACAAGGGTATCGGGGGATATGGGGATACATTTGAAATTTTCCTCATGTGGGCATTTTTGGCTTCATCCCATTGATAATGAAAGAATTACGATGGGGATTTCATGGGGATGCATTTCCCCATGGGGGGATGGATGGGGAAAACCGGGAGCAGTATCTGGAATGGGAACAGGCACGCTATTATATACTATCATATCCCATTATTTAACCCAAATGAAAAAAGGCGCTGAGCGTGACCTGGCTGCCCATGCATTTCCGCTACTCGGGAGAGGTCTGGGGGATTGACAAGCTAGGGCGTGTCCAGCACGCTGGGGAAACCATGCGCGCCTGGATCACACGAGCTTTGATTTTGACCGGCCTGATCGGGGCGGTGTTTGCGTTCCATCAATCGCGCAACCATCGGCCGACCCGCATCACCGAGGCTACAGAAAAGGGCATCCTCATCATCGCCAACGGGGCCGAGCCGGAAACGATGGACCCACAACTGGCCACAGGCGTGCCGGAGCATCATCTCTTTGACGCGCTTTTCGAGGGACTGGTGGCGACGACGCCTGAAGATCCAGATGCGAATGGCCCGGGAGCGGCCACGCACTGGGAAACGCAGGATTTCATCACCTGGACCTTTCACCTGCGCAAGGAGGGGCGGTGGAGTGATGGCACGCCGCTGACGGCTGCTGATTTTTTATTCTCCTTTCAACGCATCCTGACCCCGGCACTGGCGGGGCCGTATGCGCCCATGCTCTACCCCATGCTGAATGCGGAGGAGTTCAATAAAGGGGAGGTCAAAGATTTCACGCAAGTGGGTGCCAAGGCGCTGGATGATCACACTTTGCAGATCATCCTCAAAGGACCTGCACCCTATCTGCCCTCGATGCTGAAGCATTACTCCTGGCATCCTGTGCCGAGGCACGTGATCGAGCGATTTGGCAAAATGACTGACCGGGATACCCAGTGGACGCGAGTGGGAAACCTCGTGGGCAATGGCCCGTTCAAGCTCAAAGAATGGCGCTATACCCACTCCATCACCGTGGAGCGGAATCCGCTCTACTGGGATGCAGGCATCGTGAAACTGAATGAGATCCAGTTCATCCCCATCGTCAGTGATGCGACGGAGGAACGGGCTTTTCGCGATGGGCAGATCCATGCGACGAACACGGTGCCCCTGTCCAAGCTGGACTACTACCGTGAAAAGGAGCCGGAAGTCTTCCACATCGATCCGATGCTGGGCACGTATTTTTACCGCATCAATGTGACGAAGCCGCCCTTTAACGATAAGCGTGTGCGCAAGGCGCTGACGCTGGCGGTGGACCAGGAAACATTGATCCGCAATGTGCTGCGTGGTGGGCAAAAGCCTGCGGTGGGCTTCACGCCGCCGGGTGCAGGCGAAGGCTACGAGACGCCGGGGGTGCTGAAATATGACCCTGAGGAAGCGCGTCGCCTGCTGGCGGAGGCGGGGTTTCCCAATGGCCAAGGGTTCCCCAAGTTTGATATCCTGATCAACACCCTGGAATCCCACCGCACCATCGGCGAGGCCATCCAGGAGATGTGGAAGAAGAACCTGAACATCCCGGTGGGGGTGCTAAACGAGGAGTGGAACGTGTATCTGAAAAGCCAGCGCACGCTGGACTACCAGGTATGCCGGGCGGGCTGGATCGGCGATTACCTGGACCCCTATACCTTTCTGAGCATCTGGCAGACGGGTGATGGCAATAACAATACGGGCTGGAGCAATGCCCGCTACGATGAACTGATGCAGGCCTCCCTGCGCGAAGGCGAAAGCACCCGGCGCATGGCCCTGCTGACGGAGGCTGAACTGCTGCTGCTGGATGAGTTGCCGATGATCCCGCTCTACTGGTATGTGCGCGCGCACCTGAGCCGACCGGAAGTGAAAGGACTGAAGTCTTCCCTCCTGGAGCATCGCTGTTACAAAGCTGTGTATCTGGAGCCGCAGTGATGTGCGTCACTGGTGCATCTAGTCAGGATATATCCAGCGCTGCATCTCCACTGGGAGTGAGGCCTGCCAGATGTGGGTAAAATCGGGCGTGCGGACCTCGAGCCGATGAGAATGCAGGGCCTGGCGGGAGAAGTGGAGGCGCTTTTCCAAATCTGGAGTCCAGCCGGTCTGGATGAAATCCAGGTAGCAGGTCTCATCCGCCCCATAGATCTTATCCCCCAGAATGGGATGGCCGAGATGGGCTAAATGCACACGGATCTGGTGCATGCGACCAGTGACAGGCGCGGCCTCCACCAATGCCAGCGGCCCAGCCTGAGGATGCGATACCTTTTGGAATAACCAGAAGCGTGTCTGGCAGGCGGCTCCATCGGGATGAACGATTTGCTTCACCCAGATAGGCGATTCGGCGACCTCACCTTTGCGTAGAATTGGGGCGTTGAGGTCCAGTTCCTCCCATTCTGGCCAGCCGTGGACGATGGCGAGGTAGGTCTTGTGAAACTGCCGCTCCTGCATGGCGATGCCGAAACGGCGGGCCGCAGGCTGGTTCTTCGCCACCAGGACGGTGCCGCTGGTCTCGCGGTCCAGCCGGTTGATGATGGAGATTTGACCGCCATTGGCCATCTCATAAGCGAGCAGTTCATTGAGGCCGTGCCAGAGCGTCCAAGTGCCATTGGGGGTGCTGGGATGTACCTGCAAAGGGGCAGGTTTATCCACGACGATGTAATCGTCGGTTTCATCCAAGAGAGTGAAGTCTGGGTTAACAGCGTGGAGCACAAAAAGACAAGGATAGCACAGGTAAGCGGAGGTGCATGGTGGGCAAATTGCACGCCCTCCTTAAAAAATTTAAAGTCTCGTGCAGGCAAGAAAAGGACTTGCAATTGAACCCTGGCTCTGCAACACCTCCGATGCGTCCACCTGTTTGAGGGTTAGGTCCAGAAGTTCATCAGGTGAATGTTTCGTCGGTGAGGGTTCTGGCTGATCATAATTCAGTGACCACTCAGTTATTACCGAAATGAATACGAAAATGTATGTGGGGAACCTCCCCTTCAGTGCCACCGATGTAGATCTGCGCGATCTCTTTGCCCAATTCGGCGGCGTTACCGATGTCTTCCTGCCGATGGACCGTGAGAGCGGTCGCCCACGTGGGTTCGCCTTCGTCAGCATGGACACACCGGAAGCCATGACGGCAGCCATCACTGGCCTGAACGGCAAAGACTTCGGTGGTCGCTCCCTGACGATCAATGAAGCCCGTCCGAAAGAAGAGCGCCCTGCCTTCGGTGGCGGTGGTGGCGGCGGCAGCCGTGGCGGTTACGGCGGCGGCGGTGGTGGCGGCGGCGGTGGCCGTGGTGGCTACAGCGGCGGTGGTGGCGGCGGCGGCGGTGGCCGTGGCGGCTACGGTGGCGGCGGCGGCGGTGGCGGTGGTCGCGGCGGCAAGAGCTGGGATCGCGATCGCGGCGGCAAGGGCGAAGGCGGCGAACGCTGGTAATCGCTCTGTGGCCTAGCCACTCAGAAAACTTTGAAGGCGGAATCCCTGAGGATTCCGCCTTTTTCGTGGGTGGGTGAGTGAGTAGTGCAGCGCCAGGGCGTGGGGGATGGGTGGTGCGATGCCGTTAGACCACCAGACCCACCTGCTGGCCAGACTGTTTCAAAACTCGCTGAGAAGTGAACAGGGCAACTCTAGGACTGGTTTTGGGATGCGGGAGAGGGGGCTAAGGTAGGAGGATTTTATTTTTAGATGGCCAGGCCGCTTTTGGGTTCTTAGCCACTGGCCGTCCTTTTCGCATCCGGTCGGCTTTGACTGCCTCTCCCTGGGCACTCCTTTGCCTCCTCAGGCGGCGGTCGCAGCCCGTTTGCCGAGGTGTTTGATCAGTTCCCCTGTGCCGACGATGTTCAGAACGCGGCGCATGTTGTAGCCCAGGGCGCTGAGCGATACCTCT